>NZ_DATFMA010000001.1:0-5743 GCF_035267225.1 Ornithinimicrobium sp.
GAGCAACCCGAGCAACCCGAGCAACCCGAGCAACCCGACGAAGCCTAAGAAACCGGGCACGGGCAGCGGAAAACCCGGCAACTCGGGCGGACAGGGCACAGGCAGCGGAAAACCCGGCCGCCGGGGCGCAAGCCAGCCCAACCAGGCTCCGGGAGCTTCCGACTACCCGGAGGCGCCCCCCGCGTCGGGCAAACCAGGCCGGGTCACCTACACCGGGTAGCGCCAAGAGACCGGGCATCTCCGCCCGCGTCGACCGAGGGTCGCGCAGACACCGAGGGAGATGCACAGCGGCGAGTACAACCGGCGGTCCCAGAAACGGAACGCCTCGCTGGCCTGGCCGACACCCACGGCCTCCCAGCCGAGCCCACCGACACCCCGCACCAGCAGGACGATTGCCACCGTCGTGGACCCCGCCCGCACGATGCGGGACTGGGCCGCGCTCGGTGTTCCAGCCAGCACGACGAGCACACTGGCCGTGGTCAGCAGGCCCGCGACGACTGCCGTCACCGGTCGGCTGGGAAAGGGCCCGCGGCCGACGACCAGGTCAGCGAGATCGTCGTAGTCCTCGGCCGGCCACGTCGATCCGGATGCCCACAGCGCGTGGACCGCTGCCGCGCCGGCCAGGCCGCCTGCGGCAATGGCGGTGGCTGCCGCCCGAGTACCCGTACTCTGCCGTATGGTCATCTCCATACGGTAGCGTACGGAGATGACCTCAGTCACCCGCCTCGGGATCGAGGACTGGTCCAAGGCAGCACTCCAGGTGATCGCATCGGAGGGAGTGGAGCAGGTGACTGTCGAGGGGCTGGGGCGCCGGCTCGGCGTGACCAAGGGAAGCTTCTACTGGCACTTCGCCAACCGTGAGGCGCTGGTCACCGCGGCTCTCGACCTGTGGGAACAGCGGGCAACCATGGATGTCATCGAAGAGGTCGGGGCCATCGTCGACCCCGTGGCTCGCCTTCGGGCCCTGTTCACGGCCAGCGTGGGAGATGTGGTCGACGGCCCCCTCGATGCCGCGCTGGTCGCGACGTTCGACGACGGCATCGTAGGGACGGTCGTGCGCCGCGTGACCGGTCGGCGCCTGCAGTTTCTGGAACGTGTGTTCGCCGACTTGGACTTCACCCCGCCCGAGGCTCGAACGCGGGCGCGCGTGGCCTACTCCACCTATGTCGGCCACTTCCACGTCACAAGGATGCTCGAAGGCGGCGAGCGCGACGGGTCTCTGGACGTCTACATCAGCAACCTGGTCGATGTGCTCACGAACGGCCGCTCCGAGAGCGCGCGCGCCGGTGCGTCGTGACCGCCTTTCCGGCGACGGCTCGGCAGGATGGGGACATGAGCGGCGAGCAGGAAGCGGTGGACGAGCGGCTGTTGAGGATCTACGTAGACGACCATCTGGTCGGCGCGACGGGGGCGGTGAACCGCCTATCTCGGATGGCGTCGTCGTACACCGACCTGAGTGTGCACTCTGAGGTGGTGCAGCTGGCCGAACAGGTGCGCGAGGATGTTGTCTCGCTGCTCGACATGGCGCGACAGTTGGGCGTGGACCGTCGCCGGGGTGCACATGCGTTGGGCCGCGCCGGGGAGCTGGCCGGGCGGCTCAAGCTGAACGGCCGGCTGCGCTCTCGTTCCCCGTTGACCCCGCTGGTCGAGATCGAGGCCTTGCGGGTCGGTGTGCTCGGCAAGCTCAGCCTGTGGTAGACGCTGCATGTGCATGCTCATGCTCTGGGTTTGGACGGCGCAACGCTGGAGACACTGCAAGACCGGGCCCGGACGCAGCTGCGAGTGATCGAGGAATGCCATCGAACGCTCAGCCCCACAGCCTTCCGAGGAACCTGAGCGCTCCATCCTGCGGCAGGATGGCGCCATGGCTGCCGGTTCTTTGTCCGATCAGGAGACCGTCTCTCGGCTCGAGGGTCAGGTCGCCCTGACCCCGACGTTTCTGCTCTACATGGCCAGCTCAGGGGTGCTCGCGTGCGTGGCACTGCTGTCCAACTCGGTGCCCATCCTCATCGGGTCGATGATCCTGGCGCCGTTGATGCCGGCGTTGGCGCTGGTCCCCTTCGCCCTGGCCGAACGTCGCCGCGACCTGGCCGTGCGCGGTCTCACCGTCGCATCGGCAGGACTGGCTCTGGCGTTCGTCGTGGCCTGGCTGACTGCTGCCCTCATGGGCGCGGCCGGCGTCCTCGTCTCCGATGCTGTTCTGGAGAACCCGTTGCTGCAGGAACGGGTGCACCCGGGCTGGTGGTCGATGGCGGCCGCTGTAGCAGCCGGACTGGCGGGAACGGTCGCTCAGGCCAACGAGAAGACGGATGCCCTGATCGGCACGGTGGCCGCCCTGGCCTTGGTTCCGGCGGTCGGGGCCACGGCCCTCTCCGTGTACGCCGGGGAGCTGAACACCGCGCTGGGCGGCCTGCTGCTGCTAGGGCTCAACGTCGGCCTCATCATCGCCATGGGAGTCGCCGGGATCCTGGTGTCCGCCGGGCGGGCGGGCTGGCGTCCCCTGGCGATGCTGCCCGTGGTCACGACACTCGTGCTTGCGGTGTTGCTGACCTGGGCGCAGGCGGAGGGGACCGTGCCCGAGCAGCCAGCCCACGCCTCGGGACCGGGGACGATCACCGCCACCTGGTAGCGCCGGGGAAGCAGGGACCAAGGGCTCTGCCGCTTCTGCGGGCGAGGTGAGACGTTGCCGGTATGAGACCCATTGTCGTGGGGTTGCACCCGTCACATCCTCGTTCGGCCGCGTTGCACTGGGCGTTGGCTGAAGCACGGCGCCGCGCTCGGCCTGTCCAGCTCCTCCTCGCCCGCGGCGTACCGCTGCCCGGTCAGTTCGGGATCGTGCGCGACGCGCTGGTTCCCGAACCGTTGGCGGCCGAGGTCCTGCAGCGAGCACGGGAGCACGCCGCGGCCGCGGAACCATCGGTGCAGGTCCATACCGGCGTGAGAGACGGAGGGCCCGCCGCGGTACTGGTGGAAGCCTCCGCCCAGGCCGACTCGATCGTCGTGGGTCGTCACAGTGGCAGCCGGTTGAGCGAGGCGGTGTTGGGGTCGACTTCAGCGCAGGTGGCGGCTCACGCTCGGGCCCCCGTCGTGGTGGTCGATGACCACGCGGAACCGCCGGCAGACGGTCGGGTCGTCCTCGGCGTGGACGGTTCGAGGGCGAACGAGGCGGCCATCGAGTACGGCTTCGACGCGGCACAGCAGCGGGGTAGTTCCTTGGTCGCGGTCTATGCCTGGCATCTGGAGCCGCCGGAGCAGGCGACGCTGCCCTGGATCAGCGAGCACACGCTGCACCGGCTCGCCGAGGAGCAGCAGCGAGTGCTGTACGAGGCGTTGGCCGGGTGGGCCGAGACGTATCCGGATGTGCAGGTGCACCACGTGGTCTCACGGCTGACGCCCGTCGACCTGCTACTGGCCCACGCCAAGAACGCGAGCCTGCTTGTCGTCGGCAGCCGGGGCCGAGGCGGCCTACCGGGTCTCATGCTGGGGTCGGTGAGCCAGAGCATCATCCACCGGCCTGGTCCGTGTCCGGTGGCGATCGTCCGCGAAGGCGATCGGCACTGAGGGACCGGACACCCAGGTCGAGCCGCGTCCCGTGCAGGGGTACCCCGCCCCATCCGTCTGGTCGGCGCTCACCGGTCCACAATCAGGGCATGGCATACGACGAGCATCTAGCAGGGCGCGTACGTGACCTCCTCGGCGATCGGGTCGAGGAGGAGAAGAAGATGTTCGGCGGCCTGGCCTTCATGGTGCGAGGCCGGATGGCCTGCTGCGCGAGCGGCCAGGGCGGGCTGCTGGTCAAGGTCGGGCGCGAGACTTTCGCCGACCTGGTCACGCGCGATCACGTCACCGCCATGACGATCGGCGGAGCGGTCTCCGACTCCTGGGTGCACGTCGGGGCCGAAGCCCTCGACGACGGACGCGTTCTGCGCTCATGGGTCGAACGGGGACTCGCCGGCAACCCACCCAAGCCTGGTCGTTGAGCTCAGCCAGACTGCTCGACACGACGTACTTCTTCGGCCGCCGACGCCATCACTTCGTAGGTCACAGGGCCGAACAGC
Organism: Ornithinimicrobium sp.; assembly: GCF_035267225.1. Classification (GTDB taxonomy): domain Bacteria; phylum Actinomycetota; class Actinomycetes; order Actinomycetales; family Dermatophilaceae; genus Ornithinicoccus. Next base: position 4,059 of record NZ_DATFMA010000001.1, read on the forward strand.
AAGGCATTCGCGTGTTTTGTCTGCGCAGTTCGGCACTCGCCTCGACTCCTCGTCCGGCGCGCCCCCAGCTTCATCACGGCAGCAGCCGTCGAGGGAGACGTTGCCCGAGAAGCGAGGTGGTCTCACCTCGCTTCTCAGGCCTGGGAGGTTCGCTCTTGAGCCCCTGGGCTCGGTCGCGCCCAGCTAGTCGTCCTTCCGTCCGTCAGGGTGTCTGACGCCTTTCACCGCTCCCGGCTCGCCGACAACGAAGTCATCGCGCATGTAGCCGATGACATCGTCGGTCGTCAGCACCTTGGCGACCGTACTGTTCACGACCGTCAGCGCGCTCTCCTGGTTCGCTGTCGCCGTCGCGACGGCGTCACCGACCACGACCACGTCGTATCCACGCGAACTGCCCGCGTAGGCGGTGCTGAGGATGCACTCATCGGTCCACAGACCCGAGATCACGATGGTGTCGGTCCCCTGGGCCTTGAGCTTCTCGTCGAGGTAGGAGTCGCCGTTCTCGTCGAAGTTCCAGAACATGTCGAGGTGCTTGCCGTGGTAGTACCAGCCATCCGCCACCTCCTCGGGCGTCGGAGCGATCTCGGCGAGAACCTCCATGCCGGGCGCACCGGTGAACATGTACACCGCGTTCTCCGGCTCCTCGGGCCGCAATCCCCGCGGACCGTACCACCGGTCCATCGCATTGCTGATCCCGTCGTCGAAGGTGCGGGTCCAGGAGCTCCAGACGATCTCGACCCCTTCACCGCGCGACTGCGCCGACCGGAACGCGTCAACGAGCTCGATCAGGTTGGGCAGGATCTCCTCGGCATAGGGTCGGTACTCCTCCTGGCAGTCGTCGAGAAGCAAGGCGACCCGCCGCGGCCGGTCTTTCAGGTCCCACGAGGCCCAGAAGCTGAGTGGCTGCCCGTTCGGACCGTCCGGCGTGCTGGAGAAGTTGTCCATGGGCTGCAAAGCCAGATCCCTGTCACGGTGGCGACGCGGCTGCGCCAGTGCCTCTTCGAGCGTGCGAGAACTCGTCTCGTTCATCATCTCGTCAACGTACCCGAGCTTGACGGGCGCTTCTCGCCGGACGGGTCAGCCCGGGCACTGGAAAGCCCCCAGGTCCGCCTCGCACTGCGGAAACTGGGGGCTGACGTGTGACGACCAGTGTGATGTGGCCACGGTGGTGGAGGTGGCGGGAATCTCCGCGCCAAGCGTCTGACCTGCATAGACACCGTTTCCAGTTCCGCCGTGTCAGTAGTGTGACAGTTGCGCACGCCCGTGTACTCGCTCCTGGGAACCCCTGACGGCTGTGGTGGCGTCGTGAGTCATCGAGATGGTCCCCAACTCAGTCAGCAATCACGTCGTGTGCCCAGCACCCGTGGGGCTACAACCCGGTCGCCGACAAGAACCCTGCCTCTTGCGCAATCGGCCTAGCTGTTCTGACACTCCGATAGCAAGCACGGGGCTTAAGGAGATGTGGAGCAAACCCAGCCAACACAGCTCAGTGCTCGACGGCAGTACGAGTCCCTGTCGCAGGCCGCCGAGCGGACCGGTCTCAGTACGCGGACGTTGCGTCGTCGTATCGCGGCCGGCGATCTCAGGGCGTACCGGTCGGGCCCAAGGATCATTCGAGTGGACCCCAGGGACGTGGACGATCTCTTGGTGCCACTTCGCACTGTGCAGACGTACCCAAACTGAAG
>NZ_DATFMA010000002.1:0-45132 GCF_035267225.1 Ornithinimicrobium sp.
GCTGATCGTGGGGGCCACCTGGGCCGAGCAGGCCTGGGGTCGCTACTGGGGATGGGACCCCAAGGAGGTCTGGACGTTCGTCATCTTCGTGGTCTACGCGGCGTACCTGCACGCTCGCGCCACCGCGGGGTGGACCACCCGAAAGGCCACCTGGATCGCGATTGCCGGAGGGATCTGCATCGTGATCAACTACGCCGTGGTCAACGTCTTCTTCTCCGGGCTCCACTCTTACTCGGGACTGTAAGACGTGCTGCGCTACACGGTCCTGCGGCTGCTGGTCTTCGCGGTCTTCCTGCTGGTCTTCATCTGGCTGGGAGTCCCGGACCTGTGGGCGCTGCTCTATGCCGCGCTCTTCTCCATGGTGACGTCCCTGTTCCTGCTGCGCGGGCAACGTCAACAGATGGCCGACCAGCTCGCCGCCAAGGTCGAGCGCCGACGGGCGCGGCGCGCGGACCGGATCGCGGCCGGCCGCACCGACGAGGACGACGAGGACACCGAGATCGAGGGTCCTCGCGGCTAGCGCCAGTTTCAGGCGGACAGCATCAGCCCGGCGGTGAACAGCACGGCGTAGCCCATCTGGAGTATGCCGGTGGCCGTCAGCACCGGCACGAGACCGCTGCCCGTCGTGCCCGCACGCACGGTGCGCACCGGTCGCCAGGCCAGGGGGGCAGCCGCCAGAGCGATCAGGACCCACCACGACCCGATGGCGGCCACCGGCACGACGGCGAAGGCGACGAGCACCAGTCGCTCGTAGAAGCGGCGTGTCTTCTCCTCACCCCAGGCGACGGCCAGCGTGCGCTTGCCCACCTGCTCGTCCCCAGGGATGTCCCGCAGGTTGTTGGCGACCAGGATCGCGCAGGACAGGGCTCCGACTCCCACGGCCCCGAGCAGGCCGGAGATGCTCAGAGCTCCCGACTGCGTCCACTGGGTGCCCAGGACAGCGACCAGCCCGAAGAAGACGAAGACGGCGGTCTCGCCCAAGCCGCGGTAGCCGTAGGGTCGGGCTCCTCCGGTGTAGCGCCACGCCGCCACGATGGCGGCGCCCCCGACGAGCAGCAGCAGCCAGGCGTTCGCCAGCGCCACGAGAGCCAGTCCGACCACGGCTGCGGTCGCCAGGGAGAGCACCGCCGCGGCTTTCACCGACCCAGGGTCGGCCAGACCCTGGCCGACCAGGCGCACCGGGCCGACCCGGGTCGCATCGGTGCCGCGCACGCCGTCGGAGTAGTCGTTCGCGTAGTTCACCCCGACCTGAAGACTGAGCGCGACCACGAGCGCGAGCAGGCCCATGCCGAAGTTGGCGCCACCCTGTTCGAAGGCGGCACCGGTGCCCACGCAGACCGGCGCGGCGGCGGCCGAGAAGGTCCGTGGTCGCGCCCCAGCGACCCACTGCGCGACGTCGGCCATCGAGGTCAGATGCCGCGCAGGAAGTCGGGGTCGTCATCGGGGCCGCGGGGCCCGCGAGGCTGTCCGCCGCCACGCTGCCGCAGACCGCCCGGACGCCCGGCGAACAGCCAGGCGAGGCCGCCGAACGGCGTGAACAACATCGTCACGGTGACCCAGGCCAGCTTCGGCAGATGCCGCACCCGTTCCTTGTCGGTGCGGACGACATCGACGACGCAGTACACGGTGAACGCCAGGAGCGCGATCGCGACCAGGAAGCGGATCAATGGTGACCTCGGGGAGACGGATACGGAACCCTTATAGTCTCTCACCTTCCTGGGTAAACGCTGCTCGGACCCCGGCGTGGTCGACCTTGCCGCTCGCGAGCCGGGGGAGGGTGTCGGACCAGCGCACCTGCGTCGGCAGGGCGTAGCGCGGCAACGTCTCCCGCAGTCGAGAACGGACCCAGCCGGTGGGTCGCGTCAGCGCCTCGACGGGCGGACCGCCCGCGGCAGGGACCAGCATGGCCACCACCCGTTCACCCCACTGCGGGTCGGGCAGTGCCACCACCGCCGCGTCGACGACCGGTTCCATGGCGCACAGCGCCGAGCTCACGTCGTCCGGATGCACCTTGTGTCCGCCCGTGTTGATGACCTCGTCCACGCGACCCAGAATCTTCCAACGCCGCCGGACTTCGTCGTAGCGGCCGAGGTCGCTGGTGCGGTACCAGCGCACACCGGCTTCGGTGACGAAGGCCTCAGCGGTCGCGACCGGGTCCTGCAGATACCCCTGCGCAAGGATCGGCCCGCTCAGCAGGATCCGGCCTCCCGCCGGCCCCTGCTCCAGGCGCACCGCGACGCCGGGCAGGGGGACGCCGTCGTAGACACAGCCGCCGGCGGTCTCGGTCATCCCGTAGGTGTGAGTCCACCGGACGCCGGCCCTGTCCAGTGCGGCCACCGACGCCGCCGGCAACGGAGCCCCACCGATGAGCACCCGGTCCAGGCTCGCCAGGGCCTCCCGCCCGGCCGGCTCGGCGAGTAGCCGGTGTACCTGCGTAGGGACCAGAGCGGCATAGTGCCTGGTGCCGGGCCGCATCGCGGCGACCGCGGCGGTGAAGGAGCCGGCGCCGAACGGACCGTCGTCCTCGAGGGTGGCCGGAGGGATGCCGGAGACGGCAGAGCGGAGGTAGACCTGCAGCCCACCGATGTGGCGCGGGCTGAGAGCGGCCAGCCACTGACCGGGGCCGCCGAGGAAGGACAGTGTGGACTCGGCAGAGGCCTTCAGTGCCGACATGGACAGCAGCACCCGCTTCGGCGGCCCGGAAGAGCCGGACGTCGGGACGACCACGGCGCGCTGCGCGGCCACAGCCTCCTGGACCAGCCGCACGACTTCGCCTCGGCCGGCTCCGGTCAGGTCGAGTGCGTCCACCGGCTCGCCGCGCTTCCGGTCCCCGCGCGGTCGACCCGAACCGTGCTCAGCTGTTCCCCTGGAAGCTGTTCTCGAGGTCGACGTACCACTGCTTCTCGACCCGCTTCAGCGTGATCTCCTCGTCGCCGAAGCCCTCGGCGAACAGGTCGGAGAGGTTGTCCTTGTCCACGATGGCGGTGTTCCCGTTGACCTCGGCGCCCTGGACCTCGATGACGTCGATGATGGCGGCCTCCTCCTCGCCGACGAGTCCCTCGAGCGTGGAGGGCAGCACGTCACGGCAGGTCTTGAGGTCCTCCGGGGAGTCCTTCATCGGTGCCTCACCGTCGAAGCCGAGGATCAGCTGGCAGATCTCCGGGTCGGCGTTGACCAGTGCGACGATGAATGCCTTGGTCCGGGCCGCGGCGGCCCGGCCCGCAGCCCCACCCTCGACCGAGCCCCCCGCGGTCCCGGCGCTGGACTCCTCGTCGTCGGCGGGAGCCTGCGTGCTCTGCTGCGCGTCGTCGGGCTCGGCGCTCGACTCCTGGGCCTCCGAGGGCTCCTCGGTGGTCTGCTGTGCCTGCTCGCTCTCCTGGCTCGAGGGCTCGTCACCGCTCGGCTCGTCGTCGGATCCGCACGCTGTCAGCAGCAGAGCCGGCACGGCCAACGTGGTCACAAGTGCGCGTCGCATCGGTGTCGGGCCTTCCACAACGTCGGATCGGAGCCTGCCGTGCTCACGGTACCCCTCCCTCACCGGCGAGGGCAGCGCGTCCACTCGATCTGCGCCGCCGGCCCGCACCCCCCGGCACGACTCAGAAGTACCACGGGTAGTCGGTCCAGTCGGGCGAACGCTTGTCCAAGAAGGCGTCCCGGCCCTCGACCGCCTCGTCGGTCATGTAGGCCAGGCGGGTGCTCTCGCCGGCGAACACCTGCTGCCCGGCCATGCCGTCGTCCGCGAGGTTGAAAGCGAACTTCAGCATGCGCTGCGCCGTCGGCGACTTGCCCAGAACCTCGTCCGCGACGCGCAGGGCCTCCTGCTCCAGCTCGCGGTGGTCCACCACCAGGTTGACCGCTCCCATCTGCTGCATCTCCCGCGCGTCGTAGGAACGCCCCAGGAAGAAGATCTCGCGGGCTCGCTTCTGGCCGACCATCCGGGCCAGGTAGGCCGATCCGTAGCCGGCGTCGAAGCTGCCGACATCGGCGTCGGTCTGCTTGAACCGGGCGTGCTGCTGGGAGGCCAGCGTGAGGTCGCACACCACGTGCAGCGAGTGCCCGCCCCCGGCAGCCCAGCCGTTGACGACGGCGATGACGACCTTGGGCATGGTGCGGATGAGTCGTTGGACCTCCAGAATGTGCAACCGGCCACCGGCCGCCTTGACCCGGGCGGTGTCGACCGTCTCGGCGGACTCGCCGGCCGCGTACTGGTAGCCGGAGCGACCGCGGATGCGCTGGTCGCCGCCGGAACAGAAGGCGTGGCCTCCGTCGGTGGGGCTCGGGCCGTTACCGGTCAGCAGCACCACGCCCACGTCGGGCGTCATCCGCGCGTGGTCCAGCGCTCGGTAGAGCTCGTCGACGGTGTGCGGACGGAAGGCGTTGCGCACCTCGGGACGGTCGAACGCCACCCGCACACAGCCCAGCCCGCGGGCCCGGTGATAGGTGATGTCGGTGAACTCGAACCCCGATACGGGATCCCACGCGTTCGGGTCGAAGAGGCTGGCTCCGCTCGCCGGCTGGTCGGTGGGGTGGGACTCGTTCGGTTCGCGGCTCACGAGGTCGACAATAGGCCCATGGTGCCCACCCCGGCCGAGCTGCTCGAGTGCGCCCACGTCGTCGACATCCCCTTGCGGGTGCCGTTCCGCGGGCTGACGCGCCGCGAGGCGGTGCTGCTGCGCGGGCCGTGCGGCTGGGCCGAGTTCGCGCCTTTCGCCGAGTACTCGGACGCGGAGGCGGCCGTCTGGCTGGCGGCCGCCGTCGAGGCGGGCTGGAACGAGCCACCGACCCCGGTCCGCGACAGCATCGACGTCAACGCCACCGTGCCGGCGGTGCCGGCGGCCCGGGTGGCCTCGGTGCTGCAGGCCTTTCCGGGTGCCCGCACGGCCAAGGTGAAAGTGGCCGGCGCGGGCCAGGACCTCGCGGCCGACACTGCCCGGGTGGCGGCCGTCCGGCAGGCTCTGGGGCCGGGGGCCGCGATCCGTGTCGACGCCAACGGGGGGTGGGACCTGCAGCAGGCCCGGAGCGCGCTGCGGGCACTGTCGGCCTACGAGCTGGAGTACGCCGAGCAGCCCGTGGCCTCGGTCGAGGACCTGGCCCGGCTGCGGGTGGCGCTGGCCCGGGACGGCATCGAGGTAGCGGTGGCTGCGGACGAGTCGGTCCGTCGGGCAGGCGACCCGATCCGCGTCGCGCGGGCCGGGGCTGCCGACCTGGTGGTCGTCAAGGTCGCGCCGCTCGGTGGTATCCGTCGCGCTTTGAGCATCGTGGCGGACTGTGGGCTCCCGGCTGTCGTGTCCTCGGCCCTTGACACCACGGTCGGCATCGCGAGCGGAGTGAGGCTGGCGGCCTGTCTGCCCACCCTCCCCTACGCGTGTGGCCTGGGGACGATGGCCCTCTTCGACGGTGACGTGAGCCGGGAGTCGCTGCGTCCCGGCGGCGGGTCGCTCACGCTGGAGCAGGCCCGCCGCGGCGTGGCCACCGTCGACCCCGAGCTGCTGGCTCGGCACGCGGCCGGTCCCATCCGGACACAGTGGTGGCGTGAGCGCCTGGAGCGCTGCGCAGGAATTTACCTCGACGAAACGTTGGGAACGCGCTCGTAACACCGAAGGTCCCGACCGGTAACACCGGCTGCTCAGACTGTGAGGACCGGCGCGCCGCGTGGAGCCGCGCCCTGAACGATTCGATGGAGACACTCATGGAACTGACCTCGGGCGACGTATGGGTCATGGTGTCATCGGCACTCGTGCTGCTGATGACTCCGGGCCTGGCCTTCTTCTACGGGGGGCTCACCCGCGCCAAAGCCTCGCTGAACATGATGATGATGAGCTTCGTCTCCATCGGCATGGTCGGCGTGATCTGGGTCCTGTGGGGCTACTCGATGAGCGGGGGCGACTCGGTCGTGGGCGGCCTGTTCGGTGACCCCACGGCCTCCTTCGGGCTCTCGAACCTGGTCGGGACGAGCGACCTGATCGGCGCCGGCTTCGGCGCCACCTTCGCCATCATCACCGTGGCCCTGATCAGCGGTGCCGTGGCCGACCGCACGAAGTTCGGCGCCTGGACCGTCTTCGTGGCCATCTGGGTGACGCTGGTCTACTGCCCGCTGGCCTTCATGGTCTGGGGCGGCGGCCTGCTCAGCGACAGCGGCTGGGTCGGTGAGAACTTCGGCGTGGCCATCGACTACGCCGGGGGCACGGTCGTGCACATCAACGCCGGCCTGGCCGCCCTGGTGCTGGTCTACATCATCGGCCAGCGCGCCGGCTTCGGGAAGATGGGCTTCCACAAGCCGCACAACGTGCCGCTGGTCATGCTGGGCGCCGCCCTGCTCTGGTTCGGCTGGTTCGGCTTCAACGGGGGTGCCGCGAGCACCAGCGACGAGGCCGGCCTGATCTGGGTCAACACGCTGGTGGCGCCCGCCGCCGCGATGCTGGGCTGGCTCCTGGTGGAGCGGATCCGCGACGGGCACCCGACCTCTGTCGGCGCCGCGTCCGGCGTGGTCGCCGGCCTGGTGGCCATCACCCCGGCGTGTGCGAACCTCAGCCCTGTCGGCTCGATCTTCCTGGGCGTGGTGGCGGGTGCCATCTCCGCTCTGGCGATCGGTCTGAAGTACAAGTTCGGCTACGACGACGCCCTCGACGTCGTCGGCGTCCACCTGGTCGCCGGCCTGGTCGGCACCATCGGCATCGGTTTCCTCATGCTGCCGATCGAGGGCGAAGGCGGCGGGCTGTTCTACGGCGGCGGTCTGGACCAGCTGGTCGCCCAGCTCGTGGCGGCGGTGTTCACGATGGCCTTCACCGGCATCCTGACCCTCGTGATCGGCCTGGCCATCGCCAAGACCATCGGCTTCCGCGTCTCGATCGAGGACGAGGAGCGTGGGGTCGACCTCGCCGCGCACGGTGAGACCGCCTACGAGTTCGACTCCGCCGTCAAGGTTCGCTCCGACGACGGTGAGCAGGAGAAGGTCTCGGTCTGACATCCGGGTCGAGCTGGACTCGACCTCGCCTCGTGCGGCGGGCAGCTTCGTCTGGGGAGTGCCCGCCGCACGAGTGTGTGCTCATCGCTGACCTGGAGCGGCTACCCTGGGAGCGGACGTTCCGCCCCCGGGAGCGCTCCGCCCGGTCGTGACCATGCGCCGGTCCACCCCATCGAGCCACGCAGAGGTGTCACAGTGCCCACGGGCAAGGTCAGGTTCTTCAACGAGGACAAAGGCTTCGGCTTCCTCGCCAGCGACGAGGGCCAAGATGTCTATGTCCACGCCAGCGCGCTGCCCGCGGGCACGGACGCGCTGCCTCGCGGGGCCCGGGTCGAGTTCGACATCGCTCGGGGTCGTCGCGGTGACCAGGCGCTCAGTGTGCGGCTGCTCGAGCCGGCGCCGTCGGTGAGCAAGAGCATGGCCATCCGTGACCGCAAACCGGCCGATGAGATGGCCGTGGTCGTGGAGGACCTCATCGCCGTCCTCGACCGGGCCGGCGGCTCGCTGCGCCGGGGGCACTACCCGGACGCCAAGACGGCGGCCGCCCTGTCCAAGACCCTGCGCGCGGTGGCCGACCAGTTCGAGGCGGGAGCCTGAGCGTGCCCGTGCGCAAGACCGACGCGACGCTCGCCGCGGCGGTGGACCTCGCCCGGTCGGCGGCCCAGGAGGTGGCTGGCGCCCCCGTCGGGGAGCACCTCGGCACGGAGATGGCCGAGGACCGTGTCCTCACCCATCGGTTCGAGTGCACCTCGCCGGGCTACCCCGGATGGGCGTGGGCGGTCACGCTGGCCCGGCCTCCGCGGGGTCGGCGGCCGACGGTCTCGGAGGTGCATCTGCTTCCGAGTGCAGCGGCTCTGGTCTCACCGGAGTGGCTCCCCTACGCCGAACGGCTTGAGCCCGGGGACATCGGGGCCGGCGACCGGACCCCCTACCGCGACGAGGACCCGCTGCTGGTCGCCGGCTTCGAGGCCACCGGTGAGCAGGAGGTCGACCGCGTCGCCCTGTTCGAGCTCGGTCTCGGCCGCGCCAGGGTGCTGTCCGCCGAGGGCCGTGACGCGGCTGCGCAGCGGTGGTACGACGAAGGCCACGGCCCGACGGCGGAGGTCGCCAAGAGCGCGCCGGCCAGTTGCGGGAGCTGCGGGTTCTACCTGCCCATGGCCGGTGCCCTGCGCGTGATGTTCGGGGTCTGCGCCAACGCGTGGTCACCCAGCGACGGCTCGGTGGTGAGCCGAGACCACGGCTGCGGCGCGCACAGCGAGGTGGACGTGGAGTCCAAGCCGGCCCCACCAGCGGTCGACCCCGTGCTCGACGACTTGGCCGTCGACCTCGTCGACCGCTGAGCAGGGGGCCGTGCCGTGAGCTAGGAGCCCGACGCGTGACCTCGCCCCCGGGAGACATAGGCGTGACCGAACAACCCGACCGCCAGCCCGGCTACCGGGACCCACGGCCACCAGGACCTGTCCCCGGCGCTCAGGGACGGGACGGTCCAGAGCACGACGAGAGCCACCAGCCACAGTGCCAGCGCCACCCGGACGATGAGCAACGCCGGGATGCGCACCTCCATCGGAGTCACCACCTGGGCGTCGCCGGAGGGTGCCTGCCCAGGACCCGGCGCTTCGGAGTCACCCATCGATCCACTCTAGACACCAACCCGGGGCACGGCTGGTGACGCGGTCCCGTGGTCTCTTTCGGAGCGGGGTCATGCACACGAGCTGACCCCGGCGTACCCCCGAGGGGAATAGTTAGCCAGGCTATGCAGTTGGCCAGCGTGTGACCCCCACCTCCTCCTCACCACGGCAGGCGCCGGACGCCGGGGACGCCGGTGTCGCCGAGCTCGCCCACGACCTGCGACTGGCCTGCATGCGCGTCTCGCGCCGGGTCCGTTTCGAGTCCTCGGATGACACCCCGCCGCACCAGTTCAGCGTCCTGGCTCGACTGGATGGTCAGCCGGCCACGGTCGGGGAGCTGGCCGAGGTGGAGCGGGTGCGCGCACCCAGCATCAGCCGTACCGTCGCGGGTCTCGAACAGCAGGGTCTGGTGCGCCGAGACGCGGACCCGGCGGACGGCCGGGTCGCGCGCATCTCGCTCACCGCTGCCGGGAGGCAGACTCTGGCCCGCGAGCGGGCCCGTCGAGACGCTTGGATGGCCGAGCGGCTCGACCGGCTGTCGGCTGCCGAGCGGCAGACTCTGCGCGTGGCGACGGCCCTGCTGGAGGAGGTCGCCGCGCAGTGAGCGCGATGTTCGCTGCGCTGTCGGTGCGCAACTACCGGATCTACGCCGCCGGAGCCCTCGTCTCCAACGTCGGAACCTGGATGGGCCGCGTCGCCCAGGACTGGGTGGTGCTGACCGAGCTCACCGACGGTTCCGCTCAGGCGCTGGGGATCGTCACCGGCCTGCAGTTCCTTCCGATGCTCCTACTGGCTCCGGTCGCGGGTGCCCTGTCCGACCGCTTCCCCAAGCGCTGGATGATGCTGTTGACCCAGGGCACGATGGCGCTCACCGCGCTGGCGATGGGGGTGCTCGTCCTGTCGGGTCACATGCAGCTCTGGCAGATGTATCTCCTGGCCTTCGTCCAGGGCGGCGCGGCCGCGATGGACGCCCCGGCGCGGCAGGCTTTCGTGTCCGAGATCGTCCCTCCCGAGCGGGTGACCAACGCCGTGGGGCTGAACAGCGCCTCCTTCAACAGCGGCCGCCTGATCGGCCCCGGCGTGGCCGGCCTGCTCATCGCCTGGGTGGGAACCGGCCCCACGTTGCTCGTCAACAGCGCGACCTTCGTCGCGGTGATGGTGGCCCTGCTGCTGATGAACGGTGCGCGTCTGAGTCCCACACCGCGCAGCCGCGGTCGCGGGCAGATCCGTGAGGGCATCTCCTATGTGCGGGGGCGACCCGACATCCTGCTGATCATGGCTCTGGTCTTCGTGCACGGGACGTTCGGCATGAACTTCCAGCTCACCAACGCGCTCATGGCCACCGAGACCTTCGGCCTCGGGGTCAAGGAGTTCGGGCTGCTCGGCTCGGTGATGGCGATCGGCTCGCTCGGCGGTGCCCTGCTCGCGGCGCGCCGCGAGCGCCCTCGGTGGCGCATGCTGCTGGGTGCGCTCGCTGGTTTCGCCGTGCTCACTCTGCTGCTCGGGCTGGCGCCGAGCTATGCCATCTACGCCGCGCTGCTGGTGCCCACGGGCCTGTGCGCGCTGACCGTCATGGTCACCGCGAACTCGATGGTCCAGCTCTCGGTGGCCCCGCAGGTGAGGGGCCGGGTGATGTCGTTGTACATGGCGGTCTTCTTCGGCGGGACCCCGCTCGGAGCCCCCATGATCGGGTGGGTCGGAGACGCGCTGGGTGCCCGGTGGACGATCTGGATCGCCACCCTGATGTGCGGCCTGGCCGTGGTTGCTGCCACGCTCTACATCATGCGCACGGACGACCTGCACGTTCGACGTGGGCACTCGCTGACCGAGCCGTTCATCCTGGACCGCGGTCACCTGCAGACGATGCCCGAGCAGGCCCGGTGATGTCAGCGCGGAGCCGCCGGGTCGTGGTGCTGGTGACCCTGGCTGCGTTGGTGGTGGCGAGCGTCGTCGGCAGCCTCGTCGGGGTCCTCGGCGGATAGCCCATGGACAGCCCCGGCTTCACCACCCGGCCCACCCTGCAGGGCTCTTTCGGCATGGTCTCCAGCACGCACTGGATCGCCTCCACCGCCGCGATGGGCACCTTGGAGCGCGGCGGCAACGCCTTCGACGCGGCGGTCTGCGCCGGTTTCGTGCTGCACGTCGTCGAGCCTCATCTCAACGGCCCCGGTGGTGACCTGCCGGCGATCGTGAGCGACCCCAGCGGGCGCGGCGCCCGGGTGCTGTGCGGCCAGGGCCCGGCGCCCGCTGGTGCCACGGTGGAGCACTTCGCCGGCCACGGCCTGGACCTGGTCCCCGGGGCCGGGCCCCTGGCCACCGCCGTCCCGGGCGCCTTCGACGCCTGGATGCTGCTGTTGCGGGACCGCGGCAGCATGAGCCCTGCCGAGGTGCTGGGGCCGGCGCGCCACTACGCGCAGCACGGGGTCCCCGTGCTGCCGGCCATGAGCAGGACCGTCGATGCCGTGCGCGAGCTGTTCACGCAGCACTGGCCCACCTCGGCGCAGACCTGGCTCGTGCGTGGTCGCGCACCGGTGCCGGGCACCCTCTTCCGCAACCCGCTCTGGGCCCGGACGCTGGACCGTCTGCTGGCGGCGGGCGAGACCGGCGGGGCCAGCCGCGAGGGCCGGATCGACGCGGTCCGACGGGCCTGGTCCTCCGGCTTCGTGGCGGAGGCGATCGAGAGGTTCGCCCGCATCCCGCACCGGCACTCCTGCGGCCGCGTGCTGCCGGGAGTGATCACGGGTGCGGACTGCGCGGCCTACCGGGCCCGGTGGGAGGAGCCGGCCACCCTGGACTTCCGCGGGCACCAGATCGCCAAGACGGGTGCCTGGGCGCAGGGTCCGGCGCTGTTGCAGGTGCTCCAGATGCTGGGGGAGGACCCCGTGGCCCCCCTGGACACGGCCGCAGGGGTGCACGAGGTGGTGGAGCGGTTCAAGCTGGCGCTGGCCGACCGGGAGGCCTGGTACGGGGACAGCGCCAGGCAGCCGCCCCCGCTGGATGACCTGCTGGCGCAGTCCTACGCTCGCTCGCGAGCCCGTCTGGTCGGTCCAAGGGCCAGCCACGAGGTACGTCCCGGCGCTCCGGGAGGCCGTCGCCCGCGGATGGCCGCTCGGGCGCTGGCCACCGACGAGGCGGGGATGAGCGAGGATGCCTCCACGGGTGAGCCCACCGTGCCGCAGTACGGAGCGCACAGCGGTGACACCTGCCACGTCGACGTCGTGGACCGGTGGGGCAACATGATCGCCGCCACGCCGAGCGGTGGCTGGCTGCAGTCCTCACCGGTGGTGGGTGACCTCGGCTTCGCGCTCGGCAGTCGGCTGCAGATGATGTGGCTCGAGCCGGGCCTGCCCTCCTCGCTGGTGCCGGGGGCGCGACCCCGGTCGACGCTGAGCCCGACGCTGGTGTTGCGCGAGGACACACCGGTGCTGGCCTGCGGATCGCCGGGTGGTGACCAGCAGGACCAGTGGCAGGCCGTCTTCCTGCTGCGTCACCTCGTCGAGGGTGCGAGCCTGCAGGAGGCCATCGACGCTCCCACGTTCCACACCACGAGCTTTCCCGGCTCCTTCGCTCCGCGGCTGGTGGAGCCGGGTGTGCTCGTCGCCGAGGACCGCCTCGGTGCGGAGGTCCTGCAGCAGCTGCGGGACCGGGGCCACCGGGTCCGGTCGGCGGGCGACTGGGCCCTGTCGCGTCTGTGTGTCGTGGCACGCGACCCGCACACCGGGCTGCTGAGCGCAGGGGCCAACCCGCGAGGCATGCAGGGGTACGCGGTAGGCCGCTGAGGCTAGGCCGGGGATGCAGGTCGCGTCGGCGGCCCGGGCTCGTCCTGACCAGGTGTGGGGCGCTCGGTGCCAGGGCTCCCGGCGGTGCTGCCGCCGTTCGGCGCCGGACGGTTCACCTCGAAGTCCGCCCGCGCGTGCTGCCGCCGCCCGGTGCTTCCCGGACGCTTCGCACCCGCTTTGCGCTGACGTGCCGAGTCACGCAGGCGCTGGGCCAGTGCCGGTTCGTCCTCGGGACGCGTGCGCTTGCTCAGGTCGGCGTTCTTCAGCAGCTGCGCGAACGGCGCGTTGGTACGCGGATGCACCGCGATGGGCTCCTCACCGGAGAAGACGACCCAGTGGGCCAGGTTGCGGTGGAAGATCCGCAGGGTGGAACCGTCGATGACGGTCTCCGCGTGCTGGATGGCCTTCTTGCGCTGGTTGCCCTTGTCGACCCTGTCCTGGACGTACCGTTCCGCGGGCTCGCGCTGCGCCTTGACCTGGTCCCAGACCCGCGGGCCGTAACGACGGGAGGTCTCGATGAGGATGGGGCCGTACTTGATCATGGCACCCACCGCCTTGCCCTTGCCAGCCACGCCCGGTCCTTTCTGCTGGGTCACGGTTCCTCCCCACTCTAGGCCGGGTCCGTGGCCCACGAGCACCGGCATGGACAATGGGCCGCATGGCAGTGCACGAGCGGGTGGACTACGACGGTGAGGGGCTGCGACGGGCCGACCTGGCCCCGACGCCGTACGAGCAGCTGCAGCTCTGGGTCGAGCAGGCCCGGATCCGCCAGGGTGAGCGCGGCGACGTCCCCGAGCCCTCCGCTCTCTCGGTGGCCACCGTCGACGAGGCGGGCCAGCCCGACGTGCGCACGGTGCTCGTGCGGCGTATCGAGCCTCGCGGCATCGCCTTCTTCACCGGCCTGGACTCGGCCAAGGCCCGGCAGCTTCGCGCGAACCCTCGCGTTGCGGCGAGCTTCACCTGGCCTTCCATGTTCCGCTCGGTGCGTCTGCGTGGTCTGGCCGTGCCCGTGGCGGCCGACGCGGTCGCCGACTACTTCTCCGGCCGCCCCTGGGGCTCACGGATCAGCGCCTGGGCCTCGGCGCAGTCCCGCCGCGTACCGTCGCGGGCGACGCTGGAGGACGCCTACGCCGAGCACGCCGCCCGCTTCCCCGACACCGGGCGCCCCGACGACGTGCCGGTGCCGCCGCGCTGGGGCGGTTTCTGGGTGGAGCCGTACTCCGTGGAGTTCTGGGCGGGCCGCTCCAACCGGCTTCACGACCGCTGGGTCTGGCAACGGGACGACGGCAGCCCGGCCGATCTCTCCTCGCCCAGCGGATGGAGCGTGCACCGCCTCGGGCCGTGAAGCGTCTGCACCTAGGATCGGCTACCACGCGCCGTGCCGGAAGGGGTCAGCGATGAGCGACTTGATCGACACCACCGAGATGTATCTCAAGGCCATCTACGAGCTCATCGAGGACGGCGTCCGGCCCATGCGCGCCCGGATCGCCGAGAGGCTGGACCACTCGGGTCCCACGGTGAGCCAGACGGTGGCGCGGATGGAACGGGACGGGCTGCTGCGGCTGGAACAGGACCGCCACCTCACCTTCACCGAGCTGGGCGAGCAGACCGCCACGCGGGTGATGCGCAAGCACCGCCTTGCGGAGCGGCTGCTGGTGGACGTGATCGGGCTGGATCCGGCGTACGTCCACGATGAGGCCTGCCGCTGGGAGCACGTGATGAGCGACCGCGTCGAGGTGCGCATCCTCGGCCTGATCCAAGACACCCAGCGTTCTCCCTACGGCAACCCCATCCCCGGTCTGGAGGAGCTGGGGAGCGCTGCTCCTACCGTTCCGGCCGACGGTGCCACCGTCCTGGAGGTCCTGGACCAGGGGCGCAGCTCCGGACGTCTGGTCCGTATCGGGGAGCCGGCGCAGGTCGAGCCGGAGACGCTGGACCTGCTGCTGCGCAGTGGGATCGTGCCCGGCGCGGTGATCAAGATCGGCTCCGAGGGCCAGCGGGTGCGCCTGCACGCGTCCGGGCACGACGCGGTGTCGGTGCCCGACGAGGTGGCCTCGCACCTGTTCGTCGTGCCCGCGGCGGGCTGAGCGACCGAGTCGACAAGCGGGGCTCCGGCGGCACGCGCAACCGCCGCAGCCCGTACCTTTATCGTCCTGTGATGTGATTTCGATCACCTGTGGCGCCGCGCGCAAGCGCAGGCATCGCCGTTTCTGCAGGTCACAGGGCCGACGCTGGGAGAGACTCGGGAGAGTCCGCGGTCGGCCTTTACCGAAACGTGACATCGAGCGACAGGCGTGTGTACTGTCGCTCCTGCGTTGGCGCTGAAGCCGCGCCCAGACCGTGGCCTGCACATTCTGTCGCTTCGGTCGAGCCCTGATCCACCGCACGAGACGAACGCAAGCATGCCCGCGGAGCCGACACGACTCCCCGGGACGCCGCGTCGGATTGCGCTGCCGCGCAAAGACGCCGGGCAACCGTGAGCCCGCGCCCGACAGGCACCCCCTAGGTCAAGGAGAGGCTTACTGTGACGGAACGCACGATCGGCCGCCACCGCGCGCCGAGCCGCATGAAGACGACGCGCACCGCGATGACCCGCTCGGCCAGGGCGACAGCGGTGGCCGCTACCTCCGGTGGTCTGCTCGCCGCGGTGACCCTGCCCGCTGTCGCCACCCCGCGCGGCGTCGTCGAGGACGTCCCCGCTCTCGCATCGGAGAAGGCCGCCGGCTCGGAGTCGATGGGCAACCTGATGGCCATGAAGCTCCCCACCGTGATGGCTCCCAGCGACAGCCCCGCCGTCGCGGCGGTGGCCCCCAAGGCGACCCCGGTCATCAAGGAGACGTCCTTCGGCACCACCGGCTTTGTCGGGGTGGACCCGCCCGACCCGGAGCCCGCGCCGGAGCCCGCGCCGGAGCCCGCGCCTGCCTCTTCCTCGACCGGCGGCTCCTCCAGCACCGGGTCCTCGGCCGGCAGCTCGTCCGCCCCGTCGTCGGGCTCGTCCGCACAGTCCGCGGGGAGCGGCTCCGCCAGCGGAACCTCTTCCCGTGCGGGCTCGACCGGCGGACCCACCTCGGGAGGGTCGTCCGCGACCTCCTCGGGAGGGTCGTCCGCGACCTCCTCGGGCGGGTCCTCCACGGGCTCCTCCTCCTCGACCAGCGAGCGCTCGTCGAGCGCCTCGAGCAGGACCCAGACTCGTCAGGCTGCCCCCGAGCCCGCCCCGGCGGCCACCGGAGGAGTCATCGGTGTGGCCTCGAGCCTCACGGGCATCATGTACCGGTACGGCGGCACGACCCCGGCCGGCTTCGACTGCTCCGGCTACACCGCCTACGTCTTCGCCCAGGTCGGCAAGAGCCTGCCGCGCACGGCCGAGGGCCAGCGCCAGGTGACCACTCCGGTGAGCAACCCGCAGCCCGGCGACCTCGTCTTCTTCGGCGCCCCGGCTCACCACGTGGGCATCTACGCGGGCAACGGCATGATGTACGACTCCGGTCGCGCGGGTCTGCCCACCCAGCTCCGCCCCGTCTTCAGCGGTGTGAGCGGGTACGGTCGCGTCGGCTGACCCACGACGTCACCACGAAGGCCCCGTCCACCAGGACGGGGCCTTCGTCGTCGGTCGGGTCCTGTGGTGTGGGCCGCGGTCCAACGCCGGTGCCTGGTCACGCCCTCATGGCCGGACGTTCGCAGCGTCGGTCTCGTCGTCGAACTCCCCGAGGATCTGCTCGAGGATGTCCTCCAGCGAGACCAGGCCCGCCAGGCTCCCGGACGCGTCGTGCACCAGCGCCATCTGGGCACGCTCCCGCCGCATGGCGGAGACGGCGTCGATCAGTGGCATGTCCCGAGCAAGCCACACGGGCTCCTGCAGCAGGTCGGTCACCGGTGTTCCGGCGTGCCCTCGCGAGGTCGAGCGCATCGCGTCGCGGACGTGCACGAGGCCGATGACCGCGCCCGTGGGGTCGCGCACGAAGAGCCGTGACCGACCGCTGTCGTGGCAGGCGAGCTCGACGTCGCGCGCGGTGCCGGTGTCCGGGATCGTGACAGCGTCGTCCAGGCCGAACATCACGGTGGACAGCTTCTCCTCCTCCAGCCGCAGCGCACCGGTCAGCATCTGATGGTCGGCGTCGGGCAGGACCCCGTGCTGGTGTGACTCGGCGAGCAGCATCTGCAGGTCGGCCGGGCCGTGGGTGGCCGACTCCACCGTGTCGACGGGCTCCACCCTCACGGCTCGCAGGCAGCTGTTGGCCAGGCCGTTGAGCACGAACAGCACCGGCCGGAAGGCCCAGGTGAAGGCCCGGAACGGCAGCGCGACCAGAAGCGCCGAGGTCTCGGGGTGGGAGATCGTCCAGGACTTCGGGGCCATCTCACCGATGACCATGTGAAGGAACACGACGATCGACACGGCGACCAGGACAGCGAAGACGTGGCTCAGCCCCTCGGGCAGGCCGGTGCTGTGGATCAGGGGCTCGAGGACGTGGGCGATCGCCGGCTCCGAGAGCGCTCCCAGACCCAGCGTGCACAGCGTGATGCCCAGCTGGGCCCCGGCCAGCATCAGCGACAGCTCCCGGTGGGCGTTGACCGCTGCGCGTGCGGCGCGAGAACCGGCCTCGGCCGCCTCCTCCAGCCGGTGCCGCTTGGCCGCGACGACAGCGAACTCGCTGGCCACGAAGAAGCCGTTCAAGGCCAGCAGCACCACCGAGATGAACAGGGCGAGGCCGGTGCTCATCGACGGCTCCGGCCCGGGAGCTCCGCTTCGCCCCGGGAGCTCGCAGAGGGGTCGTCCTCGTCCGCACGCGCCTCGGGCCCACCCGGATGGCCGGGGTCGATCTCGGTGTACGCGGGCGGGTGGACGGCCACCGTCTCCGGGACGTGGCGGGCGATGGTGAGCACGTCGATGTCGGCGCTGACCGCGAGCTCCTCCCCTTCTACGTCACGAGTGGTCCACGTGACCGTGACCGAGTCGCCATCCTGGGGCACCCGTCCCAGCCGGTGCATCACCAGGCCCGAGAGGGTGTCGTAGTCCTCGTGCTCCGGCAGCGCGATGTCGGTCAGGGACTCGACCTCGTCGATCCGCATCCGGGCGGCGAGCTGCCAGACGCCATCGTTGCGCGCGGCGGGCTCGGCCTCCTCGTCGTCGTCCTCGTCCCAGATCTCCCCGACGACCTCCTCGGCGACGTCCTCGAAGGTCAGGACCCCCGCGAAGCCGCCATGCTCGTCCACGACCACCACCAGCTGGCGGTGCCGCTGCCGCATCTCCTCCAATACGCGGGGTAGCGGCAGCGACTCCGGCAGGATGAGGGACTCGTCCGCAAGCTCGCGCACGGGGACGGAGCCGCGGTCCTCGGCGGGAACGTTCAGCAGCTCGTGCAGACCGATGACCCCCACGATGTCGTCGATGTCGCGCCCGATGACCGGAAAGCGCGAGTGACCCGTGTCCAGGAGCTCCAGCACGCGGCTGGCCGGCTCGTCGGCCTGGACGGTCTGCACGTCGATCCGGGGGGTCATCACCTCTTCGGCGGCATGACCGCGAAAGGCCAGACCGCGCCCCAGCAGCGTGGTCAGGTCCTCGTCGAGCAGGCCGCCCATCGCGGAGTCGGCGATGATGCGTGAGAGGTCCTCTGGCGTCGCTCCCTGCGGCAGCTCCTCGACGGGCTCGATGCCGAACGAGCGCAGCAGCGCGTTGGAGGTCTTGTCGAACAGCGCGATCACCGGGCCGGCGACGAGCAGGTACACCAGGGTGGACCGGGACAGTGCCCGGGCCAGCGGCACGGGCCTGGCGATGGCGAGGTTCTTCGGCCCGAGCTCGCCCAGGACCATCTGCACAGCCGTGCTGAGGCCCAGCGTGATAGCCAGCGACAGGGTCAGGGAAGCCCCGGCGGACAGGCCGGTGACCCCGATCGCCTCGGCCAGGCCACGGCCCATCAACGGCTCTCCCGCGAACCCCACGAGCAAGGCGGTCACGGTGATGCCGAACTGGGCCCCCGACAGGGTGAACGACAGCCGCGAGGTGACGTCGAGGGCGCGGCGGGAGGCGGCGTCACCGTCGTCGGCCAGCTGCTGCAGCTTGCCGCGGTCCACCGAGACGTAGGCGAACTCCTGCGCCACGAAGTAGCCCGTGGCCACCGTCAGGAGCAGGATCACCAGGAGTCCGCCGAGGATCAGCACGGACGGCAGCCACCTTCTCCGTGGAGCGGGACCGGTCGGCGCACGCCGGTGAGGGAGCCGGGTCTTCGTGCCCTCCTGCTGCTCATGACATCAGGCTACTGGACCTTCCCCGTAGGCTCGGGCCGTGAGCCGGACGGGGAGGATGGCCGGGGCGGTGGCCATCGGCGGGGCGCTCGGTGCGCTGGCCCGGGCCGGTATCGAGCTGGCGGTCGGCGTGGGCGGCGATGCCTTCGCCTGGCCCGTCCTGCTCGTGAACGTGCTCGGCAGCTTCGCGCTGGGCGCACTGAGCGTGCTCGCGCTGGCGCGTCGTGCACCGCAGTGGGTGGGTCCCGCGCTCGGCACCGGGTTCCTGGGTGGCTTCACGACCTTCTCGGCCTACGTGGTGGGCGCCGAGGTGATGCTGGGTTCCGGGGCGGCCCTGCTGGCGCTGGGCTATGCCCTGCTCACGCCGGTGCTGTGCGTGGCGGCCGCGGCGCTGGGCACGCAGACCGTTCGTCTCGTCCACGGCTCACCGGGCCCCGGCCGCCCAGCGCAGCGCTAGCGGCGGAGGGTCGAGTGACGCTGTCGATCGTCCTGGCGGTGGCCGTGGGCGGAGCCGCCGGTGCAGTGCTGCGCTACCTCAGTGGTCTGTGGTGGGGCAGCCTGCGGGGGACCTTCGTGGCGAACACGGTCGGGTGTGCGCTGCTCGGGTCGCTGGTGGCTTGGGCCCCCGGGGACACGCAGGCGGGCGCTCCGTGGTGGTATGCCCTGCTGACCCTCGGCCTCGCCGGCGCTCTGTCCACCTGGAGCACCCTGGCCATGCAGGTCTACGACCTGGCCACCCGGGACCGGGGTGCAGCCGTGGGATACCTGTTGGTGACTCTCGGCGCCGGCGGGCTGGTGGCCCTGGTTCCCCTGCTCGCGTGGGGACACTGACCCGATATCCGCGGGATTGTCGGCGCCCGGACCTAGCGTGACGGGCATGGTGACCTTTCTGCACACCGCGGACTGGCAGCTCGGGATGACACGGCGTTGGCTGGAGCCCGAGGCGCAGGCCCGTTTCGACGACGACCGGGTGCGCGCGATCCGTCGGGCAGGCCGGCTCGCGCGGGAGCAGGGTTGTGAGTTCGTGGTGGTGGCCGGCGACGTCTTCGAGCACAGCCAGCTGCGGGAGGCGACGGTGCGCCGCGCCCTGGAGGCCATGGCCGAGGTGGAGCTGCCGGTCTATCTGCTTCCCGGCAACCACGACCCGTTGGACGTGGTCAGCCTCTACCGCCAGGAGCGGTTTCGCCGACACTGCCCGGCCAACGTCACGGTGCTGGAGGAGGTGGGCCCGCATCGGGTGGCCGACGCGGTGGAGATCGTCGCGGCTCCGTGGCGAGGCAAGCATCCCGAGGAGGACCTCGTGGCCGCCGCGCTCGCGGCGGTTCCGCCGCCGGCATCGGGGACGGTGCGGCTCGTGGTGGGCCATGGCGGCGCCGATCTGCTCGACCCGCAGGGTTCCCGGCGCGCCACGGTCGGCATCGATGGCCTGCGGGCGGCTGCCGACCGGGGTGAGGTGCACTACGTCGCCCTGGGGGACCGGCACTCCCGCACCGACGTCGGCGGGTACGGCTTCGTCTGGTACTCCGGGGCGATCGAGGTCACGGACTCTCGCGAACAAGCCCCGGGCGACGTTCTCGTCGTGCAGGTCAGCGCGGGACAGGCCCCGGTGGTGCAGCCTCATCACGTCGGTTCCTGGAGCTTCGAGGAGATGGAGCGAGATCTGGTCAGCGCCCAGGACGTCGACGACCTCGTCGATGAGCTGGCGGCCCGTACCGGCAAGGAACGAGTGGTGCTGACGATGCGGCTGCGTGGCGCGCTCGCGCTGGCGGACTACACGCGGCTGCACGAGGCCCTGGAGGGCTACAGCACGGTGTTCGGTGGGCTGCGCGACTGGGATCGCCACGAGGAGCTCGTGGTGCTCCCGCGCGACGCCGAGTGGGACGGTCTCGGGTTGTCCGGGTTCGTGGCCGAGGCGATGTCCGAGATCCGAGACCTGAGCACGTCGGCTTCGACGGAGCCCGTCATCACGGCCTCGTCATCGCCGTCAGAGCACGACCGGGACGATGACGCCCAGAGCGCTCAGGACGCCCTCACGCTGCTGTACCGGCTCAGCGGGGCTGGTCGCCGATGAAGATCCACCGGTTGCGCCTGCGGCACGTCAAGGGCGTCACGGATGTCACCGTCGAGTTCCCGGACTCGGGGCTGCTCGTCATCCAGGGCCCCAACGAGGTGGGCAAGTCCACCCTGCTCGAGGCCTTGGACCGCCTCCTGGACATGAGGCTGAAGTCGACCTCCCGGGCGGCCTCCATCACCGGGCTCCAGCCGGTCGGCCTGGATGTCGGCCCCTACGTGGAGGCCGAGCTCTCGTTGGGTGGGGTCAGGCTCGTGTTCGCCAAGCAGTGGCTGCGTCAGCCGTCCACGGTGCTCACCGTGCTGGAGCCCGCTCGCGAGGTACTGACCGGCGATGACGCGGTGAGCCGCATGACGCAGATCCTGGACCGCGGCCTGGACCGGACGCTTCTCGAGGCCCTGCGGTGCGCTCAGTCCGGGTCGCTGCGGGGTATCGAGCTCGACGACAGCGATGCCTTCAGCCGAGCGCTGGACGCGGCCGGAGGCACCGAGCTGCACACCGACGAGGGCGCCGACCTGGTGAGCGCGGCGCAGCAGGAGTACGAGCGCTACTACACCGCGACAGGCCGGCCCACGGGAGCCCTGCGGGTCGCGGTCGAGACGCTCAACGCGGCTACGGACACGGTGGTGGAGACCCAACGGGCGCTGGCGGAGGCCGATGAGCTGGTCGCCCGGCGCCTCGAGGCGGCGACCACGCTGGCGGCCGCCGAGGCTGAGCTGCCCGCAGCCGACGAGGAGTGGGTCGCGGCCGGCCAGGCCGTCCAACACCTCGAAGCGGAGCGGGCACGCCGAGCCCGCGCCGAGGAACGGCTGGTCGTCGCCACCGCCGAGCTGCGCCGAGCCGAGCAGGACCAGCGGGCGCGTGCTCGGCTGGTCGAGGAGGTCGCTGAGCGCGAGACCACGGTGCAGCGCGCCGAGGCCGACGTGCTGGAGTCGGAGTCGGCGCTGAGGGACCAGTCGCAGGCCGAGAAGAGCGCCCAGGCGGAGTGCTCCAAGAGCGAGGAAGAGCTCGCCGGGGCTGATGCGGAGTACGAGGCAGCCGCCGCGGCGCTGCGGAGCGCGCGCGAGCAGGCCGAGACCGCGCAGATGACGCAGCGCCTGCGCGCGGCGCGCACGCTGACCGAGGGGCTCGAGGGTGCCCGGGAGCGGTTGGCGGCTGAGCCCGTCTCGCCGTCCGCGCTTCGAGAGCTCGAGGAGCTGGAGCGCGAGCTCGCCGTGGCCTCAGCCGGCGCGGATGCGGCGTCCACCACCTTGACGCTTCAGGCCGTGGCCGGTCCGCGCACGGTGCGGCTGAACGAGCAGACCGTCTCGCTGGAAGAGGCCGGGGCGAGCACGGAGCACCAGGTGGCCCAGGGCGTCGAGCTGATGGTCGACG
The DNA here is from genome assembly GCF_035267225.1 of Ornithinimicrobium sp. Lineage (GTDB taxonomy): Bacteria > Actinomycetota > Actinomycetes > Actinomycetales > Dermatophilaceae > Ornithinicoccus. The sequence goes on from NZ_DATFMA010000002.1 coordinate 22,057, forward strand.
GGCTGAGCGTGCAGATCCAACCGCATCCCGAGGCGGTGCGACTGGGCGGTCAGCGGGAGCGGCTGAGGGAGGAGCTGCAGCGACAGCTGAGCGCTCTCGGCTGCGCGAGCCTGGTCCAGGCCCGCCGGCGAGCCGTCGCTCGCGAGCGTGTCCAGCACGATGTCGACCGCCTGGCGGAGCAGCTGGCCAACGCGCTGGCCGGTGCTGAGCTGGACGAGCTGAGCCGGGCGGTCGCCGCTCGCGCCGACCTGGCCGGCGGTGAGGCCCCGGCCACCGACCTCGAGACCGCCACCCGGCAGACCGCTCACGGCGAGGAGCGGTTGCTCGAGGCGAGGCGAGACGCCGAGCACGCTCGTCGAGTGCTGACCGACCGGTCCACCTCGCTGCTGTCGAGCCGAAGCGCCCGCGAGCTTGCCCGGGCTCGGCGGCGTAGCGCGCTCGACGAGCTCGAGCGTGTCACCGGCGAGCTCGACCGTGCCCGGGCGGTCCACGACGACGAGGGCCTTGTCGGCTCCGTGCACGCTCACGCTCAGGCCGTCCAGGAAGCACGGGCTCTGCTCGGTGAGGCGAGCGCCTCACCGGTGGGCGATGACACCGCCTCGTCGGTGGAGCTTCGGCTCGCCGCGGCGAGCGAACGGCGCGCGCGAGCACGGGCACAGCTGGACGCAGCGCGCGCCGAGTTCCACGACGTCAAGGGCCGCTTGGAGGTGACGGCGGCCGAAGGTCGCCACGAGGCGCACGAGCGTGCCCAGCAGGTGCTCGAGGACGCACGGCGCCGCTACGAGTCGGTCGCCCGGCGTGCGCGGGCGGCACGGCATCTGCATACCACCTTGCAGCGTCACCGCGACCAGGCGCACGAGAGCTATGCGGCGCCGTACGCCCGCGAGATCGAACGCCTGGGGGCGGCCGTCTACGGCGACTCGTTCGCGGTCAGCGTGGACTCGCGGCTGGCCATCACCCACCGTGAGCTGGACGGGGTGCGCGTGCGGTTCGACCAGCTCTCCGGCGGCGCGGCCGAGCAGCTGGGCATCCTCGCCCGTCTCGCCGTGGCTGCGATGGTGGACGACCAGCACTGCGCCCCTGTGGTGATCGACGACGCCCTGGGTTTCACCGACCCCGAGCGGCTGGAGCGGATCGGGCGGGTCGTCGGAAGCTCCGGTCAGCAGCACCCGGGCCAGATCATCGTGCTGACCTGCACCCCGCACCGGTACGACGGAGTCGCTGGAGCGCACCGGGTGACGTTGAGCGCCTGAGCGCCTCGGCGATCCGCCGCAGTCGAGGGTGCACTAGCGTGGAGAGCTCTCACGGTCGGCCGCCCAGCCGGACCCGTGCGACCCACCCGTCACGAACTCAGGAGACCTGCATGACCGAGCAGCACAGCACCACCGTCCAGCGCACCATCGTGGCCTCGAACGCTGAGATCTTCGCGGTGCTGTCCAACCCGGAGAACCACGTACGTATCGACGGCTCCGGGTTCGTCCGCTCGGTGGACCACGGTGACCGCATCACCGGCACGGGCCAGGTGTTCACGATGAACATGTCCGGTGACCACATGGGCGGCGACTACCAGACCGACAACCACGTCACGGGCTTCGACGACGGGGCTCTGCTGGCCTGGCAGACCACCCCCGCCGGGACCGAGCCCTACGGGTGGGAGTGGGTCTGGCGGCTGGAGCCTCAGGGGCCCGACGCGACCTTGGTCTCGCTGACGTATGACTGGAGTAAAGTCACCGACCAGGATGTTCTGGCCCAGGTCAAGTTTCCCTTGGTGCAGCAGAGCGCGCTGGAGGAGTCGCTCGGCAATCTCGCTGCCGTAGTGGACTCCTGAGCTCAGCGGGGGGACGAGGGCGGCGTGCTGAAGTTTCAACCTTTCGTTACCTGAGCGTGACATTACAGGCGATCTGTGCGTACGCTCTGTCGCACTTCTCCACACGAGAAGTCCCAGACGGTCGTCGAGTCCTGTCACCGTTCTCGGGTGTCGCTCTACTTGCCGTCTGACAGGAGCGGGGGACCCACTCTCGTCGGCGCGTCGCGAGACGCGCCTTGGGGTGAAGTCCGGATCGCGCCCGTGTTGCGCGTCCGGGCCGGGTACATGTCTCCACCCGAACCCGACAGCTGACCCCGTAGGCGTATGGAGAGAGTTCACTCATGCCCAGATCCACTCCAGGGCGCCATCGGGCGCCTCGTCGCGCATCCGTCAAGCCCTTCATGCGAGCCAGCCTGACCATGGCGATCACCGGTGGGTTGGCGTTGTCCACCGCGTCCACCAGCGCTGCCGCGCCGGCCCCCGTCAGTGCGGCGTCACCGTCGGCACCGGCTGCTGCGCCGATGGCACTCTCGGCTGCGGCAGGGTCGGCTGCTGCGACGGTGGGTGCCGCCGCGACCTCGCCGACGCTGGTGCTGCCCACGGTGAGCGTCCCGAAGCTCAGGCGGGGCTCGCGAGGCAGCGCGGTCCGACGGGTGCAGCGAGTGGTCGGGGTCTACGCCGACGGCGTCTTCGGCCCCCGGACCCACCGCGCCGTCAAGCGCTTCCAGGGCCGCAAGGGCCTGTACCGGGATGGGATCGTCGGGCCGAGGACGGCACGAGCGATGGGCTTCACCTACTCCTCGCGCGGCTCCTACTCCGCCTCGCGTGGCTCGGCGCGGTCCTCCAGGGTGCTCTACCACGCGCGTCGTAACCTCGGGGCGCGCTATCGCTACGCGGGCAGCACCTACTACGGCGGTTTCGACTGCTCCGGCTACGTCTACCGCGTGTTCCGCAACGCGGGCATCAGCATCCCGCGAACGGCGGCCGGCATCCAGCGCCGGGCCCGTCGGGTGTACAGCCCGCGTCCAGGGGACCTGGTGTTCTACAACTGGCCCGCTACGCACGTCGGCATCTACGCCGGTGGCGGGATGATGTACGACTCCGGGCGCTCGACCCGGGGCACCACCAAGCGCCGGCTCTTCCCCGGCCGGGTGAACTACGGCCGGATCGGCTGACCTGCTTCGATGCAGACCGGGGCCCATGGTGAGATGCTCACCATGGGCCCCGCTCCGGTCTTGGCACGGCCTCCCTTGCCGACCGGTGCGCCCGCGTCTAGGTTCTGAGCAACGAAAGGTGGCCCGATGAAATCCGGTATCGCGTGGCTCTCGGGCCTGGTGGCTCTGACCCTGTCCGTCTCCGCCTGCGATGCCTTCAGCAGCGGCTCCTCGTCCCAGGACAGCCAGCAGCAGGACACCCCGGCCGAGGACTCGTCCGAGACCAGCGGTGCTTCGGGCCAGGGCGACTCCGACGCGAGCACGGCGACCGGCGACGATACCGACCTCGCCACGGCCACCGGAGGCGACACCGACTCCCAGACCGCCACCGCCCTGCCCACCGGGGGCGACATGGCGACGTCGACCGGCGACACCGACGTCAGCACGGCCACCGCGGGGGCAGAGGAGCCGGAGGGGTCGGCGGACGCCCCGACGCAGACGCCGGCCGACCGGGAGCTCGAGGAGCCGTCGCTGGACCCCGCGCAGTCTTCGCCCAGTGGACAGCCCGACCTGCTGTCCACCTCCGTGCGCATCGGCGCACACGAGGACTACGACCGGGTCGTGTTCGACCTCGAAGGTGAGGGCACGCCGGGCTACAGCGTGTCCTACGTGCAGAGCGCGGTCGAGAGCGGGAGTGGCGCCGTCCTGGACGTGGACGGCGATGCAGTGCTCCAGGTCGTGATCACCGGCACCCGGTATCCGGACGAGACCGAGGCGTACGAAGGAGGCCCGGGCGTGTACGCGCTGGACGCCGCGGATGTCGTCGAGGAGGTCAGGCTCTCCGGAACCTACGAAGGTCGCACGCAGGCCTTCATCGGCGTCGACGATCAGGACACGCCCTTCCGCGTGTTCACGTTGAGCGACCCGGCCCGCGTGGTCGTCGACGTCGCGCACGAGCAGTAGGAACGAGCCGACCGCGGGCGGCGCGGCACGGCCTACGGCCGGGGTTCGACGACCGTCCGCCCGCGGACCTGTCCGGCGAGGATCTGCCGGGCTCGCTCACTGACCTCTGACAGTGAGACCACGCTGGTCATGCCCTCGAGCAGCTCGGCCGACAGCTCGTCGGCCAGGGCCGACCAGGCGGCCTCGCGTGCCGCCACCGGCGCCTGCACGGAGTCGACGCCCTGGAGTCGCACACCCCGCAGGATGAACGGCATCACGGTGCCCGGCAGGTCGAACCCGCCCGCGAGCCCGCACGCGGCGACGGTTCCGCCGTAGCGGGTCTGTGCCAGGACCTTGGCCAACATCGTCGAGCCCACGGTGTCCACCGCCCCGACCCAGGTCTCCTGCTCCAGCGGCTTGGGCTGCGCGCTCATCTCCTCGCGGTCGCGGAAGTCGGTGGCTCCCAGCCCGCGGAGGTACTCGTGGTGCTCCGGCCGACCCGTCACCGCGGTCACCTCGAAGCCGCGCCCGGCGAGCAGTGCGATCGCGACGCTGCCCACCCCGCCGGCTGCGCCCGTCACCAGGACGGGCCCGTCCGAGGGCCGCACACCGCCCGCCTCGAGAGCCTGGACACACAGCATCGCCGTCAGCCCGGCGGTCCCGATGCTCATCGCCGTCAGCGCGCTCATGCCGTCCGGGCGCCCGACCAACCACTCCGAGCGCACGGACTGCCGGGCGGCGTACCCACCCCAGTAGCGTTCACCGACGCCCCACCCGGTCAGGATGACGGCCTCACCCGGGGCGAAGCGGTCCGAGGTGCTGGAGGCGACCGTCCCGGTGAGGTCGATCCCCGGCACCATCGGGTAGGCGCGCACGATGCGTCCCTTCCCGAGCAGCGCCATGCCGTCCTTGTAGTTCAGCGAGGAGTAGTCCACGTCCACCACCACGTCGCCCTCGGGCAGGTCGGCCTCCGTGAGCTGCTCGACGCCGCTCGTCGGTCCCTCGTCACCTTCGCGGATGACCAGGGCAGGGAAAGAGTCGGTCATGAGTTGTCCTCTCGTGGCTCAAGCGTCCTGCGAGTAGATCACGGCCGCATAGGGGCCGACGGTGACGCGTCCTCGCTGGGGATAACCGTCGCACCACTCGGGCTCGCTGTCGACGGCACTGGCGTGCACCCGGCCCAGGCCCGGGCCGAACAGCGGGGAGTCCGTGTTGCAGCGCACGTGCCAGCGACCGGCACGCGGCAGCCCCACGCTGTAGTCCCACACGGGCTCGGTCGTGAGGTTCACCACCACCACCGTGTCGTCACCGGGCCCACCGTGGTGCCAGCGGTGGAAGGCGAGGACCTTACGGTCGTCGTCGGCCCGGATCACGTGCGTGTGCCGACCGCTGAGGCCGCGAGTGCGACCGGTGAGGTTGCGGCGCAGCCCCACCAGCTGCCGGGTCAGGTGCAGGAACCCGGCGTGGCGGTGAGCCTTGTCCCAGTCCACCGGCGTGCGGTCGTCGAACCAGCGGTCCTCGGCGACGTCCTGGCCTTGGAAGAGCATCGGGATGCCCGGCGAGGTCATCGTCAGCGCGATGCCGAGGGATGCCCGGGTGCGGGCATGCCAGGAGTCGGCCCGGCCGGGCGCGATCGACTCGGTGACGCGGCTGCGGCCGTTGGCGACCTCGTCGTGGGACTCGGTGTAGATGACCCGCTCGTGCGGCGCCGACAGGTGGGAGGCACGCACCGCGGCGGCCACGGCATGCACCTGGCGCGACCCGTCGTCGTGGGTCTCCAGGGCCTCGCGCACGGGATGCACGAAGCCCGCGTCCCACTGGGAGTGGAACCCCAGCCCGCCCTGTTCGCTGGGCCGGGTGACCGTCGGGTCCTGCTGCATGTCCTCGGCGATGAGGATCTTCCACGGCTGTCGGGCGCGCAGGTCGGCGGTCATCGAGGCCAGGAAACGGTGGCCGGCCCCCAGCCGCTCGCCGGGATGGTGGATGTTGCCCCACCGCGACCGGATGAACTGCGTGGCGTCGAAGCGCAGCCCGTCGACGCGGAAGTCCTCCAGCCACATCACGGCGGAGTCGCGCAGGTAGTTGCGCACGTGCTTGCGGTCGTAGTTGGGCCGGGTCGCACCCCACGGCGTGAGCGCGCGGCGGTCGTTGTAGAAGTAGCTGCCTCCGTAGCGGGACTTGCGGCCGCCGTCCAGGCGCCACAGGTGCAGGTCGCCGGGGCCCAGGTGGTTGTAGACCACGTCGAGCAGTACGGCGATCCCGCGGTCGTGGGCCGCCTGCACGAAGCGCGCGAAAGCCTGCGGCCCACCGTAGGAGCTCTCGATCGCGAAGAGGTGCGACGGGTTGTACCCCCAGCTGACGGGCCCCGCGAAAGCGAACGGCGGCATCACCTCCACCGCCGTCACGCCCAACCAGGCCAGGTGGTCGAGGCGGTCGATGGCTCGGTCGAACGTACCGGCGCGCCAGCCCTCGGCCGCGAAGGTGGGGATGTGGACCTCGTAGATCACCAGGTCGTCCCACCCCGGCATGGAGAACGCGCGCTCCCCCCAGCTGAGCCGGCGGGGGTCGAAGACCACGGCGTCCCCGTCGGAGTGGGTCACCTCGCGTGCGACCGGGTCGATCCGCGATCGGTAGGGGCCCCCGCTGCGGATGAGATAGCGGTACTTGGCACCCGGCCAGGCGCCCGGCACGAAGGTCGACCACGTGCCGGACCGTGCGCTGTCGCGGGCCATCCGCGCACGGCTGGTCGGGTCCCAGCCGCAGAAGTCGCCTGTCACCGCCACCTGCCGGGCGTTGGGGGCCCAGACCCGGAAGGTGACGCCGCCGTCGTGGGGCACCGCCCCCATCCCGGGGTGGGTGGAGGGTGAGGCCGGCACGATGACCGATCGTAGACGGCAGCACCGACGGGACCGCTCAGGCGCACGGCTCAGCACACCGGCTTCACGAGCCCCGGGCCGGGCGCCCCGGGATGCACGTGGGATGGCGGCGGGTTCCGGCACAATGAGCCACGATGAGCCAGCCAACGTCGGGAGCGCCCGCTGCGACCCGGGGTCGACGCGACGCCGCGATGCTGGCGGCCGGGTCCACCGTCGCGGGCATCTTGGCCTACGTCTTCTTCGCCCTGGTCATCCGAGCCCTGGGCGCCGGGCCGGCCGCACCGGTGGCCGTCCTGTGGGCATGGTGGGGCTTCGCCGGGGCGGCACTGACCTTCCCGGTCCAGCACTGGATCGCGCGCACGGCGGCCACCGCGGCGGGCGAGGCCAGTGTGCGCCGGGGCCTGCCCCCCGTGGCGACAGCGGTGGTCGGAGTGTCCGCGCTGGCGGGGGTGCTGAGCTGGTTGGCGCGAGAACGCCTCTTCGGCCCGGAGGGTGGCTGGTTCCCCATCCTGGTGCTGCTGGTCGGAGTGGGCTCCGGACTGCTGGGGCTGTTGCGCGGCCTGCAGTCGGCCCGGGGTCGCTTCGGTGCCGTGGCCGCCGGGCTGGTGGTCGAGAACGGCATCCGCTGCCTGGCCGCGGTGGTGTTGGTGCTGGCGGGAAGCCACACGCCCGTCTTCTACGGGCTCGCCCTGGTCGCCGGCTACGCGGTGGCGGCGTTGTGGCCCCGGGCCCTGAGCCCGCGTGCGGACGGGCACGGGCGCGGCGTGGGCCCGATGCTCTTCGTCTCGGGTGCCTCCACCGGCCAGCTGATGGCGCAGGTGACCCTCACCGGAGGTCCCGTGCTGCTGGCGGCGATCGGCGGGGCACCGGCTACGGTCACGGCCCTCTTCGCCGGGCTCGCGCTGTTCCGCGCGCCGTACACCCTGGCCCTCGGCCTGGTCGCGGCGTTGACGGGGCGACTGACCTCTTTGGTCGAACGTCGGCGCTGGTCGACCCTGACCCGGATCCGCCGGATCGGCGGGCTGACCACGCTCGTGGCAGCGGCCGCTGGCGGGGTCGCCGGAGCGTGGCTCGGCCCACCCGCGATGGAGCTGGTGTTCGGGCAGGGAGTTCGCCTGGCTCCCGGTGACGCCGCGCTGGTGGCGGTGGGCACGGTCGTCGCCATGGCCAACCTCGTGCTCACGCTGGGGCTGTTGGCCCGCAACCGCTCCGGTGCGGTCGTGGCCGCCTGGCTGATCGCCGCCCCGTTCGGTGCCGCCGCGCACATGCTGGTCTCGCAGGACCCTCTGAGCAGCACGTGCTGGACGTTCCTGGTCGTAGAAGCCGTGGCCTTCGTGGTGCTGGTGGCGTGGGAGAGCCGGTCAGACCGGCTTGTCGGCCGCCAGGAACACCGAGGAGCCGAAGGGCAGGTCACGACGGGTGAGGAGCCGGGCCTCGGTTCGTGACAGGCCGAGGAAGAGGCGTTCCAGGGTGGGGGATACCTCGGGGAGGGTCGCACCCGAGGCCGCCGGTCGCACGCGCCGCAGCACTCGCTCGGCGGCGAAGAAGGGGAACACCCCGGCGAAGCCGTGACTGACCCGTCGGACCGAGTAGCCGGCGCCCGTGACGGCCCGCACCAGACGGCCCCGGGTGTAGCGGCGATGGTGCCCGGCGCGTACGTCGTGGTCGGTCCAGGCCCACTCGTAGGCCGGAACCGACAGCAGCAGCCGGCCACCGGGCTGCAGCACCCGGTGGAACTCCCGGAGCACGGTCGACTCGGGCTCGCAGTGCTCGACCACGTCGAAGGCGCTGACCAGGTCGAAGCTGGCGTCGGCGAACGGCAGCGACAGCGCGGACGCGCAGACGCCGTCCCCGGGGCGCAGGCCGCGCAGGTCCATGTCGAGGCAGGCATGCCTGGGGCTGTCGAGCCAGGCCACGCTGGGCCCGTCGGCACTGCCCACGTCGAGCAGGCGCGTCGGCCCCTGGGCGTGGGGTCCCAGAGCGGCCCGGAGCAGCTCCGAGCGGGCGCGGTACCACCAGTAGTCGGGCTGCTCGATCGACGCCGAGCCCGGTTGCCGGGTGCTCACGAGGTCGACCGCACGGCGTCAATGAGCCCGGTGGCCACCCGGTCGACCTGCTCCGGAGTCAGCGTGTTGTAGAAGGGCAGTCGCACCAGTCGGGCGCTGATGTCACTGGAGACCGGGCACGAGGTCGGCCGGGCGCTGAACCGGCGCCCACCGTCACTGGTGTGCAGGGGGACGTAGTGGAACGTGGTGCGGATGCCCTGCTCCTGCAGCTCCTTCATGACCAGTGGTCGTTGGTGGGCCGAGGGCAGCAGCACGTAGAAGAGGTGCCAGGCCGGGTCACAGGCGTCGGGGACGACGGGCAGGCGGACCCCCAGCTCGGCCGCGGGGTCCGCGAGCGCTTCGGCGTACCCGGTGAAGACCCGACGGCGTCGCTGCTGGATGGAGTCGGCCTGCTCCAGCTGCGCCGTCAGGCACGCCGCGAGCAGGTCGGAGATGCCGAACGAGGAGCCGGTGTCCCGCCAGGAGTACTTGTCCACCTGCCCGAGGAAGAACGCCTGGCGGTCGGTGCCCTTGTCGTACAGGACGCGCGCCCGGTTCACGTCGGCGTCGTCGTGGAGCAGCAGGGCCCCGCCCTCGCCGCAGGTGAAGTTCTTGGTCTCGTGGAACGACAGGCTGCTGTACCGGCCGAGGCCGCCCAGTGGCTCGCCGTGGTAGGCGCCGTAGAGGCCGTGGGCAGCGTCCTCGACGATCACCACGTCGGGGCGGTCGGCGAGCACGCGACGGACCCCGTCGACGTCGCAGGCGATCCCGGCGTAGTGCACGAGGACGACGGCTCGGACCGAGTCGTCCAGCAGCTCGGCCAGGTGCGAGGGGTCGAGCCCGAGCGTCTCCGGCTCGATGTCACAGAACAGGATCTTCGCGCCTTGCCGGGCGAAGGCGAGCGCGCTGGAGGTGAACGTGAAGGAGGGGACGACCACCGTGTCGTCCGGGCCGAGGTCCAGCAGCATCGCGCTCAGCTCGAGCGCAGCGGTGCAGGAGGTCGTGAGCAGCACCTCCTTCGCGCCGGTGGCTTCCGCGAGCATCCGACCCGCCTGCTTCGAGAACGGTCCGCCCGAGGAGGTGTGACCGCTGGCCAGGGCGCGCTGGACGTACTCCAGCTCGGCTCCGGCGATCTCGGGGGCGTTGAAGGGGATGACGGTCATGGGCTCCTCCGGTGAGGCCAAGGCAAGGGGCGAGCGAGCAGCGCGGCCAGCGCTGTGTCGCTGTCGGCATAGTGCTCACGCAGGTCGGCCTCGAGGCCGGGGTCGAGACGATCGTCGGTCGGGGCGCTGGCGTTGACCAGCTCGCCACCGGCGTCGTGGCGGAAGCCCTCGTCGACGCCCAGCCACCGGTAGAGCAGGCCGATCCGATCCGGCTCGGAGCGCACCTCCTCGAGGAACTGCACGTGGACCTCGAAACGCTGGGTCCATCGGCGCAGCTGCTCGGCGTACCGCCCCCGGGAGACATACGCGAACGGGGACACCGAGGTCTTGGCCGGGTCCCACTCCCGAGGCGAGACCAGGTCGGCGCGCAGCGCCTCGTTCAGCGAACGGTCCTCCACCCCGTGGGCGCGGCTGAAGCGGTAGTTGGAGACGGCGCGTGCCACCGGGTCCCGCAGCTGCACGACGATGCGGGGCGCTCCGAGCGTGGTGGCGACCCGGTCGGGTGCGCCGGGCGCCTCGAGGTAGGAGGTGCTCTTCTCCCCGAGCGCGCGCTCGTCGGTGGCGTGGGCGAAGTACTGCTCCCGGTAGCTCGGTGCGTCGTGCGGCCCCGGATGCAGGAAGACCTTGGGCTCGGGGCGCGCCGGGCGCGCCATCGCGATCTGGGGATGGGCTGCCAGCTGGTCGTGCAGCCAGGTCGTGCCACATCGCTGCCCCCCGACGACCAGGAAATGGCGGAGGTGGCGGTCCTGTCGGCTCACCGTCCGACCCTGCGGGTGATGTGGAACGAGGTGTCGTGACTGACGGTGTTCAGGGTGCGGACCACGTACTCACCGATCATCGACAGCAGTGCGATGGTCACGCCGTTGAAGATCGACAGCAGGACCATGATCGAGGTCCACCCGGGCACGCTGACGTCGAAGGCGATGGCGCGCACCACGAGGTAGCCGCCGAACAGGAAGCTGAGCGCCGAGATCGCGAAGCCCACCGTCGCCGCGGCTCGCAGAGGCCAGGAGCTGTAGCTGAACAGGATGGTCAGCACGAGGCGCACGATGCGCGTGAGGTTGTAGTTGCTCTTGCCGACCGGCCGGGCGTCGTGCCGGACGGTGACGTTGGCGCGGTTCTGGGAGAACATCAACGCCTGCCCGGTGATGTACGGGTAGGCAGTGCGTGAGGCCAGGATGCGGTCGACCACGTCACGGCGCAGGATGCGGAAGTTGGAGACCACCAGGTCGTTCGGCTGGCCGAAGACCCGGCGGTTCAGCCGCCCCACCATCATGCTGCCCAGCCGGCGCGGCCCGGCCGCCTGCTTCTGCTCGAACTTGCCGAACACCACCTCGTGTCCACCGCTCACCGCCGCCTCGATGAGGCGCAGCGCCTCCTCGGGGGGGTTCTGCAGGTCGTCGTCCATGGTGATGACGTAGTCGCCGGTCGCCTCCGCGAACCCGGCCAGGTTGGCGTAGTGCTGTCCGTAGTTGCGCATCAGGTCGACCGCGAGCACACGCGGGACGGACTCCGCCCGCTCGGAGATGACCCGCCAGCTCGCGTCCGGGCTCCCGTCGTTGACGCAGATCAGCTCGAAGTCCAGGCCCGCCTGGGTGAAGGTCTCGACGACCCGGTCGATGGTCGTGCCCACGACCTGCTCGCTGTTGTAGACCGGGATGACGATCGAGTACCGGAAGCGCGTGCGGTCCTCGGACACGGGCATGGACGCGGGCATGGTGGGGATGGTGTCACGTTCGCTCACGGGTCGCCCGACACGACATCACGCAGTTCGGCGATGCGCTCCTCGCCGACGTCGAGGCTGACGTACCAGAGGATCCGCGAGGTGCGCCCGATGTACCGGTAGTTCTCCCGCAGGGTGGGCATCAGCCACGGGTAGTAGGCGGGCCGGTCCACCGTGACGAACGTGGGTCGTCGCTGCTCGATGTCGGCGGTGATCCCGGCGAGGCCACCCGGCTCGGTCTCGTCGACGTAGTCCTGCAGGCCGGTGAGGAACATCTGGTGCCGGATCGGGTTGCGCAGTCCTTCGAACACCAGCGGCTGGGGAGAGCCGATCGACTGCACCGTCGCGTCCGGGCCGGCCACGTCCATGATCGCGTCGTGCTCCGCGCGCATCTGGTACATGGTGTCCGGCGAGCGGCTCCAGGCCACGTAACCGGCTCCGGCCGAGACCGCGAGCACGTAGGCCGTGCCCAGTGCCACACCGCCTCGCGCTGAGAAGCGGCCCGCCACGGCACCCACGGCACCGCCGAGCCCGACGGCGGCCAACGGAACGACGAACACCGCGTCCGCCCACCCGTTGAACACCAGCAGCGACCACAGGAACGAGGCCACGGTCGCAGCGCCGGCCGCCACGACCATGCGCCCCGCGGCGTCGGTCGAGCCCCGGGCTCTCCAGCCCAGGACCACGGCGCTGACCAGGCCCGCGATGAGCAGCCACAGCGACCATCCCCACGCGCGTGGCATCTCCCCGGGTAACCGCCAGACGAACTCGGCCAGCCCGACCTGTCTGGTGCTGGTGGCGTTGATGAACAGGAAGCCCTCGAAGAAGGCGTCGAGGGCACCGGCGAAGGCGAAGTAGGCCATGACCGCTGCGGTGGCGAGGATCCCGCCCGACACGAAGCGGACCCAGGCGCCGAACGTGGCGCGCCACCGCCGACGCCAGGGAAGGTGCCCCGCGGCGACCAGGGCGGCCACCAGGCACAGCCAGAACGAGGGTTGCCACGTCAGGGTGGCCAACGCGGTCGCCACCCCGGCCAGCACCCACCGTCGGTGCCGGGTGGCCAGCAACGCGCACACCACCAGCAGCATCATGGTCGTCTTCTCCCGAGGGCCGCCCCCGGCGTAGAGCACCACAGCCCGTGAGGACAGCAGGGTGGCCGCTGCGGCAGCACCGGCGACCCGGGAGGCGAAGGTGTCGCGGCCCAGCAGGTAGGTGAGGTACACGGCCAGCACCGTGAGGACGAACATCATCACCCGCATGGTGACCAGGTCGTCGGTGCCCAGGGCGCGGGCCAGCATGGCGAAGAGGCCGGGAACCATGTGGGCCAGGGGACCGGCCCGGTTCAGCACCCCCTCGTACGGGGGGACGCCCTCGGCGAACTGCTGTCCCGCGTAGGCGTAGAGGGCGAGGTCTCGGGAGAGGACGCCACCGAAACCATGTAACAGGTAGACGCAGGCGCCGAGAGCGGCGACCGCCAGTCCCCACGGGTCGACTCGGCGCACGCGCCACACCCTATAGAGGGTTGCAGGGTGCAGGCTGCGAGGTCTCGCGTGAGCAGTGGTGAGCCGGTCGTGCCGATCGAGCCGCTCGAGCGCGGCGGGTCACCGCAGAGCGGCGACGAGGTCCGACTTGCTCGCTCCCGACATCCCGGTGAGCCCCCGGGCGCGGGCCTCGGCGCGCAGCTGCACGACGGTCCAGCTCTCGTCGGGGGTTCCGGTGCCATCGCTCCCGGTGGTGCCCGGCTCGTCCACGCTGGCCGCCTCGACCTGGTCCTCCGAGGGAGTCGATCGCAACGTCGCCGAGGCCTCCTCGAGCTGCTCCTTGAGCAGGTCGGCCCGGGCCCCCGCCTTGGCGGCCGACTTCTTGTGTGCCTTGGCTTCCTTCTTCCAGCGGTCCTTGCGGTCCTCGGCTTTCGCGAGCTTCTTCTCCGTCTTGGTCAGCTGACCCTTCACCGTGGACAGGTCCTTCTTCAGCTGCTTCTGCTTCTTCTTGGCCATGGTGACTCACTTAGGTCGGACGCTCGGCTGGTTTCGGCGACCCTAGCCCAGCCCCCCTCGGCCCGCACTCACAACGGTGGATGGCTGGATCCGGCCGGATCGCTGACGACCTGCTGGGCTCTGTCCCGGAGCGAGGCGACCACGGCCTCCGCGGCTTCGGCCAGGTCGAGCCAGGACCCGCCGTGGGCCGGGTCCTCCCGGTTCTGCGCAACGCGCAGCGACTCCGCGAGCGCTTCCGCCTCGGTGCCGTAGGAGACGTGCTCCGTGGGCACGTGCTCCAACGTGTCGCCGACCAAGACCGCCTCACGGTCCAGACCCGCGCGCACCAGCAGGGGCACGGCGTTGCGCAGACAGGTCAGCAGCATCGCGGTGCTCCCGTGACCCTTCCAGTGCTCGACGGTGGCGGCGACGGCGGTCAGGGTCGCCGGGGACACCGGGCCGCCGCGCCCCAGCAGGGCGGCCGTGGCGGTCAGCGACACCGAGTGGCTCAGCGATGACACCGGGCCGACATCCACGGCGCGGGCCCGATCCAGCGACGCCAGGGCACCCTCCAGGTCACCGTCGCCACGAGCCTCACCGTCGACGTACCAGGCCAGGCCGATGGCCGAGGGGTTGCGGCTGCGGTGTGCCATCCCCAGGGCCTCCCTGGCGCGAGGTCGACCGTCCTGCCCGCCATAAGCCTCGGCGAGGGCCATCGAGGCTCGTCCGATGGCGGCGTCCGCCAGGTTGCCTCTGCGCAGCGCCGCCTCGCTGGAGAGGCTGTAGTGCTCCCATCCGAGGTCCGGGTCGCCGGTGAACAGGGCGGCATCGCCCAGGATCTCGTGGGCCAGGTACGCGGCCACCCGGTCATCCGCACCGGCCTCTTCCAGTGCCCTCCGGGCCAGCTCCATGCTGCTGGTGTGGTCGTCGCGCAGCCACGCGTGGGTTGCGGCGGCCACCAGCACCCGCGGGGGCGGGGTCGGGTCGACCGCGACGACCCTGTCGGCCCACCCCAGGATCTCCGTGTTCAGCGTGAGGTAGGCCCACCGGCCCAGTGCCTCCACGATCCGCCGGGCAGGCACCACGTCGCCGGCGGAGACGACCTGGTCGAACACCTCGCGCAGGTCGGGCAGGATGCTCGTCAGCCGGGCGGCCCAGGTTGCCTCGTCTGGGCCCGAGAGGGCCGGGTTGGCGTCTTCGGCCACGCGAAGCACCCAGTCCAGGCGCGCCTGAGCCAGCGCCTCTCGCTCCTCGTCGCCACGCAGCTCCCCGGCGAAGGTGCGCAGCGTCTGCAGCAGCCGGAAGCGGCCGGACCCCGGAGGCGAGGGGGCCACCACCATGGAGCGACGCACCAGCTCGGTCACCGCCAGAGAAACCTGCTCCCGGTCCAGCCCGATGCGGCCCAGCACCCGCTGGGCCGCGGCCAGCTCGAACTCCGCAGCGAAGACCCCCACCCCGCGGAAGACCGCTTGCTCGGCCGGGGTCAGCATGTCGTAGGACCACCGCATCGTCTCTCGCAGGGCCCGGTGTCTTTGCGCGCCGACCCTGCTGGTGGTCTGCAGCAGGTCCAGGTGCTCGCGCAGGTCCGACTCCAGGTCGCGCAGGCTCACCGAGTCGACCTGCGAGGCAGCCAGCTCGATCGCCAGGGGCAACCCGTCCAGCCGGCGACAGATCTCGGTGGCTGCACGACGCAGGTCCTCATCGACCTCGAGGCCATGGGCCGCTTCCTGCGCCCGGGTCAGGAACAGCTCGACCGCAGGCGCCGGCTCCGAGCCCACCTGGTCGACCCGGAGCGGCGGGACGGGCAGGACGACCTCGCCCGGCACGTCCAGGCGCCGCCGGCTCGTCACGAGAACGCTCAGCCGGGTCCCACTGGTCACGGCGGTCCGGGCGACCCACGACGCC
Source organism: Ornithinimicrobium sp. (assembly GCF_035267225.1). GTDB lineage: Bacteria > Actinomycetota > Actinomycetes > Actinomycetales > Dermatophilaceae > Ornithinicoccus. Next base: position 37,648 of record NZ_DATFMA010000002.1, read on the forward strand.
GGCTCTGCGACGTGCTCGCAGTTGTCCAGTACCAGCAGGCCACTGGCGGTGGTCAGTCGGCGCGTGAGGGTCACGTCCCCGGCCCCGCCGGCGCCGTCGGGGCCACCCGTCGCCGCCAGGACGGCCTGCACCACCGCCTCCGCCCGGGTCACCTGCTGCAGGTCCACCCACCAGCACACCGCCGCGTCCGCCTCGAGGTGCCGGGCCAGGGAGGTCTTACCGACTCCGCCGGGCCCGACGAGCGTCACCACCCGGCCCGGTGCAAGCCGGTCGCGCAGCAGAGCAACGAGCTCGGTGCGGCCCAGGAGCTCACCTGCTTGGTTCACCGGATGGGGCGGCTCGGCCATCGGGCCGGCGCCACCGCTCGCTGTGGACGACCTCTCTCGCCGCAGGACCCGCTGGTGCAACGCGCTGACCTCGGCCGAGGGGTCCAGCCCCAGCTCTTCGGCCAGCAGCCGCCGATACCGGTCGAGCTCTTCCAGCGCCTGGACGCTGTCGCCGGAACGGTCCAAGGCGTCGGCCAGGGGCAGCACCGTCTGCTCTCGCAGCGGGCGTTCGAGCGTGAGGGCCCTCAGCTCCGAGACGGCCTCACCCCACCGGCCCATCTCGGCCAGGGTCGAGGCACGTGTCTCCAGTGCCTGCCAGCGCAGGTCGGTCAGCCGTCCGGCCTCGCCCACGGCGAGGTCGTCCGCGACGTCGTGCCAGGCTGCTCCGCGCCACAGACCCAGGGCCTGCTCGAGAAGGCGCAGCCGGGCCGGCCCGGTGACGGCCTGCGCTGCCGCCACGAGCTCGGTGAAGTGGCAGTCGTCGCGGTCCTGCAGTCGCACGGCGAGCTGGTAGCCGCCGGGCCCCGTGCGCAGCAGGTCTCTGGCCGCGCCGAGAGATCGGCGCAGCCGGGCCACGGCCGTGTGCACGGAGGCGTCGGGGGATGCGGGCGGGTCGTCGCGCCACACATCGTCGACCAGGGTCGAGGTGCGAACGACGCGGCCACGGGCCAGCAGCAGCGACCCGAGCAGCCGGCGCTGGTTCCCCGCGGGAACGGTGCGGTCGCTGCCGTCGACCTGCACCCGCAGGGGGCCGAGGACGCCGATGGCGACCGAGGGGCTGGTCTGTGCGGTGCGAGCCGCCCGGGCTGCCATGACGGCCAGTATGACCGGGACGCGGCACCCCTGGCGAGCAGGCGGAGCGCAGGTCGGACCGCGCGTCAGAGGCGTGTCAGACGTGTGTGAGGGCAGGGCACGACGGTGGAGGCATCGCACCGACACCGGGTCGGTGCCGGAGCAAGGAGGACGACATGACGACCACGATGGATACCGCCGAGGCCGCCCAGCCCGCCCACGACGCGCCTGCCGGCGCGACCCCGGAGAGCGCCGAGGGGTTCCTGGAACGGCTCAGCGAGTCGATGCTGGGCGCCCTTGATGTGCTGTCGGTCTACCTCGGTGACCAGCTGGGCCTGTACGACCAGCTTGTCGATCGTCGCCTGACCAGCGCGGAGCTGGCCGAGCGCGCCGGCGTGCACGAGCGCTATGCGCGCGAGTGGCTGGAGCAGCAGACGGTCTGCCAGATCGTCGACTGCGACGACCCGCATGCCTCGTCGGCTCAGCGACGCTACGGGTTGTCCGGGGCTCACGCCGAAGTGCTCGCCGACCGCGACAGTCTCGCCTATCTCGTGCCGTTCTTCCGGGTCATCGCCTCCTCGGCAGTCCGGCTTCCGGCCCTGTTGGAGGCCTACCGCAGCGGAGGCGGCGTGTCCTGGGCGCAGTACGGCGAGGCGATGCGCACCGGTCAGGCGGACGCGAACCGCCCGCTGTTCCTGCACGAGATGGGCCGCTCATGGCTGCCCTCCCTCCCCGGGGTGCACCAGAAGCTCGGCGCGGGCGGCCGCGTCGCGGACATCGGTTGTGGCGAGGGGTGGTCGGCCATCGCCATGGCGCTGGCCTACCCGAACGTCCGGGTCGACGGAATGGACCTCGACGCGGAGTCGATCGAGGCCGCCCGTGGCCATGCCGCCGCGTACGGCGTGGGTGACCGGGTGCGCTTCCACCTCATCGACGCGGCATCCGCCCCTCAGGGTGACTACGACCTGGTGACCGCCTTCGAGTGCGTCCACGACATGGCCGACCCGGTGGCGGTGCTGTCGGCGATGCGCCAGCTGGCGGCACACGGGGCCACCGTGCTGGTGATGGACGAGCGGGTGAACGAGACCTTCACCGGCGAGCCGGACTTCGCGGAGCGGCTGATGTACGGCCTCTCGCTCATGGTCTGCCTGCCCGACGGGATGTCGCACAGCCCGTCAGCGGGGACGGGAACCGTCATGCGCCCGGACACTCTGCGCCACTACGCGGAGCAGGCCGGCTTCCGTGGCGTCGACATCCTGCCGATCGAGCACGAGCTGTTCCGCTTCTACTCCCTGCAGGGCTGAGGCGGCGAAAGAACGGGTGCCGGCAGTCGTCGTGCGACTGCCGGCACCCGGGTCCATCAGCGAGACGCTCAGTCAGGGATGACGTTCATCTCGTCGGGGTTGGGCCCGCGGCGTCCGTCTTCGCCCCGGTCGAGCCCGTCGATGCGGCGCATCTGGTCCTCGCTGAGCTCGAAGTCGAAGATGGCGAAGTTGCTCCTCATCCGGTCGGGAGTGACCGACTTGGGAAAGATGATGTCCCCGCGCTGCACGTGCCAGCGCAAGGTCACCTGCGCCGTCGTCCGGTCGACCTCGCCGGCGATCGCGGTCACGGTCTCGTCGTCCAGAATCTCGCCTTGGGCGATGGGTGACCATGCCTCGACGAGAGCTCCGTGCTTGGCCGTGGCGTCGCGGGCGGTGTTGTTGGCGAAGTACGGGTGGACCTCGATCTGGTTGATCACCGGGGCCTGTCCGGTCTCGTCGACGATACGGTCCAGATGATGCGGCTCGAAGTTCGAGACGCCGGGAGAGATGACCTTGCCCTCGTCCCGCGCTTCGAGCATGGCTCGCCACGTCGAGGGGAAGTCGCCGTCGTACTCCCCGGGCATCGGCCAGTGGATGAGAAACAGGTCCACCCGGTCCAGCCCGAGCTTGGTGAGCGACTCGTCGAGCGAGCGACGGACGTCCTCGGGACGGTGGTTGTTGTTGTTCAGCTTCGTCGTGACGAAGATGTCCTCACGGGCCAGCCCGGACTCGGCGATGGCTTCGCCGACCTCCTTCTCGTTGCCGTACATCTGCGCGGTGTCGATGTGCCGGTAGCCGGTCTCGAAGGCCGTCAGCACGGCCTCCTTGGTGTCCTCCGGCGGGATCTGGAAGGTCCCGAAGCCCAGCTGCGGGATGGTCGTGCCGTCTTTGAGGTCGAGATTCGGAACAGTCATACCTACCTCCAGCGAGTGCGGCCTCTGCAGTATTCCGATGCCGCTGCGGCGCAGACCGAGCAAGCCGGCTGACTTCGTCGCCGTCCAGGCTCTAGGGTCAGGGCGTGGGCTCCACCGACGACGGTCAGCGCCGCGGCTCGACCACTCTGCGCTTTCTCGCCGCACCGACGGACGTGGCCGACCTCGGGGGCACGGCCGTCTCCGGTGGGCGGGTGCTGGAGTGGGTGGACCGCGCGGCCTACGCCTGCGCGGCCGCCTGGTCGTCCGGCTACTGCGTCACCGCCTACGTGGGAGACGTCGCGTTCGAGAAGCCGATCAACACCGGAGAGCTGGTGGAGGTCCGGGCCCACCTGATCCTCACCGGGCGCTCGTCCATGCACGTCCGGGTGGTGGTCAGCGCCGGGCCGGTGCAGACCGGTGAGCTGGACGAGCGGGCGACGTGCATCGTCATCTTCATCGCCTTGGACGCCAAGGGTGGGCGCCCCACGCAGGTGCGTGAGTGGGAGCCGAGGTCGCAGGAGCAGCACCGAGAAGCCGGGGCGGCCCGGGACCGGATCGGGGTGCGCTCGGCCATCGAGCGCGAGATGGCCGATCAGACGTACTCCGGGGCCGGAACCGCACCGCGGGCAGTGCTGCGCTTCCTCGCTGCGCCCACCGACGTGAACTGGGGTGGCAAGACCCACGGCGGCACCGTCATGCGGTGGATCGACGAGGCCGCCGGCGTCTGCGCCATGCAGTGGACGGGGGAGCGGTGTCTGGCGGTCTACTCCGGTGGCATCCGCTTCTACCGTCCGATCCCGATCGGCAACCTGGTCGAGGTCTCCGCTCGGCTGTTACACACCGGCCGCAGCAGCATGCATATCGCGGTGCACGTGCGCACCGCTGACCCGATGGGTGGTGAGCTGGAGCTGACGACCCACTGCCTGACCGTGTTCGTGGCCGTACGCGACGGCGGCTCGGTGCCGGTGCCGCAGTGGGAGCCGGCCTCGGAGGAGGACCAGCACCTGGACCGGCACGCGCTGCAGCTCACCGCGCTGCGCGGCGGGGAGCGCGGCGGCCCCATGGCCGCTCCACAGCACGATGGCTCACCATCGAGCTCCGGGTAGGCGCTACCGGCCTGCTTCCGATACCGCAGCCGCGGCGGCCCCGGCTCGTGCCAACCACGCCGGGGCACTGCCGTACCGCTCGGGCGGGATCAGCCGACCGTCGGCGCACAGCTCGACGAGCTGGGACATCCTCCGGTCTCTCGTGGCCTGCTGCTTGGCGCTGCACACCCAGAGGATGCAGGCGCGGCGGTAGCCGGGTGCGGCCTGGTCCCAGAAGGCCTGCGCAGCCGCGTCGCCCGGCAGGGCCTCTGCGTACTCGGTCGGGAGCTGCATCGTCTGGGCCTGTGCTCGGGCGTTCTCCCAGTGGGCGTCCACCCGCCGCCGCTCCCACGCAGCGATTCCCGAGGGGTGCATCCGCCCCTGCGCCATCAGGCGGTCCACCATCTCGAGGTTGACCTGGCTCCAGGTGCTGGTCGGCTTGCGGGGCGTCCACCGCTGACGCCTGGCACGGTCATCGATGCGCTCGACGCGGGAGTCGATCCACCCGAAACACAGCGCCTCCGGGACGGCCTCCTCCCACGTCAAGCCGCGAGGTTCTTCAGTCTTGCGGCGCAGACCCATCCACAGTTCGGTCTCGGTGGCATGGTGCTCCTGCAGCCATTGCCGGAAGTCCTCCGGCCCGTCGAAGAAGAGCGCCGGCTGCTCCTGGCTGCCGCCTCGCTGTGCCACATCGTCATGGTAGACGCGGGTGTTCGCCACTGGCAGCCTGCAGACCGTGGTGTAGGAACCCCACCAACCAGGTGAAGCTGTCGTTCACGTCGGTGTCCATCTGGAACCCTCCGGCGGCCTCGAGCACGGCGAAGCCGTGGAGGAGGCTGCGCATCGTCCTCAGGGCGTGGATCGCGTCGCAGTCCGGGATCCCGTAGCCGGCCAGCACCGCCGAGAGGGCGGCGACCACCCGTGCCCCCGCGGTGACCAGCGGGTCGTCCGGGCCGTTGGTGTCGAGGCGCACCGTGGCCGCGTACCGCCCCGGGTGCTCGGTGACGAACGTGCGGAAGGTGGTCGCCGCCGCCGCCAGGGCGTCGCGCTGGGCGCGGCCCTGCAGCTCATCGCGCAGGTTGTCCGCGAGCTCGTTCAGCGCGATGACACCGATGCGCCGGGTGAGGTCGGACTGGCCGCCGACGTGCTTGTAGAGGGAGGGGGTGCGCACCCCGAGCCGCTCGGCCACCTGAGCCATGGTGACGTTGGCCAGGCCGATCTCGTCGGCCAGGTCTGCGGCCGCAGCAGCGACCATCTCGGGCCCCAGCCCGGCTCTAGGCATCCGCGTGGGCTCTCAGGAAGGACAGGATCAGCGCTGCCGTCTCGTCATGATGCTGGGTGTGTGGATAGTGCCCCGCGCCGTCGATGACCACGAGCTCGGCGAGACCGTCGGGCATCTCGGCCACGATCGCCTCACCCTCAGCGCGCGGGTCGGCCCAGTCCGGGTCGAGGGACCCCTGCACGACCAGCACCGGGCACCGGACGTTGCCGAGCTGAGCACCGGCGTCCTTGGGCGCTGACCGCCCCATGCGTTGCAGTGCCTTCATCCGCCCAGGTTCGCGAAGCTCGCGGTCCATGCGCTGCAGCTGGTCCTCCCAGTCCTCGGGCTTGTCGCCGGGAAAGGCCAGGTCGAGGTAGCGATGCCAGGCGCGGACGCTGCCCAGCACGTTGCTCAACAGCAACCGTGTCATGGCGGTGCGGTAGCGCTTCACGGTCAGATCGGCAGGCCGAACGGCTTGCGCCCGGGTGAACGGCGCCAGCTCGACGACTCCGGCGACCGCAGTCGGATCCTTCGCCGCGGCGATGGTGGCGGCGCCGCCGGAGATGGAGTGTCCGACCAGCACGGCCGGGCCACCCAGATGCTGGATGACGGCGAGCAGGTCACCGGCGATGGCGGTGCGGCTGTAGTCCGGCCACTCGGCGCTGGAATCGCCACAGCCCCGCAGGTCCATCGCCGCGACCCGGTAGCCCGCCGCGACCAGCTGGGGCACGACGAAGCGGTAAGCGGCGCGGCTGTCTCCCATGCCGTGCGCCAGGACGACGAGCTGTCCGGCGCCGGTGGTCTCGATGGCGATGGTGCCGTGGTCAAGGGCGAGGTGATGAAGCATCGTCATCCTCCTAAGCTAATGATATTAGCCCTGAGACTAATACCATTAGCCACGTTGTCGCAAGCGGTCGCCCACGAGGTGCGGTTGCTCGTGGACGGGGCTGCGGGGAGGATCGCGACACGAGTAGCGGGCTTGTCGACCCGTTGTGAAGAGGAGGCGCATCATGACGGAGCAACCGCCACCGGTCGTCGCGTGGACCCGCAAGCTCGAGGAGGCCTCTGCGCTGGACGCGGTCGTGGGAGCCATCGAGCCGACGATCGAGACGGTTTTCGGCACCGGGACCCGAGCAGCGTTCCTGCGCGGGGAATGGCTGGGGCACGCTCTCCACCCCGTTCTCACCGATGCCGTGCTGGGTTCGTGGACGTCCGCCAGCGTGCTCGACCTCGTCGGGGGCCCGGAGTCTCGCACCGCCGCGCGGACGCTCGTCGGCACCGGTCTGCTCGCTGTCCCGCTGACCGCCTGGACAGGCTGGGCGGAGTGGTCCGGATCGGGGACGCGCGAGAAGCGCGTCGGTCTCGTTCACGCAGCCACCGTCGGAAGCTCCATCGGGCTCTACCTGTCGTCCTGGCTCGCCCGCCGACGGGGCAACCACAGCGCCGGAGCCGCGTTGGCTCTCGGTGGGGCCGCGACGGGTAGTGCCGCGGCCTACCTCGGCGGGCACCTGGCCGTCGCGCGCAATGTGGGCAGCCATCACCGGGCGTTCGACGAGCCCTGCGCGCAGGCATGATGCCCGGCGGATGCCCGGCGCAGCCCAGGTGAGGTGAGCGAAAACGAGCCAGGGCCGGGGCATGCTTCCGCTCCCAGCCAACCAAGGCCGGCCCGGGGCGGGGTCATGGTCGTTCCCAGTGCACGCCGTCTGCCTCGATGGTGGCGTTGAGGTCGTGGTGGTGGACCAGGGTGTGGTGGCGCCCGCAGAGCAGGGTCATGTTGGTGATGTCGGTGCGGCCGCCGCGGGA
>NZ_DATFMA010000003.1:0-15811 GCF_035267225.1 Ornithinimicrobium sp.
CAGCTCTGACAGCGCATGACCGGCCGTCAGAGCCACGCGATCTCGTCGAGCCGCTTCCGGATCTCTTCCGAAGTGGTGCCCGTGGCCTCGCGGACTCGCACGCCGTCGGGCGTGATGTCGAACGTGCCGAGGTCGGTGTAGACCCGGCTGACGCAGCCCACCCCGGTCAGCGGGTGGGTGCACTCGGGCACGAGCTTGGGTCGTCCCTGCTTGTCGAACAGCGACATCATCACCCAGACCTGCTTCGCCCCGATCGCCAGGTCCATGGCGCCACCCACCGCCGGGATGGCGTCAGCGTCCGCGGTGTGCCAGTTGGCGAGATCCCCGCCGGCCGAGACCTCGAAGGCACCCAGGACGCACACATCGAGATGGCCTCCGCGCATCATCGCGAAGGAGTCCGCCTGGTGGAAGTATGCCGCTCCGGGCAGCTCGGTCACCGGCTGCTTCCCGGCATTGATGAGGTCGGCGTCGACCTCGTCCTCGCTCGCCGCGGGACCCATGTTGAGCATGCCGTTCTCCGTATGCAGGACCACACCGGCTCCGTCGGGAAGGTGGTCGGCGACGAGCGTGGGCTGACCGATGCCGAGGTTGACGTAGGCGCCGTGCGGGTGTTCGCCGGCGATGTCGTGGGCGACAGTGGCTGCAATCTCGTCCTTGCTGCGAGCCTGGTCGGAACTGCTCATCCGTCGACCTCCCCGATCGGCACAATCCGGTCAACGTAGATGCTCGGCGTGACGACCGCCTCGGGGTCGAGCTCGCCCGTCTCCACGAGGCGGTGGACCTGAACCGCGACGGTGGCCGCGGCGGTGGCCATCACCGGACCGAAGTTCCGAGCCGTCTTGTAGTAGACAAGGTTGCCCATGCGGTCGGCGACATGTGCCTTGATGAGCGCGAGGTCGCCGTGGATCGGATACTCCAGCACGTACGTCTGTCCGCCAATCTCGCGGGTCTCCTTGCCCTCGGCTAGCGGGGTGCCATGTGCTGTCGGCGAGAAAAAGGCGCCGATGCCGGCTCCGGCGGCACGCATCCGTTCCGCCAGGTTGCCTTGCGGCACGACTTCCAGCTCGACCTCGCCGGCACGGTAGAGGCCGTCGAAAACCCAAGAGTCGGTCTGCCGGGGGAACGAACACACCACCTTTCGCACCCGCCCGGCGGCAAGAAGAGCCGCCAGACCCGTGTCGCCGTTGCCCGCGTTGTTAGAGACCACAGTCAGGTCGCCTGCCCCCTGTCGGATCAGGGCGTCGATCAGATCGGTCGGCATGCCCGCCATCCCGAACCCACCCACCAGGACAGTCGCTCCGTCCTGAGTGGCTGCCACCGCCTCATCGGCCGAGCCCAGCACCTGCGCGCTCATGGGTGCACCTCTCTTTCCGGAGGGGGCAACGGCGCTACCGTCGACGAGGACGCCACCACCATCTGCACCTCGATGCAGGCGCTGTGGACCGCGTAGCCTGACATTGACCTCGTCGGTCTCATGTCGTCGCCTCTGGGTTCTCAAGCACCATCGCCAGGGCCTGCCCCACCCCGATGCAGATCGCTGCGACTCCCCATCGGCCTCCGCTCGCACGCAGGCGGGCCGCCAGGGTGGCGAGAATGCGGGCACCCGAGGCTCCGAGGGGGTGCCCGATGGCGATGGCGCCGCCTTTGGCGTTCACGACCGAGGGGTCGACGTGCCACGCATCCACACACGCCAGCGACTGGGCCGCGAAAGCCTCGTTGAGCTCGACCGCACTCACGTCGGCCCAGCTCACGCCGGCCCGCGACAACGCGGCTTGAGCCGCTTCAACCGGTGCGACCCCGAAGTCGCGCGGGTCTCGGGCGTGCGCACCACGGCCCGCGATTCGGGCGAGCGGAGTCAGGCCGTGTCGCTCCGCCGCCGCGCCGCTCCCGATCAACAATGCGGCGGCACCGTCGCTGAGCGGGCTGGCGTTACCTGCAGTGATGGTGCCATCGGTGCGGAACGCGGGACTCAGCTCGGCGAGCTTGTCTGCTGTCGAACCGTCCCGGATGCTCTCATCGCGAACGAGATCCACTCCCTCCACCGGCACGACGAGCTCGTCGTAGAAGCCGTCTGCCCACGCCCGGGCGGCACGCTGATGCGAGCGGGCGGCGAACTCATCCTGCCGCTCACGGGAGATCCCCAGGCGCTCGGCCAGCTGCTCGTTGCACTCGCCCAGCGAGACGGTCCACTCGGCCGGCATGCGCTCGTTCACGAGGCGCCACCCCAGGGAGGTGGAAACCGCGGTGGCATGCCCGGCGGGGAAGGCCCGATCCGGCTTGGGCAGCACCCATGGCGCCCTGGTCATCGACTCGACCCCGCCGGCGACCACGATCTCGGCATCACCGCATTCCACGGCGCGGGAAGCCGAGCCGGCCGCCTCAAGAGAGGAACCACAGAGCCGGTTGACCGTCGTGGCCGGCACCGACGTGGGCAGACCGGCCAACAGAACCGCCATACGTCCGACGTTGCGGTTGTCCTCCCCCGCTTGGTTGGCGCATCCCCACACCACGTCGTCGATACACGCAGGGTCAAGGTCCGGTGCGCGATCGAGCACGCCTCGCAACGCGGCGGTGGCCAGATCATCAGGACGCGTACCAGCTATCGCCCCGCCGAAGCGGCCGAAGGCGGTGCGCACGCTGGCCAGAAGATAGCTCTCGGTCACGTTTCGACCGTAGCTGTGAGTGTTTGATCAGGTCCAATAGTCAATATATCTCTATTGATAAGCCATCTGCATAGACTGGGGCCATGGAACTGCGCCATCTAACCTCGTTCCTCGTGCTGTGCGAGGAACGACACTTCGGCCGGGCGGCCCAGCACCTCCACATCGCGCAGCCCGCCCTCTCCCAGCAGCTGAAGCAGCTCGAGCGAGCCGTCGGAACCCGGCTCGTGGACCGCTCGACCCGCCGGATGGAGCTCACCGAGGCGGGCCTGCTGCTTCGCGCTCGGGCCACGGAGATCCTCGCGGACGTCGAGCGCACCACCACCGACCTCTCGCTCCTGGCCCGGGGTCGAGCCGGGAGAGTCCGACTCGGATTCGTCGGGACCGCGACCTACGACGTCCTTCCCCGAGTTGCTCGGCGACTGAGAGAGGAGCTCCCCGACCTCGAGCTCGAGCTGCACGGCGAGCTCCTCGGTCCCGAGCTGCTCGATCGGCTCCGCAGCGGAGACCTCGACATAGCGGTTCTGCGCCTCGCGGGCCCGGCGAGCGACGGCCTGCAGGTCACGCCGTTGCGGACCGAGCCACTTGTCGCCGTGCTGCCGGCACACCACCGGCTGGCCGGCAACGACGCCGTCGACCTCGCCGACTTGGCTGACGAGGTGCTGATCACCCATCCCTCGGGTCGGCGGTCGGTCATGCAGCCCTTGGTGCTGGGTGCCTGCCGCGGGGCCGGGTTCGAGCCGCGGGTGCTCGAGGTAGGCGAGACGGGGACGCTGGTGGTCTTCGTGGCCGCAGGCCTGGGCGTAGGCCTGGTGCCCGAGCCGGTGAGGGCACTTCGGCTGGACGGCGTGGCCTACGTGGCCCTGCGCGACCCGGTGGCGGTCCAGCTGGCCCTCGCCCACGCGTACGACACAGGAGCAGTCGTCCGCACCGTGGCTGCGGTGGTTCAGGCCACGATGACCTGACCGACGTGGCTCGGTGGAGCCCATCACGACTCGCCGAGCCCGTCCAAGGCCTTCTGGGCGGTGTGGAACGCGGTGTTGGCGTCCGGAACACCGCAGTAGATGGCTGTCTGCAGCAACAGCTCCTTGATCTCCTCCACCGTGACGCCGTTGGTCCGGGCAGCCCGGATGTGCATGGCCAGCTCTTCCTGGTGTCCACGGGCCACAAGCGCCGTGAGCGTGATCAACGACCTCGAGCGACGGTCGAGGCCTGGCCGGGTCCAGATCCCTCCCCAGGCATACTCGGTGATGAACTCTTGAAAGTCGCGGGTCAGATCGGTGGCCGCGGCGGTGGCCCGGTCGACGTGCGCGTCGCCGAGCACCTCGCGTCTTACCGCCATGCCAGCGGCGCGGGCCCCGTCCCGGGTCGACGTCTCACCCGGCCCCTCGGTGGCGTGGCCCAGCGCGTGCTCCCGGACGAGGCGACCGACCTCGGCCGGCGCCTCGACGGGGGCGAGGTGCCCCACCCCGCGGAGCACCACGAGCCGGCCGCGGGCCACCCCCTCAGCGACCTCAGCCAGCGAAGAGGTCGGAGTCGACCTGTCGCGGTCGCCAGCGACGGCCAGGACGGAGACCTCCACCTCCGTCAACCGGGCCCGCAGGTCGAATCGGGCCAACGCGTCACACACCGCGGCATAACCCTCGTCGTCGGTGTCGGCGAGTGCATGCAACAACGCGGAGGCACGCTCGGGTTCTCGTTCCAGGAAACCGGGGGCGAACCACCGCCCGGCCGATTCGGCCACCAGGGAGGGCGTCCCCGCGGAGCGCACCTGCGATGCTCGCTCGGCCCACAGGTCAGGGGAGCCGATCCTCGCCCCGGAGCAGAGCACGGTCGCACTGGCCAGCTGGTCAGGTGCGTCGAGCGCCAGCTGCAGCCCCACCGCTCCCCCGACGGAGTCGCCAGCGTAGTGGAAGCGTGTCGACCCCCCTCCTTCACGCAGCTCATCAACGACCGCGAGCACATCTGCGGCGAGGGTCTCGATGCTCACGGGCTCACGAGTGGAGGACAGGCGGTTGTGGCCGTGGCCCGGCAGGTCCCACGAAACGACGTGGAAGTGCTGGGCAAGACCGTGGGCCGCGGCTGACCACAGGGCGGTGGCGGAGGTCCCCAATGCAGGGCCGAGCACCAGGAGCGGCTGATCGGGGCGGCCCCCGAGACGAACGGCAGTGACGGTCACCGGATCTCCTCCTGCTTCGCGATGGCAGCTCGGTAGGTGCGGGCCCGCTCGAGCGCCTCCGCGACGAGCTCATGAGCGAGGCCTTCGTACGTCGAGCGCTGATCGCGTCCGGCCAGATCGGCGATCGTGCGCTGCTCGGCCCTGACCTCCGCCTCGACATCGGCCAACCGACCGGCGGCCCGGTCGGTGTCGATCACGAGCCCCCGGACCAGGTCGGTGGCCTGGGATGCGGCGACCGCGGTCTGTCTCAGCAGCTGCGCCAGTGGCCACCACTCGGTGTGCCACGCGCCATCAGCGCGCTCGTCAACCTGCTCTGCTGCCGCTGAGTGAAGGGCGGCGGCGAGGTGAGGGGCGAGAATGGCGGCGCGGCGCACGAGGAGCGCGAGGGTTGGGTTGGCCTTGTGCGGCATGGACGACGAGCCACCGGCTGAACCGTCTCGCATCTCCCGGACCTCGGCTCGACCGAGAACCAGGACGTCATTGGCCACGCGGCCCCACGCCTGCGTCGCGGTGGCTGCGGCGTCGCCGAGCCGAGTCATGGTCGTGCGCCGTGTGTGCCACGGGGCAGAGCTCTCCAGTCCGAGCAGCTGCGCCAAGTCCGCTTGCAGCTCGAGGGCGGTGCCGCGTCCGGCGAGCTCGACGATGGCGGCGAGCGTCCCCGCTGCACCGCCGAGCTGAAGGGGCCACCGCAGCTCAGCGAGCTGCTGGTCGGCATCGAGTAGGCCGTGCAACCAGCCGGCGATCTTCAGGCCGACGGTCGAGGGTGCCGCTGGCTGTGTCAGCGTGCGGGCCAGCATCGGATCACGGTCGTGGCGCTCGGCCAACCCCGCGAGAATGTCGACCTGCACCCGGACTTCTGCCCGTATCACCGACACCGCCTCACGAGCGCTCAACACCAAGGCGGTGTCCACAACGTCCTGGCTGGTCAAGCCTCGGTGGACCCAGTCGGAGGCCGGGCCCCCGGTACCCGCGCGCAGCCTGCGCACCAAGGGGACCACAGGATTGCCCTCAGCCTCGGCCTCGACGGCCAGCTGCTCCTCATCGACCGCAACGGAGGCCAGATCGACGGCGGCAGGCGCGACACCACGGTGAGCCAGCGCCGTCACCCACGCTTGCTCGACCGCGATCATCGCCTGGAGGAACGCGGCGTCCGACATCAGCTCACCTGCGCGGTGGTCCCCGGGCCAGTATGTGGTGCTCACGCCGAAGAGTGTCCTGGATAGGTCAGGAACACGGTCTCCGCCTCGCCCTGCAGCCTGATGTCGAAGCGGAGCCCGAGATCGTCCTCGGCGCACACCAGCGTCTCGGCCCGATCCCCCGCCGCGTCCAGCACCTCGGTCGTGGGCGCATCAGGGAGGGGGAGGTAGGCACGGGTGAACAGCCGGTTGAGCAGACCGCGGGCGAACACCGTGACGGCGAAATAAGGTCGTCCCTCGTCGACCTGTCCAGGACGCACAGTGGTGAACGTGTAGCGTCCCGTGCGGTCCGTGCTGGCGCGACCCCACCCGGTGAAGACGTGGCCGTCCCGACGCAGCGAACCCGGGCGTTGAAGCACCCTGCCGTCGGCGTCGGCCTGCCAGATCTCGACCAAGGCGTCGGGGACTCCGCACCCCGCGCCGTCGAAAACGGTGCCGTGGAGAACGACGCCGCCGGGCGTCCCTGGGGCGAGGAGGTGACGGTCGCCCGGATAGGGCAGGGCGTCATGGAAGAAGGGGCCGACGGTCTGCCCCGGGGTCGCTGGCAGTCTCGCGGTCATGGGCCAGCCACCTCCTCCGCCCCGATCGGCGTTCGATGGGTGCCGGTCAACACGATGTCCCAGCGGTAGCCGGTGGCCCACTCGGGCCGAGTGATGTCGTGGTCGTAGTCGGCGACCAGCCGGCGGCGAGCGTGGGGATCCACGATGGCCTGGTAGATCGGGTCGAGGGCGAAGAGGGGGTCGCCCGGGAAGTACATCTGGGTGACCATCCGCTGGGTGAACTCGGTTCCGAACAGTGAGAAGTGAATGTGGGCCGGCCGCCACGCGTTGTGGTGGTTGCGCCACGGGTAGGGGCCCGGCTTGATCGTGGTGAAGGAGTAGCGTCCGTCACCGTCGGTCAGACAACGCCCCACCCCGGTGAAGTTCGGGTCCAGTGGGGCGGGGTGCTGGTCGCGCCGGTGGACGTACCGTCCTCCCGCGTTGGCCTGCCAGATCTCGACCAGCTGGTGTCGTACCGGACGTCCGTCGCCGTCGCGCACCAGGCCGGTGACCACCACCCGCTCGCCGATGGGCTCACCCCCCCTCTGGATCGTCAGGTCGGCCTCCAGTGGGTCCACGTCGCGCTCGCTGAAACAGGGTGCCCACAGGTCCACGCCCTCAGGATCCACCTGGACGGGATCCTTGGTGGGGTGGCGCAACACACTGGACCGGTAGGGCGGGTACTCAAGTCGCGGCTGCGTCTCCTCGACGCCGCGGTGCTCGTAGTCCTCACCGATGCAGTCGATCTCTTCAGAAATGGCCGCCTGAGACTCCGGCGCCTCGCTCACGACCGAACCCTTTGGCGCCGGGGTGATCGGCCTTGGCGCGCCTGGGCGGCCAGCCTGACGGGAGCGTTGACAGCTCCATAGCCGTCGTAGCCGGCGCGCCGCTCCACCACCTCGAAGAACAGTCCTCCGACCGTGGGCGTGTAGAAGTGCCGAAAGATGCCGTGGTCGTCCCGGTCGTACAGCAGATGGTGCTGGCGGAGCTCTGCCAGCTCCGTCTCCGGGAGTCCGAGGCGCGCTCGCAGATCGTCGTAGTAGTTGTCCGGGATCTCGAGGAAGGCCAGCCCGTTCGCCCGGGCTGCGGCCGCGACCGAGACGATGTCATCGCACGCTAGCGCCACGTGCTCGGCGTAGGAGTCCGTCTCGCCAGGCGCCACGTTCATCGGGATCCGCACGGAACCGTCGTCGCTCCGCATCACCTGGCTACGCACGAGCCCCTCGGGTCCGGCGAGCTGGGTGGCCGTGGGGGCTGCCAGCCCGAGCAGGCTGGTGAAGAACAGCACTGCCCCGTCATGCTGAGACCAGCCATGGATGAGGTTGACGTGGTCGACATGGGAGAACGTGCGCCGATGGTCCGCGTGACCGTGCTCGAACTCGGCACTCCACGCCGGTTCACCGGTGGCGTTGTTGACGAAGATCTCCATCCCGCTGGGCTCCTCGAAACCGACAAGCCGTTGTTCGCCCTCCTGGGTGCGCCGCGGAGCGCGGCGAATCCCCAAGGCATGGGCTCGCGCTGCGGCAACGACAGTGTCGGGGACCTGGACCCCGACACCGGCCAGGACGGGTGTCTGCTCGCGGGCGTGTTGCTCGTTGAGGACGATCCGCACCTCTCCAGAAGACCAGAGCCGCACCGCCTTCGTCCGGTGCTGACCACGGAAGGCAAGTCCGAGCTGGTCCAGCACCGTCTCGACCGCGCTGGTGTCCTCGGCCTTCACCTCCACAAAGTCGAACCCGGTCGGCTGGTGTACCTCAGGGATCCTGGTCAGCGCCGGAGCCCGCGACGCTCGGGCCGACTGGTCCTCCAGCCACACCAGCGACCGCAAGGCATGCTCCGCGGTACCGCACGGGTCGGCCCGTCGGAAGATGTCATTGAAGACCTCCAGGGACAGGGGACCGTCGTATCCCGTGGCCATCAGGTGCCCGACGAAACTGACCAGGTCGAAATCGCCCTCGCCGGGGAAGAGCCGGTGGTGGCGGCTCCAGCTCAGCACGTCCATCGAGAGCCTCGGTGCGTCCGCCAGCTGAACGAAGAAGACCTTCTCCCCGGGGATCGACTCGATGAACGAGGGGTCGTGTCCGCGCGAGAGGATATGGAAGCTGTCGAGGCAGGTGCCGACCGCGGGATGATCAGCCATCTCGACGATGCGCCACGCTCGTCGGTAGTCGTCGACGTAGCGGCCCCAGGCCAGCGCCTCGAAGGCGACACGCACGTCGTAGGACGCGGCAAGGTCGCCGAGCTGCCGCAGCTGTCCGGAGGACACCTCATCCGAGTCGAGGGTGGCTGTCGCGACGTTGCTGCAGACGAGAAGGGTGTCGATCCCGAGCCGGCGCATGACGTGGAACCGCTGCTCGGCGCGGCGGAGGTTCTCGCTCAGAAGCTCTGAGGTGACGCCCTCGAAGTCACGGAAAGGCTGGTAGAGGTCGAGGGTCAGCCCGAGACGCACGGCACGGGCGCGGATCTCCTCGGGGCTCAGCTCGCTCACCACGAGGTCCGGCTCGAAGATCTCAATGCCGTCGAACCCAGCCACCGCGGCCGCAGACATCTTCTCCTCGAGGCTGCCCGACAGGCACACCGTGGCTATAGAGTGCCGCATCACTGCTCCTTCGTTCGTTGCAGACCCCGGATCGCCAGGTCGTAGCCCAGAGCGCCGAACCCGGCCACGACACCGAGCGCCACTCCGGACAGGTATGAGTGGTGGCGGAAGGTCTCACGTGCGTGTGGGTTGCTCAGGTGGACCTCGACCGTCGGAACCTCGGCGCCGCGCACAGCGTCCCGGAGAGCGATCGAGGTATGCGTGTAGGCGCCCGCGTTCAGCACCAGGCCGAGGCTGTCGCCGGCCGCGACGGACTCGCCACACTCATGGACCCAGCTGATGAGCTCACCCTCGCTGTTGGACTGCCGGAAACACATCTGGAGTCCCAAGTCGTCGGTGACCGCACGACACCGCGCCTCGAGATCGGCCAGGGTGTCGTGACCGTACACCGCGGGTTCGCGCCGCCCGAGCAGATTGAGGTTGGGCCCGTTGAAGACATGCACGCATCTCACTGGCCCTCACCTACCAGCTCGGCGAAGTGGCGGTGCGCGCGAGCCGGGTCGGGGGCACGACCGGTGATCAGGCGGATGCTCTCTATCGCCTGGCCCACGGCCATGGCCCCACCGTCGAGGGTGGGGAGGCCACGTGCGCGTGCCCGTCGGAGGAGCTCGGTCTCCAGCGGGCGGTAGACGACCTCAGCCACCCAGGCACCCTCAGGCAACCGGCCGACGTCGATCGCAATCCCGGGATGTTCCTTCATACCGGTCGGCGTGACGTGGACGACTCCGGCAGCCCTGTCGACCCAGCGTTCGAGGTCCTTTTCGGAGCTGCGCAGCCGCGGGCAATCCTGCCCGAACCGGGCGACGAGTTCGCGTGTCGCGTCCTCGGAGATGTCGTGCACCACCACGTCTTCGATACCGAGGTCGACCAGGGCACAGGCGGTGGCCCGTCCGGCGCCACCGGCGCCCAGCTGCAACACCGGTTGCTCGCGACGTCCGTCCAGGAACTGCTCCAAAGCCACCTTGAACCCGGCGTAGTCGGTGTTGTGCGCCGTACGCTCCTGCCCGAGCAGGACGAGGTTGGTCGCCCCGATACGTCGTACCGCATCACTGACGTGGTGAACGTGCTCCAGGACCGCTTGCTTGAAGGGGTGAGTGACGTTGACCGCCGAGTACCCCTCCTGCTCCAGGTGGGACAGCTCAGCTCCGAGGTCGGCATCCGGACGGTGGCTGAGGTCGAGAATCTCGTAGTCGTAGTCGAGACCGAGGGCCTCCGCCTCGCGCACGTGCACCGCCGGCGTCAGGGAGGACTCGATGCCGTACCCGAGCAACCCGACCCGGTAGGAGCCTGCGCTCACGCTGCGTCCGTCCGCAGTACCGGTGCCAGGAGGCGGGCTGGGTTCTCGATCATCATCGTGTCGAGGTCGCTTTGCCGCGCGCCACCGGCGAGGAGGCGCGGCACGACTCGCCGGCTGAGGTGGTCCGGGCTCCAGTGCGGAGTGTGCTCGGAGCGCCACGACGGCGGGGTGACGCGACTGAAGACGGCACTGTCGTGGGACAGCACCATCTGGGTGGCGAAGCCCCGGGCCAACAGGGCGAGAACGATGTCGACACGGGTGTCGTCGTCGCCGGTGTGCGCCATGCCGAAGCGATCCATGCCCACCGTGACGCCGAGGTCCAACAGGGCGAGGAGATAGTCCACATCCTCGGAGTCGCCGCTGTGGCCGATGACCAGGTGGTCCGGGCAGACACCTCGTTCGAGGAGGTAGACCCCCTGCTCCAGGCCGTTACGACGATGTGGGTTGCTGTGGGTCACCACAGGCACCCCGGTATCGACGTGCACCGTGGCCGCCGCGTCCATCACCCGCGAGACGTCGGGGGTGATGCCTGGGTCGTCTGTGACCACCTTCAGCACGCCGGCGCGCACCGACCCCTCTCCGATACCCTCCACCACGTCCTTGCGGAACATCTCCTCCAAGGGATCGGGGCCACCCACCAACCGACCCGGTCCGTGGGTTCGGAAATATGGTGGTAGCACCGAGTCCGTGTACCACCCGGTGGCCGCCACCACGTTGACCCTCACCTGTGACGCGACGCGTCCAACCAGCTCGGTGTCGCGCCCCAGGCCCGGAACCGTCAGGTCGACCACAGTCCTCACGCCCAGCCTCCACAGCTCCTCCAGTCGGGCGATGGCCTCCCCGACCACCCGGTCTGCGTCCCACTCAGGATGCGGATAGTCGTGGTCGAGCTCCGGGCTGAGCACGAAAAGGTGCTCGTGGGTCAGCGTCCAACCCAGATCCCGCGCCGCCACCGGCCCGTGGTAGGTGGCCACGGCACCCGGGGCAGCCACAGCCGGCGTCATTCCTGGGAGTCCCTGATCGACTCGTAGACCGTCAGCGAGTCACCGTCGAGGTTTTCACGGAACCACGAGTCGGTCTTGTCGGCGAAGGCCTCGGTGTCGACGTCGTCGACGATCTCGATCGAGCCCTCCGACTCCCAGCCCTCGAGGATTTCGGTCTCGGCCTCCTCCACGCATCCCGGCATCTGCGACACCGCCTCGTCGACGGCCTCGGTGACGGCGGACTTCTGCTCGTCGGTCAGGTCATCGTAGGCGGGGCTGGCCACGATGAGGTTCGAGTTCTGCTGGTGACTCGACATGGAGATGTAGTCCTGCACCTCGGTCAGGTTGCTGGCCTCGATGTTCACGATGGGGTTCTCCTGCCCGTCGACGACCCCTTGCTGCAGAGACAGGTAGAGCTCCTCGTAGGCCACCTCTGTGGCTCGGGCACCGAGGGCATCGGCATTGAGAAGGAACTGCGGGGAGCCGGGGAACCGCATGCGCAGGCCTTGGAGGTCGTCCGGGGTACGGATCGGGTCGTTGGCAGTGAACTGCCGAGCACCGGCCGACCATGCGCCAAGGATCGACACGTCCGAGGCCGACTTGAAGTCCTGTTTCAGCTGGTCCGCGGAGCTGCCGGAGAAATAGGACTCGAGCGCCTCCGCGTCGTCGAACGCGTAGGCCGCGTCGACCACCCCCACGGGGTCGTAGACCGACGCAAGCGCACTCGCGCCCTGGATGTCGATGTCGACGTCACCCGACTGGACCGACGCGATCCGGTCGGCGTCTCCGCCGAGCTGGCTGGCCGGGTAGATGGCCACCGTCAGTCCGACCCCGGCATCCTCAACGCCCTGCTTGATCACCTCCGCCCCGCAGGTGTGCTGCGGTTGGTCCTTGGTGTAGCTGTGGGCCAGCGTCAGCTCGGAGCTGTCACCGCCACCCGACGAGCCGGACTCGTCCTCACCACAGGCGGTCAGTCCGAGAGGAGTGGCCAGGACCGCGGCGACAGCGAGGGTTCGGTTGCGCATCATGGGAGTGTTCCTTCCTGGCGTGACAGGCACGCCAACGGGGTGGCAAGGGGATGGGGGTCGTCAAAGCCCCAGCTGGTTCGGCAGCCAGGTCACGAACTCGGGAACGAAGATGATCAACAGACAGACGAGAACCAAGGGGACGAGGAAGGGCAACGAGCCCTTGAACACCTCTCCGACTGGTACGTCCATCACCGAGCTGAGGACGTAGAGCACCGTGCCGACAGGAGGGGTCAGTAGCCCGATCATCAGCGACAGAATCATCAGCACACCAAGGACGATGGGGTCGACCTCCAGCCGCATCGCGATGGGCATGAGGATCGGCACGACCAGCACGAGGACCGCGGTGGCGTCGACCACCGTTCCCAGAACGAGCATCAGCAGGGCCACGAGCAGCAGAAAGACGGTGGCGTTCTCGGTGAAGCCCAGCACCAGCTCGGACAGCTCCTGGGGAACCCGCTCGCGCGAGAGCACGTACCCCAGGATTGACGCCGAGGAGACGATGAGCATGATTGCTGCCGTCGTCATGACCGCCTCTGCGAAGACCCCGGGCAGGTCCCGCAGCTTCAACGTGCGGTAGGCGAAGCCCAGCACGAGCATGTAGAAGGCGCCCACGGCAGCCGCCTCGGTGGGGGTGAACAGCCCGCCGAGGATGCCACCGAGGATGATCACCGGCGCCAGCAAGGGCGCGGCCACGCGCTTGCTCGTCTCGGCCAGCTTCGACCAGGAGAACCCGGTGTGCACGATCTCTGGCTGGCGCCGAACCCAGAAGAAGACGACGACGCAGAGGCCCAGGGCCATCAGGAGGGCAGGGGCCACCGAAGCAGCGAACAGAGCACCGGTGGAGACGGCGGCCAAGCCCGCGTAGATGACCGCCGGGATGCTGGGTGGCATGACCGGTGCGATGAGGGCCGAGGAGCCCACCACACCCAGGCCGAAGGTGCGTTCGTAGCCGTTGCGTATCATCGCCGGAATCTCGACCTTGCTGAGGGCAGCTGCGTCCGCGACCGCGGAACCGCTCATCCACGAGAAGCCCAGGCTCACTCCCACTGTGACGTACCCCAGACCGCCGCGGACGCGTCCGAACAGGGCGAGCGCGAAGTCGAACAACCGGTCGGCGATGCCGGCGCGGTTGGCCATCACTCCGAGCAGGACGAAAAGGGGTACTGCGAGTAGCGGGAAGCTCGCGGTGGAGTTCGTGACCAGTCGCATCGCCAGACCGAGTGAGGCTCCAGTGAGCACCAGATAGGCCAGAGCCGGCCCGAGGAACGCGAACGCGACGGGCACGCGCAGCAGCAGCAGTGCCCCGATGGTGACCAAGAGCAGCACAACGGTCATGAGGCCGTACCCTCCTCGCGCGAACCGCTCGCCTGCAGGCTCGCCTCGCTGGAGTCGTCCCTATCCTCGCTGGAGTCGTCCTTATCAGGGACACCGTGCATGGCGACCTGGACCGCCGCGGCGCTCGCGCGCACCGCCGTGCTGACGAACCCCAGAAGCGGCAGAGCGTAGACGTACTGCATGGGTAGGCCCAGCGAAGGGGTGGTCAAATTGCCTGACTCCTGCATGAGCGACCAACACGCGAGCGCGAACCCGGCCCCTGTGGCGGCGACCACGACCAGCGCAAAGACGTGTACAGCGCGGACGAGCAGCTCAGGACGCAGCTCGTCGACCAACTCCAGCGCGATATGGCCGTCGCGGGTGACCAGCACCCCGGCGGCTGTAAAGGTGAGCCATACGAGTCCGTATCGCGCAAGCTCCCCCGTCCACGTCCAACCATCGAAGGGCAAGTAGCGCTGGCCGGCCTGGAGCAGCACCAGCACGAAGATCATCGCCGCCGCCAAGCCGGCGATGAGCACCTCGACCTTCGTGACAACGCGAACGGCCGTCCGTAGGTGGCCTAATTGCGGCTGTGTCGACTCGTGCGTCGTCACGGCGATCCTCTCCGTCGAGGGTGGGGCTCCTGTGGCGTGAGTCACAAGGTTGGTCGACTCTAGAAACACCCTGGAAATGTGCGCAACTGGTTGCCAAAGTTGCCACAACTGTGGCTTGCTTGACCGGTGCGACTACCCACGATCTACGATGTGGCGCGCCGGGCCGCCGTGGCACCCTCGACGGTCTCGAGGGCCTTCGGCCGACCTGAGCGCGTCGGCCGGGCGACCCGGGAGCGTGTCCTCGTAGCCGCCGACGAACTTGGGTACGTGCCCAACCCTCATGCCCGGGCCTTGCAGACAGGTCGCCACAAGACCGTGGCGATGGTGATCTCCGACATCGCGAACCCGCGCTTCTTCGAGCTGGTCAGGGGCGCCGAGCAACGCGCCAAGGCCGCCGAGAACACGTTGGTGATCGTCAACGCGGAGGAGTCGCCCACGATCGAACGAGATCAGGTTCACGTTCTGACCCGATCGGTCGATGGCTTCATCCTGGCGGCGAGTCGACTGCCCGACCACGACCTTCGCAACCTGGCAAGCAAGCACCACGTGGTCTTGGTCGACCGGGAACTGGATCCGCTACCCAGCGTGGCCATGGACACCGGCTTGGGGTGTCGGCAGATCCTGGAGCATCTCGTGTCCCTCGGGCACGAGGGATTCACCTACTGCGCGGGACCGCCTCAGTCCTGGATGGGTGCAGCGAGGTGGGCCTGGCTCAGCAGGGGCGCGGAAGAGCACGGACTGGTCGCTCGACGCATCGGCCCCTACACACCTGCCGTCGCGAACGGGGCCAACGCGGCCGACAGCGCACTGCGTGATCGCCCTACGGCGCTCTTGGCGCACAACGACATGCTCGCCATCGGGATCATGCGGCGACTGTCGGCTCGCGGCCTCCGAGTACCCGAGGACGTGACCGTGATCGGCTTCGACGACATCTTCGCCGCCGAGCTCGTGACGCCCCAGCTGACCACGCTCCAGGGTCCGGACGCCCGCGCGGGTCGGCTGTCGATCGAGCTCCTCCTCGAGCTGCTCCAGTCGTCCCCGACCAGTCAGCCCCGCGAGGGGGAGGACCCAGCACACCAGCTGCGGCTGCCGACGCATCTCGTCGTGCGCGAGTCGTCGGGACCCGCGCACCAGGCCAGCGACGAGTGGAGCCACTGAGCCGGCCATGTGGGTCGTCCCCCATCGGGCCGTCGAACCGTCCTGGCCGGTAGCCGGAGCGGACTTGCCGGTGTTCTGCGACCCGACTCTGCACCGCCCTTCACCAGTTGAGACCTCAGAAGGCCCCTGTCCGGATGTGTCCCGTGCAGAGGCCCTCCCGCCTGCTCCCCCGATTGGACTCGAACCAACAACCCTTCGATTAACAGTCGAATGCTCTGCCAATTGAGCTACAGGGGAAGGAGTG
>NZ_DATFMA010000004.1:0-30381 GCF_035267225.1 Ornithinimicrobium sp.
GCCGCCGTCGGCGAAGGTCAAGGTGAACCGGTCCCATTCCGGTTTCCGGTCAGCGCCCCGCGCGCCGCGACCGTAGCGTCCACCCTGCCAGTCGCCACCCTCGTCGTGCTCCCCGCCGGGCTCGGTGACCACGATGCGGCCCGCCATCCCGAGATGGATGCCGAGATCCGGCCCCGCCTCGGTGCTGCCGTCGATGCCCGACGTCTGACACCACATCGTCTTGCCCCGGCGGAACGCCGCCGTCAGCATGCGCCCCTGCAGGGCTGCATGCAGGTCACCCGGGGCATGGGGACGGCAGACGTACGTGTCACGGTCGTCGACCTCGGCGATCTCTCGGTGCAGCGCCGAGCGCTCCACGGTGGACCGGGCGCTCTCGACCTCGGGCAGCTCAGGCACTGGCCTAGTGTGCCGACCCTCTCTGCGGCGCGGAGGCGCGGGGTCCGCTCGCCCGGGTGCTGTCGCGGGTGACTTCCCGCGGCTACGGCAGCCGGGACGCGAGGTCCGGCAATGCCGCGACCTCGATGTCCGGTGCGGTGAAGTAGCCGGGATAGGTGTGGCCGCTCCGGTTGATCCACGCCGTGCGCATTCCCGCAATTGCCGCGCCGTGGATGTCCCACGGGTGCACGGCGACGAGCACCATGTCGGCCAGATCCGTGCCACACTGCTCGGCCGCGAACTCGTAGGCACTGCCGGCCGGCTTCCACAGCCCGGCATCCTCGACGGTCAGCAGCCGCTCGAAGGCTTCCCGCAGACCCGCCCCGGCCAGCAGCTGGTCGGCTACCGCCGAGGAGCCGTTGGTCAAGGTCACCAGCCGCAGCCCCTCCCCGCGCAGCGCGGCGATGCCGTCGGGCACGTCTTCGTGCACCGACAGACTCATGAACCCGTCCATCACGTGCTGCGCTGCCTCGTCGACCGGTCGGTCGAGCGAGCGCGGGTCGAGCATCGAGGTGAGCAGAGTCCGGCCGATCTCGGCGAACGGTGCGCTGTGACCAGTGGTCGCCAAGGCCAGCCCGTCGCGCAGCACCGAGGCGAACCACAGCGGCGCCAGGTGACCGGGTGCCCCGAGGTCGCGGAAGCGATCCTGCAGCGGGCCGAGGTCGGACAGGGTCTCGTTGACGTCGAAGACGACGGTGCTCACGGCGCTCATCCCTCGACCCTGGCCCGGACCCCCTGCCGTGGCAACCCGACGGGTCGCGCCGTCGGCCTAGGGTGAGCGCCATGACGTCCCACGCACACGCCGCCGGCAACATCCGGGTCACCGGAGCACGCCTGCACAACCTGCGCGACGTGGACGTCGAGGTGCCGCGTGACCGACTGGTGGCGTTCACCGGCATCAGCGGATCCGGCAAGTCCTCGCTGGCCTTCGGCACCATCCACGGCGAGGCCCAGCGGCGCTACTTCGACTCGGTCGCGCCCTTCGCTCGCCGGCTCATCCACACCGCGCTGGACCCGCAGGTGCGTGACATCACCGGCCTGCCCCCGACCGTGGCCCTGCAGCAACAGCACGCCGGAGGGACCAGCCGCTCCACCGTGGGCACGATCACCACCACGGGTAACACCCTGCGCATGCTGTTCTCCCGCTGCGGCGACTACCCCGACGGCGTGGCACCGATGGACTCCGACCACTTCTCCGCCCACACGGCTGCGGGGGCCTGCCCACGCTGCTCCGGGCTCGGCCACGTGCACCGGCCGACCGAGCGGTCGATGGTCCCGGACCCGACCTTGAGCATCGAGCAGGGCGCGATCGCGGCCTGGCCCGGCGCGTGGCAGGGCAAGAACTACCGCGACATCGTGGCGACGCTGGGCTACGACATCACGGCGCCCTGGCGGGAGCTGCCGCAGGGGCACCGCGACTTCATCCTCTTCAGCGATACCCAGCCGGTCGTCACCGTGGTGCCCGAGCGCGCCGTCGGGAGGGTGCACCGCCCCTATGAGGGGCGCTTCGTCAGTGCCGAGCGATACCTGATGCGCACCCTGTCCGAGACCCAGAGCGCCACCCAGCGGGAGCGGGCCCTGCGGTATGTCGTGACCTCCGCCTGCACGCAGTGCCACGGCCGACGACTGCGAGCCGAGGCCCTGGCCGTGAGGTGGCAGGGCCTGGCCATCGACGAGGCCGCCCACCTCACGATCGAGGATCTGACACGTCTCGTGCGACGCCGGCTGGAGGAGCTGGAGGACCCGCAGGCGTCTACCGCGGTGGGCGTCTCGCAGGCGGCCACCGCGGCCGAACAGCTGCTGCTGGAGGAGCTCGCGTCCCGGCTGTCAGTGGTCATCGACCTGGGCATCGGTCATCTCGACCTGGCCCGCCCCAGCACCTCGGTCTCCGCCGGGGAGCTGCAGCGGCTGCGCCTGGCCAGCGCGTTGCGCTCCGGGCTGTTCGGCGTGGTCTACGTGCTCGACGAGCCCTCGGCCGGGCTGCACCCGCGCGACGTCCAGTCCCTCTTGCGCGTGCTGCGAGATCTGGTGCGAGCCGGGAACACGGTGCTGGTCGTCGAGCACGACATGGCCGTCGTGGGCGAATGCGACTGGGTGGTCGACATCGGCCCGGGCGCCGGGCAGCACGGTGGACGGGTGCTGTACTCCGGCCTGGTGAACGGACTGGACTCCGTCGGCGAGTCGGTGACCGCCCGGTACCGCGACCGGCAGGTCCACCCCTCCGACCTCCGCCAGGATCCGGAGCAGGTGCGCACGCCCACCGGAGAGCTGCGTCTCACCGGCATCTCGCGGCACACGCTGGCTGGGGTCGATGTCACCGTGCCGGTGGCCGTGCTCACGGTTGTCGAGGGGGTCTCCGGATCGGGCAAGAGCACCCTGCTCGATGTCGTGGCGCAGGCCGTGAGCGCGGGGGACGCCGCCACGCCGGATGTGGCCGGCCTGAGCGGTCACGGCGAGCGCGTGCCGAAGCGGCTGGTGCGGATCACCCAGAGACCGATCGGCCGGACACCCCGGTCCAACCTGGCCACCTACACCGGACTGTTCGACCACGTCCGCGCCCTGTTCGCCCGCACCCCCGTGGCCCGTGAGCGCGGGTACCGCGCGGGACGGTTCAGCTTCAACGTGGCCAGCGGCCGCTGCCCGACCTGTCAGGGTGAGGGGTTCGTGGCCGTCGAGCTGCTGTTCCTCCCCGGCACCTACTCGCCCTGCCCCGACTGCCTCGGGGCGCGCTACAACGAGGAGACTCTGCAGGTCACCTGGCGCGGCCACACCATCGCCGACGTCCTCGCCTGGTCCGTCGCGCAGGCGCGCCACCGGTTCAGCGAGGAGCCTCTGGTCGGTCGTGCCCTGGCTGCGCTGGACTCCCTGGGGCTCGGCTATCTCACCCTGGGCCAGCCGGCGACCGAGCTGTCGGGCGGCGAGGCGCAACGCATCAAGCTGGCCACCGAGCTCCAGGCCGAGCGACGGGACCCGACCCTGTACCTGCTCGACGAGCCCGCCTCCGGGCTGCACCCCGAGGATGTCCACCGCTTGCTTCGGCATCTGCACGCCCTGGTCGATGCGGGCCATACCGTACTCATGGCCGAGCACCATCCCGCCGCCCTGGCCAGCGCCGACTGGGTCATGGAGCTGGGTCCCGGTGCCGGCCGAGCCGGAGGGCGCGTGGTCCGTTCGGGAGCTCGCGCCTAACGCGCTGCCGTGTGGTCCGGCGCCCGCCGCACCCGGATGACGGTGGACACGACGGCGCACGCCACGACCAGGGTCACCAGGCCGAGGTAGCCGGCCACGTAGTTCTTGTCGAGCAGGGTCTCGTTGGTCGGCGAGGCGCCGAAGCGACCGAGAAACGGGATCGCCACCAGGGTCACGGTGCCGACGACGACCAGCGCCACCGTGGCCGGAGCCCTCGCGACCTGCGGCAGCACCGTGGCAGCCACCGCAGCCACGGCGAGGCTGACCGCCGCGACGAGCACGTCGTGCGCGAGCACCCCCGCTGCCAACCACACAGCGAGGTTGACCAGCTCCTCCTCGTCGGCGCTGCCGGAGATCAGCCACACCCCCCAGAGGCCGAGCAGCACGCCGGCTGTCCCGAGGGCGTATCGGGCCGCGTTCATGCCTGCACCTCCAGGCGCTGCAGCCACTTCGTCTGCAGCACCCCCGGGCGGTTGGGCGCGATGAGCCGACACGGGTAGCCGTGGTCGAGGTCGAGCTCACGTCCCGCCAGCTGCAGCGCCACCAGGGTGCGCGGGTCATCCACGAAGTTGGCCGGCAGCCGCGTCACGGTGAACGGGCCCCGTTCCTGCATCGAGCGCACGATCACGTCGGAGCCGGGTGCGGCGCCGGCGGCGTCGAGCAGGTCGCGCAGCCGCACGCCGGTCCAGTCGCCGGTGGCGCTCCAGCCCTCGACGCAGGCGATCGGGAGCCTCTCGGTGCGCTGCGGCAGTGCGACCAGGTCCTTCCGGCCGAACACGGTCTCCGCTCCCCCGGCCGCCACCGTCAGACGGTAGTCGGGGCCGACCATGGCATCCGTGATGCGGGCCGACTCCGCAGTGCGGTTGATCGGGATGCCGGCGGGCCCCTCACCGGAGCGCACGGCGAGCACGGAGACCTGGCGCAGCCACGGCACCGTGGCCCCAGCGGTGGCGAGGACGGTGACTCCGGCGGCCACCCATGTGGTCCGTAGCAGCCCGCGCCGGGACAACGAGCCCTCGCTCGTGGCGCTGGGCCGGTCGTGGTCGTCGTCGTCCACGTCGCCGAGCAGGACGTCACGGATGACGGGCAGCTTGACCGCGATGTGCACCACCAGTGCGCCGATGCCGACCCAGGCCAGCGCGTAGTGGGTGCTGCGGAACGAGAACTCCCACGGGTACCAGCGGGTGGTGTTCACCAGCCCGGTGGCCAGCAGGAAGATCGCCGAGGCGACGAGCACGGCGATCGAGGCGCGCTCGGCCGCGGTCACCGCCATCCGCCCCAGACCCCGGCGGGGGAAGCCGGCGAACAGGTTCGGGTAGACCGTCCACAGCTTCACCAGCAGCAGCGGGATGGTGGCCGTGCCGGTCACCACGTGCAGGCCCTGGGTGAGGCGGTAGCCCCAGGCCGGGCTGGTGGGGAAGGGGACGGGCTGCTGGTACTCCTGGGCGTAGTGGCTGACCAGCCCGGTCACGAAACAGATGCCGAAGCAGACGCCGAGCCACAGCCCGACCCGAGCGGCGACGTGGGCAGAGCGCAGCCGAGAGGTGAACTGCTCACTCGACGGCGCCAGCCTCACGCCCTGGCCTCGTGACCGGCGGCCCACGCCCGGGCGAACCGGGTCTGCGGAGCGGCGCGAGCGACCGCCTCAGCATCCGCCACGAGGTCGACGTCGCGCAGGCTGTGCAGCATCCGAACTCCCAACCCCCTCGAGACCAAGGCCCGTCGCGTGTGCTCGCATGTCTGGGACGTGGACATGGGCACTCCCACCAGGGCAGTAGCCGCCGCGGCCTCATGTCGTCCGAACACCCACCAGCCCCCGTCGTCCGCCGGGCCCAGCACCGTGTCGTGGTGCTCCAACGCCTGCCCCGCTTGGGTCAGCATATCCGGGGTGACCTGCGGGGTGTCCATCCCGATCTGGATCAGGGACCCGTCGCCGCAGTCCAGGTGAGCGTTGGCGAGCCGTTCGTCGAAGGCGTCGGCTCGTTGCCACAGCACCGTCCAGTCCTGCAGGGCACGCCGGATCTCCTCACCTCGGCACGCACGGCTCATGTCCCCGGTCAAGGCGACGAGGCACTCGGCGCCGGTGGCTCGCGAGGCCTCGAGGGTGTCGAGCAGGCCGGCCGCCGCGAGGTCGGCGGCCGCGAGGTCGCCCACCACGGCGGCGAGGCGGGTCTTGGCCAGGCCCGGGACCGGCGCCTTGGCCGTCACCAGCACCCTCATGTCAGCACTCGGTAGAAGTCCCGGGCAGCCCGGGCCGTGCCGATGATCGAGCCGGAGACCTTGGACTTGGTCCCCGCGGCCCGACGACCGTAGGCCACGTCGTGCTCGGTCACCCGCCATCCCGCGCGGGTCGCCCGCTGCAGCAGCTCCACCGGGTAGCCGAAGCGGCGGTCCTGAACGCCCAGCGCCAGCAGCGCGTCGCGACGACACACCCGGATGGGACCGAAGTCGTGCACGCTCATGCCGATGCGCCGGCGCAGCCAGGCCGCGATCAGAGCGTTGCCGGCCCGAGCGTGCCAAGGCCACACGCCGCGCTGGCTCGGCCGACGACGGCCCAGCGCCATGTCCGCCTCGCCGTCGCGCACCTGGCTCAGCATCGGCAGCAGGGCGTCGGGGTCGAAAGATCCATCGCCGTCCATGAAGGCCACGTAGTCACGGGTGGCGGCAAGCAGCCCGGCGTGCACCGCAGAGCCGTACCCGGGTCGGTGCTCGGTGATGACCGTGGCCCCGAGGCGCTCGGCCACCTGGGCCGTGTCGTCGCGGGAGCCGTTGTCGACCACGAGGGGGGCGAAGTCGGCCGGAATGCGCGGTAGCAGGTGCACCAGGGCCTTGGCCTCGTCACGACACGGCAGGACGAGATCGCAGGTCGCAGCCTCGGTCAGCACCCAGAGATCATATGCGGCAGCGCGGCGCGGGCGGGCGCGTCACGTGCCGTGTGCCAGGGTCCACGCAGCCCGCTGGCTTAGCGTGAAGGCATGACGCGCCCGGAGGCAGCGCCCTCGCGCTCGGTGGAACGCGCCTCTCCGGCCGTGGCCTGGGTCGGCCTGGGCGTGGGGGCCCTGCTGCTGCTGGCCTCCTTCACGGTGCCCAACCTGCTGGACTGGGAGGTCTACGCCCGGCTGCACCCCGAGGAGTTCGGCACCGCTGAGCCGCTGCACGGGTTCTGGTCGGTGAACTGGCTGAACCCGGCCTGGTTCATCGCGGTGACCGTGGGGGTGCTGGGCATCGCCTTCGGCGCCGCAGCGGCCCGCCGACTGTCGTGGCCGTGGATGGTGGTGACCGCCTACCTGACCTCGGTGGCCTTCATGCTCGCCCTGGCCTGGACCAGTGGCGCCGAGGGCGTGGCCCATGTGCTCGACTCGGAGTGGGAGTACTACGCCGAGGCTCCCTACGTCGAGAGCATCCCGCGGATGATCTCGACGTACATCGAGCGCATCCCCTACGAGCATCCGGAGAAGTGGTCCGTGCATGCCGCCGGCCATCCACCGGGGGCCTTGCTGTTCTTCGTGGTCATGTACCGGCTCGGCCTGGAAGACCCGCTCTACGCGGGCATCGCCACGTCGCTCGTGGGGGCCACCTCGCTGATCGCGGTGCTGCTCACCCTGCGTCTGCTCGGCGCCGAGCAGACGGCTCGCACGGTGGCCCCCTTCCTGGCGTTCACCCCGGCACTCATCTTCGTCTGCGTCTCCGGCGACGGGATGTTCGCCGCCTTCGCGGCCTGGGGGCTCGCGGCGTTGGCCGCGGCCGCCACCGCACGCAGCCGCGGGCGCATGGCGGGCTGGTCGGTGGTCGCCGGGCTCCTGCTGGGCTACTGCGTCATGCTCTCCTACGGGCTGCCACTGCTGGGTCTGCTGGCGGTCGCCGTCCTGATCGCGGCACGAGGGTCCTGGTGGCCCATGCCCATCGCCGCCGTCGCCGCGCTGGGCGTGGTGCTGACCTTCGTCGCGTTCGGCTACGCCTGGTGGGATGCCTACCCCGTGCTGGTCGAGCGCTACTGGTCCGGCGCGGCCAAGCACCGTCCGTTCAGCTACTGGGTCTGGGGCAACCTCGGGGCGCTGCTGGTCTCCGCCGGGCCGATGGTGGCTTCGGGGATCGCGCTGCTGCTGGCTCAGGCCCGCCACCCCCGCACGGCTCGCAGCACCGACCTGCGGGTGACCCTGCTGCTGGCCGGCGCGGCGCTGCTGATCATCGTCGTCGCCGACCTGTCCCGGATGAGCAAGTCGGAGGTGGAGCGCATCTGGCTCCCGTTCATCCCCTGGCTCAGCGTGTCGCTCACCCTGCTCCCGCCGCGATGGCTTCGGCCCGCCCTGGCCGTCCAGGTGGCGACCGCGCTCGCGGTGGAGACGCTGCTGTACACCACCTGGTAGCACCGTTGACCCCGGCGTCAGCTCCCGAGCCCTCAGCCTCACGAGCGGCGGCCCGGGGAGTCATCGAATCTCTGGCCTCCGGGCGCGGGAGGTCAGAGCCGTCAGGCCCGTAGCGGAGCGGTGGCGAACTCGGCCAGGCCCTCCTGCGGCCCGACCTGCGCAGTGAACCCCAGCTCGCTGGCGGCCTTGCGAGGCGAGGCGACGATATGGCGTACGTCGCCCAGGCGGTAGCCGCCGGTGACCCGCGGCTCCACGGCGGCGTGCCCGGCACCGCTGCCCTCGTCGGCCGCGTCACTCGCGGCGGCACCCCGGGCCACCTGCCGAGCGACGTCAGCGATGGCCACCGGCTGCCCGGAGCACACGTTGTAGGTCTCGAACCAGCCGTGGCCGGCCCCGGTGACCGCCTCCAGGGCCAACACGTTGGCCCGCGCCACGTCGCTGACGTGGACGAAGTCGCGCATCTGCGCTCCGTCCTCGTAGACCTGCGGGGGCTCGCCGCGTTCGAGCGAGGAGCGGAACATCGCGGCGACGCCACTGTAGGGCGTGTCCCGCGGCATGCCCGGCCCGTACACGTTGTGGTAGCGCAGCGCCACCGCGCGGGCCCCGGCCTGACGCACCCATGCGGAGGTGTAGTGCTCCTGGGCCAGCTTGCTGACCGCATAGGTACTGCGGGGGTCCATCCGCGCCGTCTCCGGCACCAGCTCCCAGCCCAGGGCACCGTCGCACCGCGGGCAGTGGTTGTCGAAGTCACCGGAGTCGAGCGCCTCTCGCGAACGCGGCGGAGGGCTCTGCTCTCCATGCTGGGGGCACTCGTAGCGGCCCTCCCCGTAGACCACCATCGACGACGCCAGCACGAGCCGGCGCAACCCGGCCGCGTCCATCGCGGCGAGCAGCGCGGCGGTGCCCAGGTCGTTGTGGCCCGCGTAGGCCGGCAGGTCGGCCACGGTGACCCCGGCGCCGACCACGGCGGCCTGGTGACAGACCGCGTCCACCCCATGCAGCAGATCGCCCCATGCGTCCGCGGCGGCGTCGCGCACGTCGAGCTGGTGGGTGCCTTGCGGCGGGTCGCTCTCACCGTGCGCCATGGGCAGCATCAGGTCCACCCCGATGACCTCGTGCCCCGCAGTGGCGAGCTGGCGACCGATCTCACCGCCGATGAAGCCGGCCGAGCCGGTGAGCAGGACCCTCACCGGCTGCCGTCACCCGGCCCGGGGACCTCGTAGGTCAGCTCGATGTCCTCCGCCCACGACGAGCACGAGCAGCCCCCCGGGTCGGGCAGGGCCTCGATCGTGTCGCCGAGCATCCCGGTCAGGCGCTCCAGGTTCTTCTTGAACAGGGCGAAGACCTCGGCCTGGCCGACGCCCTCTCCGGTGTCGACCCCGGCGTCCATGTCGGTGACCAGGGCGATCGCCGCGTAGCACTGACGCATCTCGCGGGCCAGCGCCGCCTCCGGTGCCCCGGTCATGTTGACCAGCGTCCACCCCTGGTCGGCGTAGTGCCGCGACTCGGCGCGCGTCGAGAAGCGCGGTCCCTCGATGACGACCATGGACCCGCCGTCGACGACGTCCGGGGCGGCCGTGGTCACCGACGTGCGGACTGCCTCGCAGTACGGGTCGGCGAAAGGCAGGTGACACGCACCGTGCTCGACGAAGGAGCCGATCCTGCGGTACGTCCGGTCGACGAGCTGGTCGGGGACCACGACATCTCCGGGGCCGACGGTCGAGCTCAGACCACCCACGGCGCACGGGGCGATGACCTGCCGGACCCCGAGACTGCGCAGGGCGTACGCGTTCGCGCGGTAGTTGATGGCGTGCGGCGGGTACTCGTGAGCGGGCCCGTGCCGGGGGATGAACGCGACCCTCCTACCCCGGACGCTGCCCACGGCGACGGGCGCCGACGGCTCCCCGTACGGAGTGCTGACCCGATGCTCGGTCGGGTCCTGAAGGAAGGAGTAGAAGCCGGTGCCGCCGATGACGGCGATGTCTGCCTGCGCGTCGGTCACGGGCCCACTGTGCCATCTAGCGCTCTGCCGGCTCGGTCGGGTAGCTCTCCAGACGGTCGTCGAGATGGTGGTAGTCCGCGGCGACGTCCGTCCACCAGGCGCTCGTGGTCGTCAGCCCGGTGGGGGTGTCGAGGGTGCCGGCCGAGATCGAGACCCAGTCGGCAACCCCGTCGGAGCGCCAGAACAGTGTCGACCCACAGGTGCCGCAGAAGCCGTAGAAGACTCCCGGCGCCGGCTCGTACCACCGCAGCGAGCCGTCTTCGCCCACCACGAGGTCAGTGGCCGCACATCCGCTGGCGGCCATGAAATGACCGGTGATGCGCCGGCAGCGCTCGCAGTGACAGTTGAAGACCGGGCGCATCGGGCCGGCACAGTGGTAGCGCACCGCGCCGCACGCGCATCCGCCGGTAGCCGTGGGCCCGCTCCGGGCACCCTCCTCCATGTGCTCATCATGCGGCAGCGCGTCAGCCCTCCTCCAGCGCGAGGGCTCGGCGGAGTTGCCGGGCCTGTCGCGCGAACCATCGCAGCCGCACAGCGCATAGCGTGCGGGGATGCGTCTCTTCGGGCTTCTCCTGGTTGTCCTCCTGCTGCTGCTGACGGCCTGCAGCTCAGGCGGTTCCGAGGGGACCACCGAGGAGGACTCGGCCGAGGTCCAGGCCGCACAGGCCGGCGAGGACCCCGGGGAGACCGTCGAGCTGCAACGGTCCTGGGAGTCCACCAGCGTGGTGGAAAGCCCGGGTGGGGCCAGCGCTGCCTCGGTCGCCGTCAGTCGCGCTTTCTTCGTCACCTCACCCGCGGTCGTGCTGGCCCCGGCCGATGACCGGGCCGCCGTGGACGAGGGGGCACAGGCGGCCGCCGAGGCCGGAGTCCCGTTGCTGCTGTTCGGAGGGGCCGCCTCGCCGAGCAGCAGCAACGACGACGATGCGGCCAGCACCTCCGCCGGCCCGGCCGACCGCGCTGCGGGCACGGTCGAGGAGGTGCGGCGGCTGGAGGCGGAAAGGGCGTTGCTCGTGGGCGAACGGACCACGCAGACCCTCGAGTCGGCTCTCGACATCGAGGTGGTCAGTCGCCCCGACGAGCTGCCCGCGCTCCAGGAGGTGGAGGGCCTGTCCGACCTGGCCGTTCTCGTGCTGGACGACGACGATGTCGAGCCCGCCACGCGCACCGCCGCGACCGCGACGGCCACCGCCGCTGGCGCCACCGTGCTGACCACGACGTACCCCGACGTCCGCGCCGACCCCGAGCTGGTCAGCGAGCTCGCCGACTCCGCACCAGACCATGTCGTGGGGATCGGCGCGCCGTTCGGACCCGCCGACCAGCTCGCCTCCCGGGTCGAGCTGGCCAAGACAGGGGTGCAGCTGCCCGGTGGTGGGCAGACGCTCTTCCCTGGCCGCCGCCTCGTCGCGCTGTACGGGACGCCCGGCACGCCCGGCCTGGGAGTGCTCGGAGAGCAGGATCTCGAGGCCACCATCGAACGGGCGCGCGACCTGGCCGCAGAGTACGAGCCGCTGACCCAGGTGCCCGTCGTCCCGACCCTTGAGATCATCGCCACCGTGGCGCAAGGCGCCCCGGGTGCGGACGGCGACTACTCCGGTGAGGTCTCGGTCGACACCCTTCGCCCGTGGGTCGAGCGGGCCGGCGAGGAGGGCGTCTACGTCGTGCTGGACCTGCAGCCCGGCCGGTCGAGCTTCCTCGACCAGGCGCGCCGCTACGAGGAGCTGCTGCGGATGCCGCACGTCGGGCTCGCGCTGGACCCTGAGTGGCGTCTGGCTCCCGATGAGGTGCCGCTGGGCCAGATCGGCCGGGTGCAGGCCGATGAGGTCAACTCGGTGATCACCTGGCTGGCCGACCTCACCGAGCAGGAGAGCCTGCCGCAGAAGCTGCTCGTGCTGCATCAGTTCCGCATCTCGATGCTGCCCGACAGCCAGGACTACGACCTCAGTCGCGACGAGGTCCGGGTGCTGGTCCACATGGACGGCCAGGGCCCGACGGGCGACAAGGAGAAGACCTGGGCGGCGGTGACGGAGGCGGCCCCGGACAGGGTGCCGTTCGGGTGGAAGAACTTCTACGACGAGGACATCCCGATGCTCTCCCCCGCAGAGACGATGGACCGGGAGCCGGTGCCCTTCATGGTGTCCTACCAGTGAAGCCGGAGCGCCACGGTCGGCTCGAGGCGACCCACCATGGTTCGACCGGCGCTAGTCGTCTGCGGTGGCCGGCTGACGGACCAACGTCTCCCGCGCCAGCAGCCACGGCCCCACCGCGAGCAGGCTGACGAGCCCGGTCAGCGCGAACGCCCAGCCGAAACCCAGGCTGTCGGCAACCAGGCCGATCAGGATCGGCCCGACGATGGCGCCGGAGTCCTGGGCCATCTGGAAGGTGGCCAGCACCGTGCCGCCACTGCGGTCGGCTCCGACGACGTCGGCCACCGAGGCCTGTTGACCCGGGTTGACCAAGCCCGCCCCCAACCCGCTCACCGCCGAGAGCACGAGCAGGACGAGCAGGTCGGTGGACAACCCGATCAGCCCGAGGCCACCGGCGGTGATGACCAGCCCCGCGATGACCAGTGGACGTCGCCCGAGACGGTCGGCGAGCCGGCCGGCGACCTGCAGCATGAGCGCGGTGCCGATCGCGGCCACGGCCAGGGCCGCACCCGCGACCCACGTCTCGTCGTGCACGGCCACCGCGAACTGGGGCAGCACGGCGACCCGGACGCCGAAGTTCGACCATCCGTTGGCGAAGCCTGACGCCAGCGCAGCGCGGTATGCCGAGCTGCCCAGCGCCTGGCGCACCTGCATGGGAGGCTCGACCGGCTTGTTCGGGTCGGGCCGCAGTGCCGCCCCCGAGAGTCGGACCCCCACGACGGCGGCTGCAGCCACGAGCGCGACCGCGTACACCACGAACGGCACCCGCAGGCCGAGCGAGGCGAGCACGCCCCCGAGCAGCGGGCCGACCATGCCGCCGATGAGGAAGGCACTGGCGTAGGCGGACGACACCCGCCCGCGGATCGTCGGCGGCGCCAGACGCACCAGGAGGGCCATCGCCGAGACCGTGAACATGGTCGAACCGATACCGCCGAGGCCCCGGAAGACCAGCAGCTGCCAGTAGCTCTGCGCGAACGCGGTGGCCAGGGACGAAGCGGCGACCACCAGTAGCCCGGAAAGGTAGATGGGACGCTCGCCCAGCCTGGTCACCAACGCACCCCCTGCCGGGGCGAAGACGAGCCGGAAGAAGGCGAAGGCCGACACCACCACGGAGGCTGCGGCGACGCCGACGTCGAAGCTGCGGGCGTAGGCCGGCAGCACGGGAGCGACCAGACCGAACCCGATGGCGATGACGAACGCCGAGGCCACGAGCACCTTGATCTCACCGGGGATGGGCACCCGGGTGCTGGCGCGACTCATCGTGACTCCTGAGCAGGGGCGGGAAGCAGGCACGACCGCCGGTCGGCGGTCGGCCGCCGTGTGCAACGCCGCAGGCCCGGCCGATATGCCGGGTGAGGCATGGTCGGTCGGGCCTGGGAGGCGGTCAGGCGTTCTTGACCGCCGAGATCTCGATCTCCAGCACGATCGCGTCCGAGACCAGCACGCCGCCGGTCTCCAGGGCGGCGTTGAACGTCATCCCGAAGTCGGAGCGCCGCACGGTGGTGGAGCCCTCGAAGCCGACTCGCTGCATGCCGAAGGGGTCCGTGGCCGAGCCGGCGTAGGCGAAGTCGACGCTGACCGGCCGGGTGACCCCCTTGATGGTCAGGTCGCCGGCGATGCGCAGGGTCTGCTCGTCGACCGGCTCGACGCGGGTCGAGACGAACTCGATGGTCGGGTAGGAGTCCACGTCGAAGAAGTCACCGGCAACCAGGTGAGCGTCGCGGTCGGAGTTGCGGGTGTCGACACTGGCCGCCTGGATGGTCACCGCGATCGCGGCGTCGGCGACGCTCGCCCCCCCGGTGACCGTGCCCTCGAACTCGTTGAAGGTGCCCCGCACCTTGGTCACCATCGCGTGCCGGGCTACGAAACCCATCTGGGAGTGCGTGGCGTCGATGGTGTAGTCCCCCGTCAGGTCGGACAGGGAGGCGGTGCTCTGCGCGGTCTGGGTCATGGTTGCTCCTGGGAAGTGGGGCCGGCTTCACCGGCCTGGTTAGTGATATGTCATCAAAAGTACGGGTAGATACATGACGTGTCAACTACGTCCCGTATAGTGGCCGTCATGAAGCGTGTCGACCGACCCTGGCTGAGCCAGAGCCAGCAGCGCGTCTGGCGGCAGTGGCTGACCGCCAACGCCGAGCTCGGCACCGCCGTGGGTCGTCAGCTGACCCAGGACAACGGGATCTCGGCGCCGGACTTTCACGTGTTGGTGCGGCTGAGCGAGGAGCCGGGTCAGCGGGTGCGCATCGTGGAGCTGGCGCGCGGGATGCAGTGGGAACGCAGCCGCCTGTCCCACCACCTCACCCGGATGGAGAAGCGGGGCCTGGTACTGCGCCGGGACTGCCCGGAGGACGGACGGGGACAGTTCGCGGAGCTCACCGACGAAGGCCGTCGCGCGGTGGAGCAGGCCGCGCCCGGTCACGCCGAGCTGGTGCGCAGCGTGCTCTTCGACCACCTCTCGGACGACGAGCTCGACGTGCTGGACCGGGTCACCGAGGCGTTGATCGAGCGTGTGCGGTGCAGCGGCTTCGGCGACGGAGCCCAGGAGCAACAGCCGTGAGCGAGGTGGAGCAGGTCCCGATCCGCGACGAGGCGATCCGGTTGGGTCAGCTCCTCAAGCTGGCCGGCGTCGTCCCGGACGGTGCGATGGCGCGCATGGTCATCGAGAACGGTGAGGTCACCGTCGACGGCGTGCAGGTCCTGCGGCGGGGGACGCAGATCCGCCCGGGGATGGTGGTGCGCTACTCGGGGGCCGGCCTGACTCCCGTGCACCGCTGACCTGAGCGGTGGGAGCCCGCCCGCGACGGGGACGAACCAGGGATATACGCTGTAAGCCAAGCCCTCCACCGTGGGTGGAGGCGCACCCCCAACCCCGAAGGAACGCCATGTCGGAACGCAACACGCTCGCCCGGACCGCCCACGACCTCGGAGCCGCCGCATGGTTCGGCGGGTCACTCATGGGCGCGGTGGGGCTGAACGGGGCCACCGCGCAGGCCACGAGCTCGCCGGAGGCCCTGCGACTGGCCTCGGTGGGTTGGGGGCGGTGGGCACCGGTGCAGACGGTCGCCATCGCTGCCCACACACTCGGTGGTATCGGGCTCATCGCCGGCAACCGGCGCCGCCTGGAGCACCAGGACGAGGCACAGGGCAACACCGCGGTCAAGACCGTGCTGACCGTGGCCGCCGTCGGCTTGACCGCGTACAGCGGCAGCCTGGGCAAGCAGGTCTACGAGAACCGCGGCGACGCCGTCCAGGGTGTCACCGAGCCCGCCAGCACGACGGACAGCGACCTCGCCGCGGCGCAGAAGCACCTGCAGTGGACCCAGTGGGCAATCCCCGTGGTGACCGGTGTCTTGGTGGTGCTCGGCGCCCAGCAGGGCGAGCAGCAGCGCCCCAGCCAGCAGGCTCGCGTCGCGGTGAAGAACCCTCTACGACGCTAGGAGCGGGTCAGCAGCGGCTCGTACTCCGGGTGCTGCTCGATGTAGGACGCGACGAACGGGCACGAGGCGATGATGGTCATCTTCTCGTCCCAGATCGCATCCAGGGCGCCCTTGACCAGCGCGGCGCCGAGACCCTCCCCCCTCGTCGAGGGGTCGACCTCGGCGTGGATGAGGTCGACCGTGCCGCCCTGGGTCTGGTAGTCCAGGTGGCCCACGAGGTTGCCGTCCCGCTCGATCTCGAAGCGGGAGGCTGCGGCGTTGTTGACGACGGTGATACGGCTCATCGGCCTCATCCTCCCAGAAGGACGTCGGCGACGCGTGTCGCCACCCGCCACGGTCACAACCAGCCCAGGACCGGCGCCAGCTCGCGATAGCCCACGAAGGCGACGATGTCGAGCAGCGTGTGGGCCACCACCAGGGGCATGACCCGCCGTGTCCGCGCGTAGACGAGCCCGAAGATGACGCCCATGGCCACGTTCCCGACGAAGCCACCGAACCCCTGGTAGAGGTGGTAGGTGCCGCGTATCGCGGCGGAGGCGGCAATGACCGCGACCAGCGGCCACCCGGCCTGAGCCCAGCGGGTGAACAAGTAGCCGACCACGACTACCTCTTCCAGCACCGCGTTCTGCACCGAGGCACAGACCAGGATGGGCACGGCCCACCAGGTGTCGGCCAGGTTCGCGGTGGACACCGTCGTGTTGACCCCGAGGGCACGCGCCGCGAGATACAGCCCCAAGCCCGGTATGCCGATCACGGCGGCCAGCGCGGCCCCGCGAGCGAGGTCAGGGCGCACCGCCGCGGCGTCGAAGCCGAGGTACCGGGCTGCCTTCGCGGCCGTGCCGAGATCACGGCCCAGCAGGTGCAGGGCCAGGAGCACGGGCACCAGGGCGATGCCGATCCCGGCCACCTGGTAGGCGAGGTCGAGCCAGGGCCGGTCGGGAGTGACCGTGGTGTTCATCGCCGTCGTCTGCGCTGACAGCGGCTGCTCGGCCGTCAGCTTGCGGAGCAGGGACAGCACCGACCACACCGCCGAAGCGCCCAGGCTGACCCCGAGCACGAGCATGGTCTCGACCACCAGCGAGCGAGAGCCCAAGGTGGTCGCGGGAGGCCCTGGCTCAGTCCCCGGTGGGGGGCTCACCCCTGGTAGCCGGCCCCGACGGAGAACAGGCCGAACAGGCTGAGCGCACCCGCGATCACGGCCGGCACGGCAGGGTGCATGTCCGGACGGAAGCCTCGGGCCGCGGCCCCGAGGGCCATCGGCAAGGCGAAGACGATCAACACGCTGGTGAGGTTCAGGATGTTCCAGGAAGCCGTCGAGAGCACGACCGCCGCGATGAGGTAGATCGCCAGTGGGGTGAACACGATGGGGCGGGTGCCGAAGTTGAGGGGCCCCTTCCCCCCCACCGTCCGCCGACGCAGGATCACCTCGCTGGCAAGATAGGCCAGGGCCATGGTGAGCAGCAGATATCCGGGCAGCAGTTGCACGGACCCTACGGTAGCGACATTCTCATCATGCCCTGGACACTCGCTCCCCGGCGAGTAACACTACGGTAGTTATCCCGTGGGTGTTGGAAGGCAGGGGCCAGCGTCACTCCACGCTCAGGCACTTCCCCACCCGTCCGGTGTTCCTCGACGGAATGGACCCCGCGTGCCTGTCGCCAGTCGCTCTCGCTCGCCGCTCGCGGCGGCCCTCACGGCAATGGCCGTCCTCGCTCCACTGGCCCTGTCGGCTCCGGCCCTGGCGCAGCAGGAGCCGCAAGAGCCGCAGGAGAAGCCCGCCACGACCTACATCGTGCAGCTGGAGTCGGAGCCGGTGGCCGTGTACGACGGCGGTGTGCGAGGCCTGCGAGCGACCAGGCCCGGGTCCGGGGAGCGGGTGGACCGGCAGAGTACGGCCGCCAAGAACTACGCCGACTACCTGCGCCGGCAGCAGAACGAGGCTCTCGGTGCGTCGGGAGCCAATCGCAAGGATGTGGTCCGTCGGTTCGACACCGCCTTCAACGGCGTGGCGGTGGAGCTGACCGGCGGCGAGGCCGCCGCGATGCGCAAGGCACCGGGTGTGATCAACGTCTGGGAGCGCGAGATGCTCACCGCCGACACGACCACCACGCCGGACTACCTCGGCCTCACCGGGTCCGGTGGGGTCTGGGACGAGGAGTTCGGCGGGCCGGGCAGCGCCGGGGAGGGGATGGTCGTCGGGATCATCGACTCCGGGATCTGGCCGGAGAACCCGAGCTTCGACGACATGCCCGGTGCCACCGTTCCGGGCGACTGGAACGGTGACTGCGAGAACGGCACGGACCCCGACACCGACAACAGAGTGAGCTGCAACAACAAGGTGATCGGAGCGCGCTACTACCACGACGACATCGACATCCCCGGCTTCGAGTTCGAATCGCCCCGGGACCACCACGGGCACGGCTCGCACACCGCGGGGACCGCCGCTGGCAACGTCGACACCGACGTGGAGGTCAACGGGGTCGACCTGGGCCAGGGCAGCGGCATGGCGCCTCGAGCGCACATCGCGGCGTACAAGGCGCTGTGGTCCGACGGGCAGGGGCGGGCAACCGGCTCCACCGTCGACATCCTGGCGGCGATCGAAGAGGCCGTGACCGACGGGGTCGACGTCATCAACTACTCCGTCTCCGGCTCCCGGGACTCCCTGGCAACCCCGATCGAGGTCGCCTTCCTCACCGCCACGGCAGCAGGTGTCTTCGTAGCCACCTCGGCCGGAAACGGTGGCGACGACATCGGCGCCGGCAGCGTGGCCCACAACGCCCCGTGGACCGCCACGGTGGCGGCGAGCACGCACGACCGGAACGTGAACAAGACGCTGACCCTGGGTGACGACAGCACCTACCAGGGGGTGGGGGTCGGCCCCGGCCTCGGTCCTGAGCCCCTCGTCTACGCGGGAGACATCCCGGCCCAGGACGCCAGCCAGAGCCAGGCCGCGCAGTGCTGGCTCGACATCGACGGTGACGCCGAGGGCGACCAGATCGCGATCGACGCCGCCGGCGCAGACGGCAAGATCGTCATCTGTGACCGCGGGGGGGAGGTCGACCGTGTCGAGAAGAGCGCCGCCGTCTCCGAGGCGGGAGGCGTAGGAATGGTGCACGCCAACACCAGCGCTGCCCAGTCGGTCGACGCCGACCTGCACTCCGTGCCGACCGTC
Source organism: Ornithinimicrobium sp. (assembly GCF_035267225.1). Taxonomy (GTDB): domain Bacteria; phylum Actinomycetota; class Actinomycetes; order Actinomycetales; family Dermatophilaceae; genus Ornithinicoccus. The sequence continues at coordinate 18,747 of NZ_DATFMA010000004.1, forward strand.
CATGTCACCAGCACCGTGGGCGCCAGCGTGAAGGCGTACGAGAGCTCCACCGCCGACCCGACCGCCACCATCGGAGGCCAGCGCAGCGCACCGGTGGTCGCCCCGGAGATGGCCGGCTTCTCCTCCTACGGCCCCGCGCTCGCGGGCGACGGCGACCTGCTCAAGCCCGACATCACCGCACCGGGGGTCGACGTCCTCGCCGCCGTGGCTCCACCGTCGTACAACGAGGAGTTCGGCAGCCTGTCCGGGACCTCGATGTCCACGCCTCACATCGCCGGGCTCGCCCTGCTGCTCAAGCAGGCCGAACCCACCTGGAGCAGCGCGGCCGTGAAGTCGGCCATGATGACCACCGCGCGGACCACCAACTCCGAGGGCGAGCCGATCCAGCGCGGCAACGGAGACGCGACCGCGTTGGACTACGGATCCGGTGAGGTCGTCCCGGCCCCGTCGTACGAGCCGGGGCTGGTGTACGACGCCGGCGCCGGGGACTGGATCGCGTACCTGTGCGCCATCGACCAGTGGAGCCTCATCGGCGACCCGAGCGATTGCGACGGCGTGGATGCCGACCCCAGCGACCTGAACTACCCCACGATCGCGATCGGCGACCTGGCGGGATCGCAGACCGTGACCCGGACCGTGACCAACGTCACCGACCAGGAGATGACCTACAGCTCTGCCGGATCCCAGGCGCCGCCTGACGTCAGCATGGTGGTGGAGCCGGCCCAGATCACCGTTCCGGCAGGGGGCGAGGCCACCTACGAGGTCACGTTCCAGCAGGTGAGCGCACCGCTGGACGACTACAGCTTCGGCAGCGTGGTGTGGGAGCCCACCGGCGGGGGCAACACCGTCACCAGCCAGGTCGCCGTCCAGCCCGCCGCCGTCGACGCCCCGGACGAGATCGTCGACACCGGCGCGCAGGGGTCGCGGGACTACACCCTCACCGCGGGCTACACCGGCCCGCTCGAGACGGACGTCGACGGCATGGTCCCGGCCGAGATCACCGACGTGACGGTGACGAGCGACACCAGCCCGGTTTTCGCGGGGGTCACGGTGCCAGACGGGACGGAGGTCGCCCGCTTCGCCACGTTCGACGCCGAGGTCAGCGCGGAAGACACCGACCTCTACGTGTTCAACCCTGACCAAGAGCTGGTGGACTTCAGCGTGAACGTGGGCTCCTCCACGGAGGAGGTCACCGTGGTCGACCCTGAGCCCGGCGAGTGGTTTGTCGGCGTCCCCCTGTACTCCGACGAGACCTCGGCTGAGGTGCCCGTGAACAGCTTCATGGTGGGATCGAGGGACCGGGGCAACCTCGAGGTCGACCCGTCCAGCACCACGGTCACTCCCACGGCCCAGGTGGACCTGACCGCATCGTGGTCGGGCCTGAGCGACGGGCGCTACCTGGGCAGCGTCAACTACTCCAACGGCACGTCCAGCGTGGGCCGGACCCTGGTGTCCATCACCGTGGACGACGGTGGCAGTGCCACGGTGGACCGGCTCGCCGGGACCAACCGGTTCGAGACGGCGGCTCTCGTCGCCGGGGAGTACCCCGGTGGCGTCGACACCGTCTACGTCGCCAACGGCTTCTCCTTCGCCGACTCCCTCTCCGGCGCGCCAGCAGCCTCGACGACGGCACAGCCGAGCGCACGCGAGGCGGCCGGCCAGGTCGGCGCGCCCATCCTGCTCACGCGCGCCGACCGCCTCCCCTCGTCCACGGTCTCCGCGCTGGAGAGCCTGGACCCCGACAAGGTCGTCGTTCTGGGTGGGGAGGGGGTGGTGCAGCGCTCCGTGGCCGAAGACCTCGAGGCATACGGCGCGGTGGAACGGGTCGGTGGAGTCGACCGCTACGACACGTCGGCCAAGATCGCGCGGCGCTCCGGCACCAACGTGCCCACCGTCTACATCGCCAGCGGAGACGAGGGCTCCTTCCCCGATGCCCTCGGTGGCGGCGCCCTGGCCGGGAGGGACGGGGTTCCGGTCCTGCTCACCCACCCCGACCGGGTGCTCGACGTGACCCGGTCGGCAATGGACTATCTCAACCCCGCCGAGGTGGTCGTCCTCGGCGGGCCCGGGGCGGTCTCGAAGACCGTGTACGACGATCTGGGCGCTGACCGCCGCCTGGCGGGGGACAACCGCTGGGAGACGGCCGTCGCCATCTCGGAGGAGTTCGGAGCCGACATCGGCGGCACCTACGTCGCCTCCGGGGAGGCCTTCCCCGACGCCCTGGCTTCGGCCGCGTTGTCGGGGTTGCTGAAGCAGCCGCTCACCCTCAGCGCCAAGAACGACGTGCCGGACGTCGTCATGAACGAGCTGGATCGACTCTCACCGGACGAGGTGACGATCGTGGGTGGCACGGCCGCCCTGTCCGATACCGTGGAAGACGAGCTGAACGGCTCCTACCCGACCTGGCGAAGGTAGGCCCTCATCCCCCACCCGGTGGGCTGCCCGGACATCGGGGACGGCCGGCTCGCCGGGTGGGACTCCTCAGGACGCGTGCCGGGAGACCACGCCGACCGCCAGGTCGTGCATGCGGGTGTTGGTGTCCCGCGCCTGGCGCACCATGAGCGCGAACGCGGCGTCGGCGGACAGACCCTGCTGCGCCATGATCAGGCCCTTGGCCTGCCCGATGACGTCCCGGCTGTTCAACGCGTGACGCAGCTGCTCCTCACGCTCCGCCGCCCCGATCCCGGCGGAGGCGTGCACCGCCAGGAACAGCCCGATCGTCTCGCAGTCCCGGCCGAACGAGTGAGCGGACTCGGAGTAGCAGTTGATCGCCCCGATCCGGTCCTCCTCGGTCTCCTGCGGCAGGCTCAGCTGCAGCGAGAGCATGCTGCCCACCCCCATGGCCCGGGCACGGGCCGAGAACTGCGGCCAGCGGCGGTCGGTCTGGGTGTCCGGTAGGCGGGCCAGGCGGTGCTGCCAGGCGGCTTCGATGCACGGGCCCTGCCCGGTGTCGACCTGGGCGGCGTCCGCCTGTCGCGGGATCTGGCCGTGGCTGGCGATGGTGTCGATGCCGACCCCGCGCCGGGCCAACGACACGCTCGCCTGCTGGGTACCGGGAATCAGGGAGCAGGCGGCTTCGGCCACGATGTGCGCCGTGCTCACCAGGTCGGAGGCCACCGTCATCGCCTCCACGACGTTGGCCATCTCCTGGGCCAAGGGGAGCTCAGCGGGGTCGAACTCGCCGTGCCTGCGCTTGACTGCGACGCCCGCGGACTCCGTCACCATTGCTCCATAGTGACACTGCCCGGCCCCCGCGCACAGCGCTGCATGCAGCGCGAGGGAACCTTTGCCCCGACACCGTCGTCCATACGGCACGGGACGAGACGCGACGAGATACCCAGGTCGACCGAGGAGGCTGAGATGGCCCGTCCGTACTGGGGCACGCCGCAACGGGCCCTGATCTGGTCAGCGACGGCGGCACTGCTCGTCGTCCCGGGCTGCTCGTCGGACGAGGAGTCCGCGTCCGAGCCGGGCACCACCTCCGCCCCCACATCCCCCACCTCTGAACCGGAGAGCGCCATGCCCGACGAGACCAGCCCTACCGGCTCCCCGCCGACCTCGGGTGGGCTCCCGGTCGGCGAGGTGAGCGAGGAGGTCCGCTCGCGTGCCTCCGTGCAGGCGGCCATGCAGGATCTCGCCGACCGCACCGGGGTCGAGCTCGCAGACATCGTCATCGTGGGGTACGCCGAGGTGACCTGGCCCGACGGGTCCTTGGGCTGCCCGCAGCCGGGACGGATGTACAGCCAGGCCCTCGTTCCGGGGGAGCAGCTCGTCCTGCGGGTGTCACGAGGCTCGCAGGCAGCCACCACGGGGCCCGGAGCGCCTCACGGTCTGGTGTCGTACCACGCGGGACGCGGCGGAACCTTCACGTGGTGCCCGAACCCTCGGCCGCCGCTGCCGGCGGGTGCGGGGTCGACCTGAGGTCGGGCAGCGGAGCAATGCCTTCGGGGTCGACCGTCACCGCGACGTCGTCGCCGACCTGCGGGGGGCGCGAGCGCGGCGCCACGGCGGTGGCGGGGCCCACTCCCTCGATCGACAGCCGGACGGTGGCGACGTCGCTGAGCATCACGACCTCTTCCACCCGGCCGTGCAGCCTCGACTCCGTCAGCGACCTCGGCCCTCGGGCCTCGAGGGTCGGGACGACGCGGAGGGCCGAGCGCCGCAGCGCCAGACCCTCCGAGGCGAGCCGCCCGCCTCCACCGGCCGCTGCCGTGACGCGCCCTGCCGGCTCTCCCCACAGGACCGTGGTGTATCCCAGGAACCGAGCCACCTCGGCGTCGGCCGGCGCCCGCCAGACCTGCGCGGTGTGCCCGTGCTGGACGACCCTTCCCCGCATCATGACGGCGAGGTCGTCGGACATGGCGCACGCCTCGTCGTGGTCGTGCGTCACCAGCAGAGCGGTGGTGCCGGTCTCGGCGAGAATGCCGCGCACGTCACCGGCGAGCCTCTCCCGCAGCTCGCGGTCGAGCGCCGAGAGCGGCTCGTCCAGCAGCAACAAACGCGGCTGCGCCGCGAGCGCCCGCGCCAAGGCCACCCGCTGCTGTTCACCGCCGGAGAGCTCCGAGATGCGCTGGGCTCCCGAGCGTGACAGCCCGACCATCTCCAGCAGCTCGCTCACCCGCTGGTCGCGGTGCGCCCGCGGCACCGAGCGCAGCCGCAGCGGGTAGGCGACGTTGTCCGCCACGCTCTGGTGCGCGAACAGCTGGCCGTCCTGGAACATCAGGGCGAAGCCGCGCCGGTGGGTGGGCACCGAGGCAAGGTCCTGGCCGGCGAACGACACCGAGCCCCCCGCGAGGTCCTCCAACCCCGCGATCGCCCGCAGCAGAGTGGACTTTCCACACCCCGACGGACCCAGCACGGCCAGCACTCGTCCCCGCGGGAGGTCGAGGTCGACCTGGTCTACCGCGGTGAAGCCGCCGAAGCGCACGGTGAGGTCGCGCAGCTCCATCATGTTCAGAGCCCTCCGGTCTCGAGCGAGCGCAAGCGCTCGACCGACGTGATGACCGTGGTCGTCAGCACCGCGAGCACCACACTGGCGGCCAGGGCCATACCGGCGTTGTCGGCTCCCGGTGAGGAGATGAGGTCGTAGATGAGCACGGGGACGGTAGGCCGCTCGGGGCGCGCCAGGAAGCTGGTCGCGCCGAACTCGCCGAGGGACACCGCGAAGGCGAACCCCACGGCAGCCAGCACCGGGCGGGCCAGCACCGGGGCCTCGACCGTCCATGCCGCGCGCAGGGGCCCGGCCCCGAGCGCCGCTGCGGCCTGGCCCAGCCGCGCGTCCACCCCCGACAGCACCGGGGTCAACGTACGCACGACCAGGGGGAGCGCCACGGTGGCCTGGGCGATCGGCACCAGGACCGGTGAGCTGCGCAGATCCAGCGGTGGCGTGTCCAGGGTGATGAGGAAGCCGAAGCCCACGGTCACCGCGGAGACCCCCAGCGGCAGCATGAACAAGGCGTCCATCCCGGCGAGCAGCCGCCGCTCCCGAGCACGTCGCGGGCGCCGGGTCACCAGGATCGAGACCATGAGCCCGAGCACCACGGCCAGCACGGTGGCGTCGAGCGCGGTGCGGAGGGAGTTGGCCACGGCCTCGGTGACACTGACCCGCAGGGCCGGGCTGGCGTCGGGGTCGCCGAGCAGCCGGTAGTAGCGCAGCGTGAACGTCTGTCCGTCGTGCAGGCTGCGCCAGACCAGCGAGGCCAACGGGGTCACCACAGCGACCACGACCGCAGCCGAGACCAGGAGCACCGGCAGGTCGCCGCGCCGTGGGGGCCGTTCGGAGCCTGCGGCAGGGCCGCGGCGCAACGAGGACTGGGTGGCCGCTCGGGCCCGAGCGGCTCCGCCGAGCAGGACCAGCACGACCACGATCTGCAGGACCGAGAGCACCGCGGCGGCCTGCAGGTCGAAGAACTGGGTGGTGAGGAAGTAGATCTCGGTCTCGATGGTCCCGTAGCGCAGGCCGCCGAGGGTGAGCACCACTCCGAAGCTCGTCGAGCAGAAGAGGAACACCAGCGTCGCGGCCGAGACGATGGCCGGGGTGAGAGCGGGCAGCGTCACCGTACGGAAGACCTGCCACCCGGTCGCCCCCAGGGCCGCAGCCGCGTCGGCGCTGCGGTGGTCCATCCCGTGCCAGGTCGTCCCGACGGTGCGCACGACGACAGCCAGGTTGAAGAACACCAGTGCCAGCAGGATCGAGACCCAGTGACCGTCCCACCCGAGGAAGCCGGCCGGCCCCCCGGGCGCGAGCAGGGAGCGGAACATCACGCCGACGACCACGGTCGGCAGCACGAACGGAGCCATGACGACGGCTCGGACGGCGGTGCGCCCCGGAAACCGCAGGCGGTACACCGCGAACGCGACGGGCACGCCGAGCGCGACCGAGCACACGGTCCCGGCGGTGGCCATGGCCACGGTGAACCACAGCACGCCCAGGGTGCGACCCCGACTGAGCACCTGCGGCACCGCGGCCAGGTCCAGATGATGGGCCCCGGTGGCGTCGGCCGGGAAGAAGCCGCGGGTGAGCATGCCGCCCAGCGGCACCATGAAGAAGACGGCCACGAAGACGAGCGGCAGCATGGCCAGCGCCCCCAGCACGAGGCGCGGGGCGAGCACATCGGCGCGCCGCGGCTGCACCTGGTCGTCCGGCTCGCCGCGCACCGGCGGCGGAGCCTGCGTGGCGGTCACGCTCTCATCCGGTGGCGATGTCGGCCCACTGGTTGACCCACTGCTCGCGGTTGGCCTCGACCTGGTCGGCCGGGATCTCCAACGGGTCCTCGGCCACCTCGGCGTGCTCCTCCCACTCCTGGGGCAGCTCGGTCTGCGTGGCCACCGGGAAGACGTACATCGACTCCGGCAGGGCCGCCTGCACGGTGTCGCTGAGCAGGTAGTCGACCGCGGCGCGGGCACCCTCCTCGTTCTCGGCCCCCTCCAGCACCCCGGCGTACTCGACCTGGCCGAAGCAGGTGTCCATCAGCGCCGTGGTGGTCGGCTCTCCGTCGTCGCCGATGGTGAACGGCGGCGACGAGGCGTATGACACGACGATCGGCCGATCGCCGTCGCCGCCTCCGGCGGTGAAGTCGACGGTGTAGGCGTCCTCCCAGCCGCTGACCACGCGCACGTCGTTGTCGACCAGGTCGGACCAGTACTGCTGCCACCCGTCCTGCCCGAACTCGGCGATCGTGGCCAGCAGGAAGGCCAGGCCGGGGCTGGAGGTGCTGGCACCCGGGGTGACGAACAGGCCCTCGTACTCCGGCTCGGTCAGGTCGGCCAGGCTCTCGGGCTCGGTGACGCCTTCGCGCTCGAACCAGGTGCGGTCGATGTTGACGCAGACGTCCCCGAAGTCGACCGGCGTCAGGTAGTCGGCGAGGTCGCCGGGCAGCGCGCGCTCCGGCGCGCCCTCGGGAAGCTGGTCGGGGCTGTACGGGGCGAGGATCTCCTCCTCCACCGCGCGGGAGGCGAACGTGTTGTCGATCCCGAAGACCGCGTCCCCGAGCGGGCTGCCCTCGGTCAGCGCGAGGGTGTTGGTCATCTCCCCCGCATCGCCGGAGGGCAGCACGGTCAGCTCGTACCCGGTCTCGTCGGTGAAGCCGCTGACGACCTCATCCGGCAGGTTGAAGGAGTCATGGGTGACCAGGACCACTTCGCCGCCGGCCGACTGCGAGCTGGACGATGACTCGTCGCCGGTGGAGGACTCGTCGTCGCCTCCGGTGAGGGTGCAACCGGCGAGGCTCAGCACCGTGAGGGTGGACAGCGGCACGGCGTACCGTCGGAACCGCGCAGGGCGAGTCGTGGCGCGACGCGGGGGTGTGGGGTGCATGACATCCTCCTGGGCTGCGGAGGGGTTCTGGCGCGTGGCCAGGGAGACTCGACTTCCTCCACCGGTGCTAGCCGGATCAGGTTCGAGGGTCTGCGGCTCGGTGCCGCACTCTCAGCGCGTTCGCGCTCCCCTGTCGTGTACCGACCACCCTAGAGCACGCGACCACCGGAGACGAACCCTCGGCCGAGCAGCCCCGCGCGCCGCAGTGTGGCAGGCTAGCCGCATGGGAGACGCGGTATGGAAGGTCATGGCCCTGGGCTCGGCCATCGGGGCGAGCATGGTGGCGCGCAACCTGACCGAGGCCACCTGGAAGTTCATCCGCGGTGACGAGCCGCCCAAGAACCCGGAGGACCCCGACACGGCGTGGCTGGAGGCGGTCGGGTTCGCGCTGCTCTCCGGGGCCATCGTCGGTCTGAGCCGGATGGTCGCCAACCGCGAGGCAGCCGCTGTGTACAAGAAGTCGACCGGTCACCTGCCGAAGCCGATGCAGTCCTAGGGCTGAGCTCCCAGTCTCGCCTGTCATGCTGGGCGTATGACCACCTTCCTCAGCTTCGTGGCGTTGACTGTCGTCGTGTTGCTGACGCTGGGGCGTCTGGTGACGCCCCCGCGGGAGAAGAAGCCGTGGCGCTCCTTCAAGCTCGACGACTACGGAGCGACCATGCGGCGCGGCGTCGTGCTGCTGCTCGATGGCGGAGCGCGTGCCCGCTGGAGGATGGAGGCCTTGCACAACCAGGCCAACTACTCCGAGAAGGGCCGCAACGACGGCGACCGGCCGCCGACCGACGAGACCGAGCACCCGCCGGAGCAGATTCCGCCCGGAGCCATCCCGCCGCACCTGAGGAAGCCCGGCGACGGCCCTCAGTACCGACCTGACAGCTTCCCTTCGCCCCGTCCCGCGTCCGACGCCGACGACGCGTCGGACGACGGCGAGGGACCCACGCAACCCCGTCGGTAGCGAGCCACCACGAGGTCGGCCAGACCCGCGTGCACACCCAGCGGGGCGCTGACGACGTCGGCACCGATCTGCTTCGCCTTGCCGTGGAAGAACCCCGGCGCCAGCAGGAACGAGATCGCCGCGACGCATGCGGCGCCCTCGCGACGCAGGTCCTGGACCACCTCGGCGCCCCGTGGCCCAGGCCCGCTGAGGAAGCCTGCTCGCACCGGCAGGGCCAGGCAGGCGGCCAGCACGCTCGCGCTGCACAGCACCTCCTGGCGGGCGCGCGGGTCCGAGGAGCCGGCGCCGGTGAGGACTGCCGCGTCGACCTGCGCACGAGCGGGGGGCAGGCTCTCTCGGTGGCGACGGGCGGCGACGTCGATGACCTGGCCGGCCAGGCCCAAGGCGGGAGTCTGCACGGCATCCGGCGCGTAGCGGGCGATGGCCTCGGGGATGTCGTGGTGGACGTGGTAGCCGCTGGTCAGCAGGTAGGGCACCACCACGGCGTCCGGGTGCGGCGGGAGCACGACCTCGGGCCCCGGTGAGCACACATCCACGAACCCGACGGTGAGATCGACCTTGGGCAGTCGGCGCGCGACCAGCCGGCTGACCGCATACACCGTCTCGCGACCTGCCGGGTTCGCCGTGCCGTGCGCCAGGAGCACCAGCGGGCGCGGCGTGCTCATGCCGGAGACGCCACCGCCGTCATGCGACCCTCGGCCGGCTGTGCGCCACCGTAGGCGTCCGACCACGCGGGGCAGAGCCGGACCACGTCGCCCACGACGATGACCGCCGGTGCGCTGACCCGTGCGGTGGCGGCACGACGCGCGATGTCGGCCACCGAGCCGACGGTGGTGCGCTGACCGGGCAGCAGGCCGCGCTCGACGATGGCGACCGGGCAGTCCGGCTCCCGGCCTGCCTCGGTCAGGGCCTGCATGGTGCGGTCCAGCCGCGCCACGCCCATGAGCAGCACCAGCGTGTGGTCCGCGCCGGTGGGCACGTCGGTGACGGTGTCGTGACCGGTCAGCACGGTGAACCCGCGCGCAGCCCCACGGTGGGTCAACGGGATCCCGGCGGCGGCGGGGACCGCGATGGCGCTGGTGACGCCGGAGACCACCTCGACGGGGATACCGGCCCGGTGACAAGCCTGGTGCTCCTCCATCCCGCGTCCCAGCACGTAGGGGTCGCCGCCTTTGAGCCGGACCACCCCGCGACCCTGCCGGGCCTTGTCGATGAGGATCTCGTTGATCCGCGCCTGCGGGATGGCGTGCGCTCCGACCTCCTTGCCCACGTCGATCACCTCGACATCCGGGCCGAGGTCCCGGGTCAGGCCGCGGGGGGCGAGGCGGTCCACCACGACGACGTCGGCCATCTCGAGCAGCTGTGCGCCACGCGCGGTGATGAGGCCGTCGCTGCCGGGGCCCCCTCCGACCAGGGCCACCCAGCCGGTGCCGGTCATGGGTGTAACCCGCACTCGGTCTTGGTGGTCCCGGCCCACCGCCCCGAGCGCGGGTCGGCGCCGAACAGGGGGCGCAGCGTGCACGGGCCACAGCCGATGGAGGTGTACCCCTGCTTCAGAAGCGGGTTGACCGGCACATCGTGCTCGGCGATGTAGGCCTCGACCTGCTCGTCGCTCCACGCCGCGATGGGGTTGATCTTGACGAGCTGGTGGCGCGGGTCCCAGCTGACCAGAGGGGTGTCGGCCCGGCTGGGGCTGTCGCTGCGGCGCAGCCCCGAGGCCCACGCCCGGTAGCCGCGCAGTGCTCGGCTGAGCGGTTCGACCTTGCGCATGTGGCAGCACGCGCCCGGGTCGGTGTTGAACAGGTCCTGGCCGTGCACGAGGTCCTGGTCGGCCACGCTCAGACGCGGGGTGATGCTGCGCACGGTGACCGGGAGCCGGCGAGCGACCTCGTCACGGGTGGCCAGCGTCTCGGCGAAGTGGTAGCCGGTGTCGAGGAAGAGGATGTGCGGGCCGCCGCCCTGCTGCTCGGCGGGCACGGTGTCGGCGAACACCTGGGAGGCCAGGTGTGGCAGCACGGCGTCGGCCATGCTGCTGGCGACGGCGAGCCCGGAGCCGAACTCGGCGAACGCCCACGCCAGGACATCCGTCGCGCTGGCGTCCATCATCTCGTGCCCCGCCTTCTCGGCCCAGGCGCGCGAGCGTGCGGCGGCGGACTTCCCCGAGTGACCCGTGCTCATGTCAAAACCCTCTCTTCGGCGCGGTGGGCCCAGGTGGCAAACGTCTCCCCCGGGCCCCGCTGCTCGGCATAGGTTCGCACAATTCGCTCCACATAGTCGGGTAACGCGGCCGCACTGACCTTGACACCGCGCACGGTGCGACCCAGCTCGGGCTCCGAACGGTCCGCGCTGGCCAGCCCGCCGCCGAGGTGGACCTGGAAGCCGGGGACCTGCTCGCCGTCCACGGTGATGATCTGCCCCTTGAGGCCGATGTCCGCGGTCTGGATGCGCGCGCAGGAGTTGGGGCAGCCGTTGACGTGCAAGGACAGCGGCGGGATCGAGTCGGCCAGGTCGGCCAGCCTGTTCTCCAGCTCGGTGATGGTCTGGGCGGCGGTGGCCTTGGTCTCGACGATGGCCAGCTTGCAGAACTCGATGCCGGTGCACGCCATGGTGGAGCGGCGGAACGGGCTGGGCGTGGCCGTCAGCCCCAGCGGCTCCAGCGCCTCGACCACCGCGTCGACCTGCTGCTCCGGGATGTCCAGCAACAGCAGCTTCTGGTGGGGGGTGAAGCGCAACCGGTCCGACCCGGCCGAGGCCATGATGTCGGCCAGCCTCGTCAGGATGCTCCCGCTGACCCGGCCGACGGTGGGGGCGGCGCCGACGAAGTAGCGACCGTCCTTCTGCCGGTGGACACCGACGTGGTCGCT
>NZ_DATFMA010000005.1:0-3718 GCF_035267225.1 Ornithinimicrobium sp.
GTGGCTGGACCGTCAAGGCCAGGATCCCGGCCACCACCAGCCCCGCACGGATGGGCCGATGACGGCCCCGGTGCGGGTGCTCATCGCGGACGACCAGGACATGGTCCGTGTCGGGCTCGCCACGATCCTCGATGCCGAATCCTCGATCGCCGTGGTGGGCCAGGCGCGCGACGGGCTGGAGGCCGTGGCCCTGACCCGTTCGCTACATCCCGACGTCTGTCTGTTCGACATCCGCATGCCGAACCTCGACGGCATCGAAGCCACCCGCCGGGTCGCGGGGCCTGACGTCGAGGACCCCGTGTCCGTCATCGTCATTACGACCTTCGACCAGGACGAGTACGTCTACGACGCCTTGCGAGCAGGCGCCCGCGGCTTTCTGCTCAAAGACGCCGACCCCGACCTGTTGGCTCGTGCCGTCAGGTCCGCGGCGCAGGGGGACGCCATCATCGCGCCCGCGGTGACCGCGCGGCTGTTGGCGACCTTCGCCTCCTCGCGCTCCCCGGCCGTGCCGGAGCCCGTCGACCCGCTCTCACCGCGCGAAGAGGCCGTCCTCGACCTTGTGGCCGCCGGCCGGACCAACGCCGAGATCGCCGACGAGCTCTACCTCTCCCTCAGCACGGTGAAGACCCACATCGGTGCGCTCATGAGCAAGCTCACCGCTCGCAACCGCGTGGAGATCGTGATCTGGGCCTACGAGAGCGGCCGTGTGGACGGTGGTCGGCGTCACTGACCTCTGTCGGTGGTGCCGCATAGTATCGAACACATGTTCGGAGTTCTCAAGGCGGAGGCCCAGGTCGACGCCGCCCCGGTGGCTGACGCCGCGCCGGGGGCGCCGATGAGCGGTGGGCCGCCGGTGGGGGCGGTGGCGGGTCCGACGTTGCCGGAGGCTCTGGCCAGGGTACGTACCGCGATGAGCGCGGCCGAGCCGGTGGCCGCAGAGGGTCACCGGGTGCCTAACGGTGACCTCAGCCCCGCGCTGGGTGAGATCAACCAGGCCCACGCCCAGCTCGAGCGGCTCACCGTCACCGTCCTGGCCGAGGCGCTGCACCGGGGCCTGCACACCGACACCGGGCTGTCGGCGTACGACTGGGCCTCGGCGCGGTGCCCGTGGCTGTCCCGGGCCCAGGTCGGTGACCTCGTGACGGTCGCGACCAGCATGCAGGACGCGGGGCACGAGCCGGTCGGTGAGGCGGTGACCTCGGGCCGGTTGCCGGTGCGGCGTGCCGCCCGGTTGCTGCGCTGCCTGCAGCAAGTCAAGGCGGTGACACCGCAGGAGACCTACGCCGAGTACGTGGACACGTTGCTGCCCGTGGCTGCGGACCTGCGCCACCGGGACGCCGACCTCAAACGGCTCACCGACCACCTGCTCGGCCTCGCGCTGTCCGAGTCCGAGCACGAGGCCCGGGCCCAGAGCCAGCGCGACCTGCGCGGGGTGCACGAGTCTTCGCTGGCCGACGGGTCCCTGACCCGGTTCATCATCACCGCCGAACCCGAAGGGGCCGCGTTCATCCGGTCGGTGCTCACCAGCCCCCTCGCGGCGCCCTCCCCGGATGCGGACGGCCCCGACCCCCGCTCGGCGACCCAACGCCGCTACGACGCGCTGGTCACCATGCTCGGCCGCGGTGTCGCCGCCCCCGACGGCGCCCCGTCCACCGCCAAGGCCCGGATCCTGGTGACCATGCCCTTCGACGTGCTCACCGGGCAGCTCACGGGCCTGGGAGAAACCCTGACCGGTGAGGTGCTCTCCCCGGCCACGGTGCGCCGGCTCGCGTGCACCGCCCAGATCATCCCCGCCGTCCTCGGCAGCCACGGTGAGGTCCTCGACCTCGGCCGCACCACCCGCCTAGCCACCCCCGCCCAACACCTGCTCCTGTGGCGCCGAGACCGGCACTGCACCTACCCCGGGTGCACGGTCCCACCCCCATGGTGTGACGCCCACCACCTCACCTGGTACTCCCGCGGCGGACGCACCGACATCACCAACATGGCCCTGCTGTGCGGGCGCCACCACACCCTGGTCCACCACCACGACCTCACCGCCACCACCAGCCCCGACGGCGTCCACTGGCAACGACCATGACCCCGCCCCCACCCGGCCCACTCGGGTCGGGAGCGAAAGCATGCGCTGCACCCCCGTCGAGCTGCGATGCGCCCTCCGGCTCGATCAGCGTGACCGCAGCCCTCGTGTCTCCAGACCCGTCGATGCCGATCGGACCGTTGCGGTGACTCGGGTGGCTGAGGGCCCATCGGTCGACCGCTGAGCGAGGCACGGACTTCGGGTCGAACGACCCTGCCGCCGGGCTCGACCAGTGACGAGACTGGGCCCAGCCACCGTTGGGATGAGGACCAAGGAGATGGGCCGCCGGCAGCTCACGGTCGACGCTGAGGCGCCGCCCGTGAGAAGAAGGCGGGTTCATACCCCATCGCTCTCACGGGCCCTTCCCTCGGGGAAGGAGTGAGCATGACCGGGACCGACCTGCGTGACCGGCCGACGCGTGCCCCCGCCCACGAGGTCGCCGGGGCGGGCAGGTTGCCTCCGTCCGCACTTGCTGCTGTGCTTCTGATGACAGCCGGCTGGGCACTGGTCGGCGCGTGGTGGATCCCCCGCGGACCCGCCTCGACCGCGGAGTCGTTGACTTGCCTGGTGGTCGGCCTGGCACTCGGGCTGGCTGCGGGTTGGCTCATGCGGTCGTGGTGGTCACTCCTCGCGACGCCGCTCGTCTTCGCCGTCGTCTTCGAGATCGCTCGTATCCCGGTGGACGGGCCGACGGTCGACCGCATCCACCTGTCCCTGAGCGGTATCGGGGCGCTGCTGACCGGGCGGGTGTTCCATGCCGTCGTCGCCCTCACGCCCATGGTGTGGGGTGCCGCCGTGGCCGTGGCCTGGACACGCCACCAGGAGCGACCGGGGCCGGCCAGGGCGCTGGGCTCCCGGCTCGGCCGGGCGTCGGGCGCCGCAGTGCTGGTGCTGTCCGGCCTGGTGCTGGTCGCGCTCACCGCCGTGGTGGCCCGGCCCGCCTCAACCGAGCCCATCACCGGCCCCGACGGCGAGCCCCTGCCGGGCAGCGTCGCTGAACTCAACACCGTCGACGTCAACCACCATGACCTCGGCCTGATGATCCGTGGCCACGACCGGGACGACCCAGTGTTGCTCTTCCTCGCCGGAGGGCCGGGCGGGAGCGAGGTCGGCGCGATGCGTCGACACCTCCCGGCCCTGGAGGAGCACTTCGTCGTGGCCACCTGGGACCAGCGCGGCACCGGCCGCAGCTACGGGGAGCTGGACCCCACTGACACCCTCACCCTGAACAGGTCGGTCGACGACACCCTCGAGGTCACCGACTACCTCCGCGAGCGCTTCGACCGGGACCGCATCTACCTCGTGGGCCAGTCGTGGGGCAGCACGCTCGGAGTGCTCGCGGCGCAGGCTGCACCTCAGAAGTACAGCGCGTTCGTCGGCGTCGGTCAGATGGTGAGCCAGCGGGAGACCGACCAGATCTACTACGACGACACGCTCGCCTGGGCGGAACGGACCGACCGGCCGGAGCTGGCCGAGGAGCTGCAGCAGATCGGTCCTCCCCCGTACGAGGACGTCGCGAACTACGAGACCGTCCTACTGCACGAGCAGGACCTGTACCCCTACGACCACAGCCCCAACAGCGAGGGGTCCGGGCAGATGTCGGAAAACCTGGTCGTCCAGGAGTACTCCCTCACCGAGCAG
>NZ_DATFMA010000006.1:0-7856 GCF_035267225.1 Ornithinimicrobium sp.
GCACCTCGACCTGATGGCCCAGGTCCAACGCGGTGGTCGGCTCGTCCAGCAGCATCACCGAGCCCTGCTGCGCCAGGGCCCGCGCGAGCACCACCCGCTGCGCCTCCCCGCCGGACAAGTCGGTCACCGGCCGACCGGCCAGGCGATGCAGACCCAGCCTCGCCAGCACCTGGGCGGCGATGCGACGGTCGGCCCCGGACTCCCGGGCCAGCCACCCCAGATGCGCCGTGCGACCGATCAGCACGTACTCGGCCGCCGTCATCCCTTCCGGCAGGACGGGTGACTGGGGGACCAGCGAGATCTCGCGCGCCGCCGCCGAGCCACCTGTGGTGACGGTGACCCTCCCCGTGTGCGCGACCAGGCCGGCCACGGCGCGCAACAACGTCGACTTGCCCGCCCCGTTCGGCCCGATCACGGCCAGCCACTCGCCCCGCCCGACCTCCAGATCCACCCCGCCCAGCACCTCGGTGCCGTGGTACCCGGCGTGCAGCCCTTCGATCGACAGCGCGGGTGCCTCCTGGCCATGAGGCGCGCGAACCGGTCGGTGGGGTGCCCGTAGAGCCACGTCAGGCCCTCCCGTGGCTACGACGGAGCACGAGGGCGAAGACCGGGGCGCCCACCAGCGCGGTGATGACCCCGACCGGGAGCTCGGCGGGCGCGACGAGAGTACGGGCGCCGACGTCGACCCCGGCCAGGAGCGCGGCCCCGACCAGGGCGGAAACCGGCAGGATGACGCGGTAGCTGTGGCTCGCGACGAGTCGCACCATGTGCGGCACGACCAGGCCGACGAACGCGATGAGGCCGCTCACCGAGACCGCGGCCGCAGTCAGCAAGGTGGCGGCGATGATGACGACCAGGCGGGAGCGGGCGGGGTCGAGCCCGAGCGCTCGGGCCTCGTCGTCCCCGACACGCAGCACGTCCAGGTGCCGTCGGTGGGCCAGCAGGATGCCTCCGCAGACGGCGACGTAGGGCCCCAGCAGGACGACCTGGTCCCACCCGCTGGTGGCGAGACGGCCGAAGAGCCACGACAGCACCTCACGGGCGCGCGTCTCGTCCAGCTTGCTCAGTGCGAAGGTCTGCGCCGCCGAGAAGAGGGCGGCCATGGCCACACCGCTGAGCAGCAGCGTGGCCGGGGAGGAGAACGAGCCGCGCGCGACCAGGGCGGAGGCGGTCACCGCGACCAAGGCCCCGACGAAGGCCGCCGCGGGCACTGCGGCGAACGGTCCCCACCCGAGGTCGAGCCCGAAGCCGAGAGCGAGCACGGCGCCGAACCCGGCACCGGCCGAGACGCCGAGGAGGTACGGGTCGGCGAGGGGGTTGCGGAACACACCTTGGAAGGCCGCCCCCGCCATGCCCAGCGCAGCGCCGACGAGCATCCCGAGCACCATGCGCGGCAGCCGGATCTGCAGCAGGACCGCCTGCTGTCGCTCCGACAGCGAGGTCGCCACCGACACCCCGGGTAGGCGGTCGACCAGGGTGGTCACCACCCCGCCCGGCGGCAGGGTCGCGGCACCACTGCTGGAGCTGAACAACGCCACCAGAACCACCATGAGGGCCGCCCCGCCGAGCGCCGAGACCGGCACGGCGAAGGAGCGGTCGATCGCCCGCTCGAGCTCCTGGGCGTCGCTCAGCTCGCTCGCATCACGAGAGGCGGGCGGGCGGAGCGGGATCATCGTCGGTGACACCCGGTTCGCCTCAGCCGGCGGGGACGCCGGCGGCCTGGCTCATCGCCTCCGCCGCCGTCGAGACGAACTGGGGCAGCCGGGGCCCCCAGCGGGAGGCGAGGTCGGCGTCGACCGTGACGACGTTGTCCTCCTGCACGGCGGTCACCTCATCCCACCCGGGACGCTGCGCCACGTCCTGCGGCGTGTATCCCACCTGGTCGGTGATCACGATCAGCTCCGGGTCGGCCTCGATCACGGCCTCCTCCGTGAGCTGGGGAAACCCGGTGCCGTCGGTGTCCGCCTCGTCGGCGATGTTGGTCGCTCCGAGCTCGGCGTAGACCGAGCCGATGAAGCCGTTGGAGCTCGCCGAGTAGAAGGTGTCGTCGATCTCGTGATACACCCGGACCGGCTCCTGAGGGCCCTCCTCCAGCGCCGACTCGACCTCGGAGCGGATGCGGGAGATCTCTTCGGCCGTCTCGTCCACGTGTCCCGTCGCGATGCCGAGCTCGGCCATCCCGGCGTAGCCGCTCTCGATGTCCGCGGGTGCGGGGTTGACGAGCACGGGGATGTCGAGCTCGGTCAGCGAGGCGACGAGGTCGTTGGCGTCGTTGGAGATGACCACGAGGTCCGGCTCGTAGCCGGTGACCGCCTCGACATTGGGCTCGAAGCCGGACAGGTCCGTGACCGGGGCTTCCTCGGGGTAGGTGGACTGCTCATCGACCGCGACCACCTGCTCACCGGCGCCGATCGCGAACAGGATCTCCGTCGCCGACGGTGAGAGCGAGACGATGCGCTCCGGCGGCTCCTGCAGGGTGAACTCCCCGGCGTCCGAGGAGATGGTGACCGGGAAGTCGCCTTCGGCGCTGTTCTGGTTCTCGCTGTTCTCGTTCTCGCTGTTCTCGTTCTCGGCGGCTTCGCCGTCCGAGGACGAGCCCCCGCCGTCGTCGGAGCAGGCGGTCAGGCTCACGGCGAGCGTGACCGCCAGCGCGAGCGATGCCAGCGGGCTCCGGCGCGTGGCGAACCGGGGGAAAAGAGTCATCGATGCCTCCTGTCGGTCGAGGAAGATGTGCCCGAACGACAGTGCGATGTCGGCCAGACCAACCCTGTGTCCTCGAGGGTGTGTGGTCCGCAGCTCGATGCGTGCGACCGGACTCGTCCGCCTCGCGAGAGGCGGCTTTACCGTTGCGGGTCAGTGCCGGGATGGACCGGACTTCGACGATCGGGTGCAGGCGCAGCATACGCCCTGGAGACAGGCTGCGTCATGGTGCAGCCTGTGCTGAGCCGGACGGCCGGGCTAGATCACGAAGCCGAGGGCGAAGGGGCCGATGACCACCGCGAACATGGTGACCAGGAGGATTCCTACCACGTTGAGGACGGCACCGCCACGCGCCATCTCGCCGATGGTGACCGCGCCGGAGCCGAAGACGATGGCGTTCGGCGGGGTGCCGACGGGGAGCATGAAGGCACAGGTCGCGGCGAGGGCGGCAGGAATGAGCAGGGTGGTCGGGTCGACCCCGATGCCGATGGCCACGCCACCCAGAACGGGGATGAACGTTGCCGCCGTCGCGGTGTTGCTCGTCATCTCGGTGAGCAGAAGCACGATCGTCACCACCGCAGCGAGCAGCAGGACGATGGGCAAGGCCTCCAAGCCGCTGACCTGCTCGCCGAACCACTCGTCCAGACCGGTCGCGGCCACGGCTGCGGCCAGGCTGAGGCCCCCACCGAACAGGAGCAGCACCCCCCAGGGCAGGCCCTTCTCGGCGTCCTCCCACTCCAGCGCCATCCGGCCCTCTTTGTCCCCGGGCAAAAGGAAAAGGATGATGCCCGCGCTGATGGCGATGACCGTGTCGTTGAAGCTGTCGAGCCACGGCAGCGCCTCACCGATGCTGCCGATACCCGCGAGCAAGCCCGGCACGATCCACAGGAACGCTGCGCCGCCGAAGACCGCGAGCACGATCTTCTCGCCCTGGCTCATCGGCCCCAGCTCGCTGATCTCGCTGTCGATCATCTCCCGGCCGCCGGGAATCTCATCGATGTGGAAGCGGTAGAGCACGCGGGTGATCAACAGCCAGGCGATGATCAGGAACGTCACCAGCAACGGCACGCCCAGCATCATCCACTCCAGGAACCCGACCTCCTTGTCGAGCTCGTCGCTGATGTAGCCGGCGACGATGGCGTTCGGGGGGCTGCCGAGCAGCGTGCCCAGGCCGCCGATCGAGGCCGACCAGGCGATCGAGAGGACGAGAGCGACTCCGAAGATGCGTACGTCGGTATCGTCGACGACGTCGGTGACGCCCTTGCCCTCCTCCATCTGGCTGCGCAGGTCTTCGCCGCCGTCCTCACCCTGGTGGGAGGCGTTCTCGACGACCAGCGCGAGCACGCTGATCGCGATCGGCAGCATCATCAAGGTGGTCGCCGTGTTCGAGACCCACATCGACAGGAAGGCCGTCGAGATCATCATTCCGAGGATGATCCGCCGGGGGTGGGTGCCCACCCGCCGCAGCGTCAGTAGGGCGATCCGCCGGTGCAAATCCCACTTCTGCATCGCGATGGCGATGAGGAAGCCGCCCAGGAACAGGAACACGATGGGGTTGGCGTAGGGCACGGTGGCGTCGTCGATGGTGAGCTCGGTCAGTGAGGGCAGCAGGATGATCGGAAGCAGCGCCGTGGCGGACAGGGGAATAGCCTCCGTGACCCACCAGGTGGCCATCAGGATGGCCACCGCGGCCACCACGCGCGCGTCGGCGCTGAGCTCCGCCCCGGCGAGCACGACGTAGACCAGCAACGCCAGGCCCACGCCCAGAGCCCGAAAGCCCCACGTCTTGGCCTTCGAGCGACCGGGTGCCGTGTCGCTGTCGTGGTCCTGCTCCTGGACTGCGTCGTCCGTCGCGCTCATCGCCGTGCCTTCCACTCCGTGGTGTCGACTCTGGCAACGTAGCACCGACCCGCTCGGCCCACAGCGCGTCAGATCCCGGTGTCCCTCTAGCAAGTGCCGCCGCCACCTGCAATGATGACGCGTCGATCTCGAGCAAAGGAGCTCCTATGCAGCCACTGGTCCTGCGCAGTGCCATCATCGCCGCCCTCGGGGGGCTCTTATTCGGGTTCGACACGGCGGTGATCTCGGGCACGACGACCGACCTCGAGAGGGTGTTCGACCTCAACGGCTTCTGGCTCGGGTTCACCGTGACCACGGCCCTGATCGGGACCGTCATCGGCGCCGCGGTCGCCGGCCTGGGGAAGCCGGCCGACGTCTACGGGCGCAAACCCGTGCTGTTCGTCATCGGCATCCTCTACATCATCTCGGCCCTGGGCAGCGCCCTGGCCACCGACTGGATCGTCTTCATGATCTTCCGCTTCCTCGGCGGCCTCGGGGTCGGCGCAGCGACAGCGGTGGCGCCGATCTACAACGCCGAAGTCGCGCCCCCGAAACACCGCGGACGGCTCGTCGGCTTGTTCCAGTTCAACATCGTCATCGGCATCCTGGTCGCCTACCTGTCCAACTTCGCGATCCTCGGCCTGTTCCCCGACGAGACGGCCTGGCGCTGGATGTTCGGCGTCGAGGCCGTGCCGGCCCTCGTCTTCTTCCTGCTGCTGTTCCTGGTGCCGGAGAGCCCGCGCTGGCTGATGGCCATGGGCCGGAACGACGAGGCGCGGGAGATCATCAGCCGGCTGTCCGCCGACGAGGAGGAGGCGCGCTTCCAGCGCGAGGAGATCGAGGAGGCGCTGCGGGAGGAGGAAGAAGGGCCCAACGTGCCCTTCTTCACCAGTGGGCACCGCAAGGTCATCCTGTTGGCCTTCGCGATCGCCGCCTTCAACCAGCTCTCCGGCATCAACGCGGTGCTCTACTACGCGCCGACGATCATGCAGGACGCAGGGCTCGGCGAGAGCGCAGCCTTCTTGTCCAGCGCGGGGGTCGGGATCGCCAACCTCATCGCCACCGTGGCTGCCTTGCTCATCATCGACAAGGTCGGGCGCAAGTTCCTGATGAAGGTGTGTGCTGGGTTCTATCTCGTCACCCTCGGCACCCTGTCGACGATGTTCTTCGTCTACGGAGGCAACTTCAGCGGTCTCACCGGTGGTGTCGTCGTCGTCATGCTCATGCTCTTCGTGGGCGGTCACGCGTTCGGCCAGGGGGCGGTGATCTGGGTGTTCATCTCCGAGATCTTCCCCACCGCCATCCGGGCACGGGGCCAGTCCTGGGGTGCGCTGACCCACTGGGGTTTCGCGGCCGCCATCTCGTGGTCTTTCCCGGCGATCGCGGCCACCGCTGGCGGCGGCGTGGCCTTCGGGTTCTTCTTCCTGTGCGGCGTCGCGATGACGCTCTGGGTGCTCAAGGTGATGCCGGAGACCAAGGGCATCCCGCTGGAGGAGATGCAGAAGACGCTCGGCCTGAGCGACAGCGCCGCCATGAAGGCCGAGTAGCCGGTCTGTGGGTCCCGTGCCCGCGCGTTCGTCGCGAGCACGGGACCCACCTGCCTTTCGAGTATCGCCGGGCCCGGCTGTGGGTCAGGATGGGCTTCATGCGTCTGATCGGGGTCGAAGAAGAGCTCTTGGTGGTCGACCCGGAGACGGGTCTGAACAGCACGGTCACCCAGCGGGCCCTCGATGTCGCCGAGCACGAAGCCGCTGCTGACGCCGCGGCCGAGGCGGAGCAGGTCAGCCGACCTGACGGCCCCGAGGTGGAGCCCGAGCTGCACCAGCAACAGATCGAGACCACGAACGAGCCGGTCGAGAGCCTGACCGATCTGGCCGAGTCGATCCGGCGCGGGCGGCGCATGGCCGGCACCGCTGTCAAGGCGGTGGGCGGAGTGGTCGTCGCCAGCGGCTCCTCCCCGCTCAGCGACCCGTCGGGGGAGGTGACCCGGGACGACCGCTACGAGCGGATCGTCGCCGAGTTCGGGCAGGTCGCTCTCAGCGCGGTGGTGTGCGGCATGCACGTGCACGTCGACGTGGCCGACCGGGAGGAGGCCGTGGTCGTCATCGACCGGATCCGGCCGTGGCTGCCGGTGCTCCTCGCGATCAGCAGCAACTCCCCGTTCAGCGCGGGAGAGGACACCGGCTACGCGAGCTGGCGGCATCAGACCTGGCGCCGCTGGCCGGCGGCCGTGCAGTGCGAGCCCTTCGGCGACGCTGCCGCATACGAGGCCGCAGTGGAGCAGGTGCTGGCCAGCGGGGCCGCCCTGGACCGGGGGATGCTCTACCTCGACGCGCGCCCGGCCGAGGGGCTGAGCACGGTCGAGATCCGCATCAACGACGTCTGCACCGACATCGACGACGCGGTCCTGGTGGCGGGACTGGCGCGCGGACTGGTGCAGGCACTCGCCCAGCACGCGACCGAAGGGCGGCCCATGCCGTCGTGGCGCACGCAGATGCTGACGGCGTCCATGTGGCGGGCGAGCCGTTACGGCTTGGCCGGGGAGCTGGTCGACCCCCAGAGCGGCGAGCTGGCCCCGGCCGCCGATGTGGTCGCCTCGGCCCTGGCCTTCGTCGAGCCGTCTCTGGAGGACTCCGAAGACCGGAGCACCCTCGGTGGGCTCGCCGAGACGGTGCTGGGACGCGGCACCGGGGCTCAGCAACAGCGTGCCGCCCAAGGCTCCGACGGCGACATACAACCCGTGATGCAGGACCTCATCGCGCGCACCCAGCAGTCCTGGCAGCAGGAGTAGCGCCGGGGTGCAGCAGCCTGGCTAGCGTCGGGCGCGGATGATGGCGGACCGGGCGTGGGTGTGAACCCGGTGCGTCGGTCGCACCTCGAGACCGGTGAAGCCCGCCGCACTCAGCGCGGTCGTCATCTCGTGCTCGGTGAGGGCTCCGGCGATGCATCCCGTCCACGCCTGCATGTCTGCCTTCGTGGCCTCGTCCATGCCCTCGTCGGCGACGACGTCGGAGAACGCGAGCCGTCCCCCCGGCCGGAGGACCCGTGCCGCTTCCGCCAGGACGACGTCCTTGTCGGCGGCCAGGTTGAGCACGCAGTTGGAGATCACCACGTCCACGCTGTCGTCGGGCAGCGGGATGTCCTCCAGGTAGCCCAGGAGGAACTCGACGTTCTCCAGGCCCGTCTGCGCGGCGTTGGCCTGCGCCTGCTGGACCATCTCTGCGGTCATGTCCAGGCCGATGGCGCGCCCGGTCGGGCCGACGCGGCGCGCCGAGATGAGCACGTCACCCCCGGACCCCGAGCCGAGGTCGAGCACG
>NZ_DATFMA010000007.1:0-13814 GCF_035267225.1 Ornithinimicrobium sp.
GTGTCACCGACCGGACCTGCTGCAGGCACCGCACCAGCCGGGCGGCACGACGCACCGGCAGCCGGCCCGTGGTCACCGCCTCGCGGATCGGCTCATGCGCCGCCTGCCGCACACTGGTCGCGACCGTCACCAGGTCCCCGATCTGCGCCCGAGACAGCCAGGGACAGCGCGCCGAAACCCAGTCGTAGGCCGACAGCCCGGTGTCGGTATGCAGCCCGCGGTGCAACGCGTCGGCCAGCACCACGACGGTCAGCCGCTCCAGCTGGGCGTGGGCCTCGTTGAGCTCGCGAAGGACCGGGCCGACGTCACCGTTGGGCACGCGATGGCTGTCGCGAGCCAGCGGCTCTGCATCGCTCATGGCGTCACGCACCTGGGCGAGCGCCTCCCTCAGGGTCGGACCCATGAGCGCCGCGCGGCCCGTTCCCCCGGGGACTGGCCCTGTCTCAGCCGGTGCCGATGCGAACATGTGTTCGATTCTATCGCCCGGCACCGACAGACCGCCCTTCACGGGCGGCGGGGCGAGGCAGAGGTCGGCGGCCGGCGCCAGTGCAGAAGCCGATGAGGTACGAGTCCGGACCACACCTCGTGAATGTGGGGGCCGTGACGCAGGATGGTGGCTATGGACTACCGGACCTTAGGCGCCAGCGGATGCGCCGTCTCCACCTTCACCCTGGGCACGATGACCTTCGGCAGCGAGACCGACGAGAGGGGGTCGCACCACCAGCTCGACACCTTCCTGGAGGCCGGCGGCACCGTGGTCGACACGGCGGACGTCTACTCCACCGGCATCTCGGAGGAGATCGTGGGTCGGTGGCTGGCGAAGGCGGCACCCGACGTGCGTGACCGGGTGGTCCTCGCCACCAAGGGCCGGTTTCCCATGGGCCAGGACCGCAACGACGTGGGACTGTCCCGGCGTCACCTGCAACGTGCCCTCGACGCCTCGTTGCGCCGCCTCGACGTGGAGACGGTCGACCTCTACCAGGTGCACGCCTGGGACCCGCTGACTCCGCTGGAGGAGACGCTGGCCACGCTGGACGGGTTCGTCCGTGCTGGCAAGGTGCGCTACGTCGGGCTCTCCAACTTCACCGGTTGGCAGGTGCAGAAGGCCGTCGGTCTCGCCCGCGCACACGGGTGCAGTGTCCCGGTGACCCTGCAGCCGCAGTACAACCTGCTCACCCGCGAGCTCGAGTACGAGATCGTGCCCTCGTGCCAGGACGCTGGTCTCGGGTTGCTCCCCTGGTCGCCGTTGGGTGGCGGGTGGCTCACGGGGAAGTACTCGAGGCAGGAGCGACCGACGGGCCAGACGAGGTTGGGCGAGGACCCCGAGCGCGGCATGGAGGCCTACGCCACGCGCTCGGCGGCGCAGCGCACCTGGGACGTCGTCGATGCCGTCCGCTCCGTGGCCGAGGGCTACGGAGTGCCGATGGCGCAGGTAGCTCTGGCGTGGCTGGTGGACCGGCCGGCGGTCGTGTCGGTCATCCTGGGCGCGCGCACCACCGAGCAGCTGGAGGCCAATCTCGCCGCCGCCGACCTGCACCTGGACACCGACGCGACGCGCACCCTCGATGAGGCCAGCGACCCGGCTCCGCCGGACCACCCCTACGGCACGCTCGGCCTCGACCAGAGGTCACGCTCGCTGCTGGGCTAGTCCGAGCAGCCCGTGGTGCGGGCGCGGGTCTAGGCCGTGGGGTCGACCATCGTCATCCCGGCCACCGGAGTCTGGTCGAAGGTCGGCAGGAGCGCTGCGGCCTGCTCGAGACCGATGGTGCGCTCGATGAGCCGCTGGGGCCTCAGGCGGCCGTGCTCGATGAGCCGGAGCAGCTCCGGGTAGTCGTTCGCGGCCATGCCGTGGCTGCCCAGGACGTCCAGCTCCCGCGCGATCACCGGCGCCATCGGCACCCTCGGGTGCCCATGCGTGGGCGGGAGAAGCCCCACCTGCACGTGCCTTCCCCGGCGGCGCAGGCTGAGCATCGCGTCGGCGCAGGTCTGTTCGGTGCCGACGGCGTCGACGCTGACGTGGGCCCCGCCACCGGTGAGGTCGTGGACGGCGAACGGGATGTCGGTGCCGTTCGCGTCCAGGGTGTGCTCGGCGCCCACGGCGGCAGCGGCACGCAGGGCTTGGGGGTTCCGGTCGACGGCGACGACCCGGGCGCCGATGCAGTGAGCGATCATGATCGCGCTGAGCCCGACGCCGCCGGCACCGATCACCCCTACCCATTCGCCGGGCGCGACGCGTGCTCGGGCGACCAGTGCCCGGTAGGCCGTGGCGAAGCGGCAGCCCAGGCTGGCGGCGGCGCGGGCGTCGATGGCGTCGGGCATGGCCACCAGGTTGGTGTCGGCGGCGTGCAAGGCGACCAACTCGGCGAAGGAACCCGGGTCGGTGACCCCGGGCTGCCGCTGGTGTGGGCATACCTGGGCCTCTCCGTCCCGGCACCACTCGCACCGGCCACATCCGGAGACGAAGGGGACCGTGACCCGGTCGCCGGCCTGCCACTTCGCGACCAGCGGACCGACCTCGGCCACGACCCCGGCCAGCTCGTGTCCGGGCACCTGCGGGAAGGTGTTCTCGTCGTGCCCGGCCCAGACGTGCCAGTCGCTGCGGCACATCCCGGTCGCCTCGACGCGCACGACCACGCCGTCTGCGGGAGCTGCGGGCTCGGGCACCTCACGCACCCGGGGCACGGCATGAGCGGCATCGATCACCACGGCACGCATGCCGCCATCGTGTCAGCCGCGGTGACTCAGGTTGCGGTGACCGGGTGGGGGATCACGGCGTTCCACAACACGCCGTCCCGGTGCGGGGCCTGCCGGAGGGGTTGCAGGTTGCCCGCTTCGTCCCGTGCCCGGGTGCGGATGGTGTGGGGGCCCGCAGGCAACCCGACGTGAAGCTTGAACGGCCGCCACGCCCAGGGCCCGAGGTCGTCCAGCAGCTCAGCCGACTGCCACGGGCCGTCGTCGAGTGCCCAGTCGACGGCCGCGATCGGTGCCTGACCCGATCTGGCGTAGCCGTGCACCTCCAGCGGTCCGGAGTCGACCGCGGCCGGCCAGCCCAGACACAGCTGGCTCTTGACCGGATGTGCGGTGGCGGGCCCGGTGACGCGGCCGGCTTCGTCCCTCAGCACGTAGTACTCGTTCGCGCGGAAAGAGTCCACCCAGGTGGTGGCCAGCTCGAGGCGCTCGAGCCACTTGACGGAGTAGGCGCCCACCCATCCGGGGACGAGCAACCGGGCCGGCGCGCCGTGGGCAGGCAGGAGGTCGGCCCCGTTCATGGTCAGCGCGACGATCGTGTCGGGGTGCAGCGCCTTCTCCCACGGCAGCGACATCCGCACGGTCTCACCCTCGCTGTTGTCGTGGTCGAGCCCCACGGGTCCTACGTATCCGGCCCCGTCGGTGGGTGAGGCGAGCTCGAGGACGGAGGACAGCCTGGGGCCGGTCCAGGTGGCCAGGCCCAGACCGCCGAGAAACCACGGCGTGTTCTTCGGTGCGGCGGAGATCGTCAGCCCGCCCACCGCCGCGAACAACCCTCGCCCGTTCCCGGCGCACTCGAGCCAGGCGTCGACGCTGACCTGCTCAAGGGCCCGCAGATCGTTCAGCGAGACCTCGACCGGTGTGGCGGCGGCGTCGCCGTCGACCCGCAGGCGCCAGCTGGCCGGATCGACGGGTGGGACCTCCCCCGCGCTGCACACGAAGAACCGGTCGAGGGGAGTACGCCGTCGGCCGAGGTCGGCGACGAGCGGTTCCAGACTGGTGCCCAGACGGCGGAAGCCCCTCTCCGGCTTGCCGTACCAGTGACCCGCGGGCTGCATCGGTCAGCGGATGACGTTGGCGGCGCCGGTGACCGCGATGCGCCCGTGCGGGGTGGACAGGTCGACCTGCAGCAGGCTCGGGCGGCCCATGTCGACTCCCTGGTGCACCGTGACCTCCGGCTCGCCGTCGACGAGGGCGAGGGCACGCAGGTACCCACCGAAGGCCGCGGCAGCAGCGCCCGTGGCCGGGTCCTCCACGACGCCACCAGGGGGGAACGGGTCGCGGGCGTGGAAGACGGTCGGGCTCTCGCGCCAGAACAGGTGGACCGTGGTCCACCCTTCGGCCTGCATCAGGGCCCCAAGCGCGTCGAAGTCGTAGTCGAGTCGCGCCAGACGCTCCCGGGACCCCGCAGCGAGCAGCAGGTGCTCGTTGCCTGCGAAGCCCACGTGAGCCGGGAAGTCGGTGCCGAGGTCGTCGCCGCTCCAACGCAGAGCGGTCAGCGCCGCGTCCAGCACCTCGGGGTCAACAGGGCGGGTATGGGTCGGGGCTGAGGTCAGAGTGCCGACGAGCTCGCCCGCCTCGTCGCGCCGCGTCCGCACGGGTACCTCACCGACCGGCGTCTCGAAGAGCACGGCTCCGGGCTCGCCGCGTTCGGCCATGGCCACGGCCGTCGCGACGGTGGCATGGCCGCAGAACTCGACCTCGGCACGTGGGCTGAAGTACCGGACCGCGAAGCGGCCCGGTGTGTCGCCGGGCCGGACGAACGCGGTCTCGGAGTAGCCCACTTCGGCGGCGATGCGCTGCATCTGCGCCTCACCCAGGTCGCGGGCGTCCAGCACCACACCAGCCGGGTTGCCACCGTGACCGCGGTCGGTGAAGGCCGCGTAGCGCAGGATCTCGGTGCCCATGCCCCCAGCCTGGGTTCCCGTCCGGCCACCGATGCCCATGCAGGCATTCTGGCGAAGAGGCGCCTCAGGTCAACCCATCCGGTGCTCCGCGGCATCACCACCACAGCGCCTGCGCGGCACTGAGCAGACCGACCAGGAGCAGGCTCAGCGCCCACACCACGTCGAGGTTGAACCACGTCCGCGACACCGCCTTCACGCCGAGCCAGCGATAGACCAGCACCGCCAGCAGGGCCCCTGCGGCCACCATGGCCAGGGTGTGCACGAGCGCGACGAACACGGCCGGAGCGGCGTTCTCGCCGACGAGCCGCATCATGGCGCCGTGGTCGCCGTCCATGGCCATCTGGTTCATGGACAGGAAGATCGGCAGGAGCATCAGTCCGGCGCCGTGGGCGGTCGCCGCGAGGAACGACCACCACACGAGCCGATGCGGGGCCACCCGGGCCAGGTAGCGGGGGTGATGCGACCGGGACAGCAGCAGGAACAAGCCATATCCGACGGCGATACCCGAAGCGACCAGGCGGATCGTCATCTCCCACTGCACCAGGCTCCCGATGAGGGAGAACGGCAACAACACCACCGCCATGGCCAGGAAATGACCCAGCCCGAGCAGGGCCAGCGACCGCGCCAAGGCCGAGGGTCGGCGCTCCATGAGCGCTGCAGAGACGGCCAGCGGCCAACCCATACCCGGGTTCAGCCCGTGGTAGAGGCCGGCGAGTACGACCGCCGACCAGAGCGCGACGCCGGACGCCTCACCCATGCTCAGCAGGAGGTGGGGCTCAGGCCGAGGGGTAGCAGAAGCTGTCGGTCGAGCAGTCTCCGCCCTCGAGCCGGATCTGGTGCGCCCGGTAGCCCTCGGGGAACTCCACCCAGAAGCTCTCGTCCAGGCTCAGGCCTCCCTCGGCGCCGACGTCCGCCTTCACCATCGCCGCCGGCACTCCGTCCGGGTAGAACTGGTCGTCCCAGGTCGAGTAGAGGGAGTTGGTCCAGTAGACCCGCCGACCGTCGCGGCTGATCTCGACCATCTGGGGCCCGCCGCGGTAGTCGCCCCCCGAGGGGTGCGCGGTCTTGCGGGTGATGCCGCCGGTGTGCACCGAGTCGGTCAGAACGGGGTTCATCGGGTCGCTGACGTCGTACTGGCGCAGCTCGCCGGTGCCCCAGCAGCTGACGTACAAGAACCGGTCATCCAGCGACAGGTCGATATCGGTCACCAGCGGTGGCACCGCCTCGAAGCCCTGCAGCAGCGGCGGGAGGTCGTCCGCGGAGGCGGGCTCGGGCGGGATCACCGCGGTCTTGGTCGCGTGGAACTCGCCGTTCTCGCGCCACCAGGTCCAGATCGATCCTTCGAGGGTCTGGGTGTCGACCACGACCCCGCAGAACCCGTACTCGCGCGCCGGGTCGTGGGCCGGACGCACCTCGAGGGCCATCTGGTGGTTCTCCCCGAGGTCGATGGTCTGTGCGTTGCGCCGGGCCCGCAGGTCCCAGAAGTGCAGCCGGTGACCGTACTTGTTGCTCAGCAGGTCCTCGGCGACGATGCCGTTCTCGAACTGCGGGGGTAGGCCCCACTCGGAGGAGACCATGTAGTCGCGGGGGAGGTTCCACCAGAAGTCGTAGTGCTTGTCCTGGGGGCCGCGGTCGATCTCCCACCGGCCGAGCACCTCGAAGGTCTCACAGTCCATGATGAACACCCCGGGAGGCCCGTCGGTGCCGTCCACGCCGCCACCGCCGAGAGTCGAGACGTAGATGCCCTCGGGGCCGCAGTGGATGGTGTGGGGCCGCGAGTAGCCGGTCTTGGCGAAGATCTCCTCCGGCTCGATGACCTTGTGCAGCCGAGCCGCGGTGGGGCCTCCCTTGACGTCGATCACGTAGATCCGGGACGACCGGATGCCAGGGATGATGAGGTAGCGGCGCTCGAGGAACGCGTGCCCGGTCAGTGGGGACAGCGCTGAGGAGCAGGCGTTCCAGCCGAAGTGGTGGAACTCGTCGCCGGTGTTCGGCATGAGGACCTGGTGCACGATGCTGCCGAAGGTGTCGGATGCCGGATCGACGTCGACGACCGCCAGGCCGTCGGGGGCCGTGCCGTCTGGGCTGAGCATCAGGGTGTACGCCAGCCCTTCGGCCGGAGCCTCCATCGCGAGCCTCGGCGAGGCGTGGAATGTGGCATCTGGCCTGGCTGACATGGTGACCTCCGTTGGTCGGCGACGAGTGTCGCTCCAGCCTAGGGGGAGTCATGGGGGCCAGCCAGAGGGGTGGGTTGACCCGACGTAGGCTGGCTGTTACACAGACCCTTTCCCCTCACCGAGGGAGAGCCGCAGTCAAGGGAGTAGACAGTGGTCACTGCAACGACGCAGCACGAAGAAACCACACAGGCGCAACCGCAGATCTCGATGGAGAAGCGGGAGACCGCCGCGCTGCTCACGCTGAACCTGCCGGACCAGCGGAATCCTCTGTCGTTGTCCATGATGCAGGACCTGCGCGACCGGCTGTTCGAGATCGGCGAGGACCACGAGATCCGCGTCGTCGTGATCAAGGGCGAGGGCAAGGTCTTCTCCTCGGGGCACAACCTGAAGGAGATGACCGACCGCTCGCTGGAGGAACAGCGGGAGCTCTTCGACGTCTGCTCCCAGATGATGCAGGCCGTGCAGCAGATCCCCCAGCCGGTGATCGCGCAGGTCCACGGGGTGGCCGCCGCCGCCGGCTGCCAGCTGGTGGCGACGTGCGACCTGGCGGTGGCCGCGGACACGACACTCTTCCTCACCCCCGGGGTGCGGATCGGGCTGTTCTGCTCCACGCCGATGGTGGCGCTCAGCCGCAGCGTCGGACGCAAGCGCGCCATGGAGATGCTCCTCACCGGGGAGCCCATCGACGCGGCGACGGCGGTCGACTGGGGCCTGGTCAACCGGGCCGTGCCGCAGGAGGAGCTGGAGGGCGAGGTCTGGGACCTGGTGTCGAAGCTGTCGAAGTGGAGCCCGATGACCATCGGGGTGGGCAAGCAGGCCTTCTACGCCCAGGTGGACGTCCCTCAGGCGGAGGCCTATACCCTCATGTCCGAGACGATGGCGACCAACGCGATGGCCCTCGACGCTCAGGAGGGCATCACCGCCTTCCTGGACAAGCGGCAGCCGGTCTGGCAGGGCAAGTGAGCCGGGGCCCCGCTTGAAGGCTGCAGGCCCGCAGGGGCCGGAGATGCTGCTGTACCCGCGCATCCGGCGGTCACCTTTCTTCGAGGCCGTCCGTCAGCACGGGGTGGCCATGTACAGCGTGTACAACCACATGTACATCCCGCGGCACTTCGGCGACCCGGTCGCCGAGTACTGGAACCTGCTCACCAACGTCAACCTCACCGATGTGGGGGTGCAGCGTCCGGTCGAGATCACCGGCCCGGACGCGTTCACCTTCACCAACCGCATCGTCACCCGCGACCTCAGCAAGTGCGAGGTGGGGCAGTGCAAGTACACCTTCCTCACCGACGAGCAGGGTGGCATCATCAACGACCCGGTGCTGTTGCGCCTCGGTGAGAACCACTTCTGGCTCACCCTCGCCGACAGCGACGGTCTGTTGTGGGCCAAGGGGCTCGCGGTCAACAGCGGGCTCGACGTCACGCTCACTGAGCCGGACATGGGCACCATCCAGGTGCAGGGCCCGCGCTCGATAGACGTGATGACCGACGTCTTCGGCGAGTCGATCCGCGACATCGGCTTCTACCGTTTCGCCGAGTACACGCTGGACGAAATGAGCCTCATCGTCTCCCGCACCGGCTACACATCCGAGCTGGGTTTCGAGGTCTATCTCTCCCAGGCCACCGAGTACGGACCGGCTCTGTGGCGGCGTCTCTACGCCGCCGGGCAGCCGCACGGGGTCGGGGTGGGCGGTGTGTGTCACATCCGCCGGATCGAGGGCGGCATGCTCGCCTACGGTGCCGACGTCGACCTGTCGACCAACCCGTACGAAGTCGGCCTGGGCTACCCGTGGATGGTGGCCCTGGACAAGGAGGGCGGCTTCGTCGGCGACGAGGCGTTGCGCCGCATCCGCGCCGAGGGTACCGCGCGGCGTCTGGTCGGGATGGTCATCGACGGTGCACCCTTGGGCTCGTACAACGACGGGACCATGGTGGCCCCCTACCCGGTGGTCCGGGAGGGGGGCACGCTGGGCAGGATGATGTCCGCGTGTCACTCGCCGCAGCTACAGCAGAACATCGGGATGGTGATCCTGCCGACCGAGGACGCCGATCCCGGAACCGAGCACGAGGTGGTGATCGACGGCGAACCGCGCCGGGCCGTCGTCACCGAGATGCCGTTCACCGGACGCAGGACGGGGAAGCCGTGATCGACCCGCTGCCGTCCACCGACGGCACCGCACAGGCACTCACCATGGCCGCCAACGACGAGGCTCTGACCCCCTTGTCCTTCCTGGAGCGATCAGCGCGCGTCCACGGCTCACGCGTCGCGGTGGTCGACGGCGAGGTCGGCTTCACCTACGCCGAGTGGCTCATCCGCGCCCAGGGGCTGGCTGGACATCTGCGATCGCTCGGCGTCGAACCGGGGGAGCGGGTCGCCGTGCTGGCGAACAACAGCGAGCCGGTGCTGCTGGCGCACTTCGCCGTGCCGATGGCCGGCGCCGACCTCGTGGCCATCAACACCCGACTGGGCCCGCACGAGGTCAGCTACATCCTCGAGCACTCCGGTGCCCGCGTGGCCCTCGTCGGGCCGCAGTACCGCGAGCTCGTCGCCCAACGGCCGGAGGTGACGCAGGTCGTCCTGGACGAGACCTTCGATGAGGTCGTCGCCGCCGGTCGCGAGAGCTACCAGGGCTGGCACGTGGCCGACGAGCGAGCCTCGATCTCGGTGAACTACACCTCGGGAACCACCGGCCGCCCCAAGGGCGTCGTCTACCACCACCGCGGGGCCTACCTGAACGCGCTGGCCATGACGCTGGACCACCGGGTCAGCGCGGAGAGCACCTATCTGTGGACCCTGCCGATGTTCCACTGCAACGGATGGACCTTCCCGTGGGCGACCGTCGCGGTGGGGGCGCGGAACCTGTGCGTGCCAAGCATCGACCCGCAGCAGATCTGGGACCTGTGCTCTTCCGGCGAGGTCACACACCTGTGCGCCGCGCCGACCGTGCTCACCATGCTGGCTGAGTCGGAGGCGGCCAGAGAGCTTCCGGCGCCGGTGCGGCTGGTGACGGCCGGAGCACCACCCGCGCCCACGATCATCCAGCGGATGGAGGACCTCGGGTTCTTCGTCGACCATGTGTACGGCCTGACCGAGACCTACGGCCCGTTCACGGTGAACGTGACCGACCGCGAGCTGCATCCCCGGGACGACCCGGACCACTACCGGGTGCGGGCACGCCAGGGGTTCGCCAACGTGGCGGCCGGCTCGGTCCAGGTGCTGGACGGCGACGGGCGTGAGGTCCCCGCGGACGGGCAGAGCCTGGGCGAGGTGTGCATGCGCGGCAACGTCGTGATGACCGGGTATCTGGGCGATCCCGAAGCGACCGAGGAGGCGTTCGCGGGCGGGTGGTTCCACTCCGGCGACCTCGCGGTGGTGCACGAGGACGGCCAGATCGAGCTGCGCGACCGCAAGAAGGACCTGGTGATCTCGGGAGGCGAGAACATCAGCACGGTCGAGGTGGAGCAGGTCGTCGTGCAGCATCCCGCGGTAGCCGAGTGCGGCGTGGTCTCCCGTCCGGACCAGCGCTGGGGCGAGGTCCCGGTCGCGTTCGTCACCCTGCGCCGAGGTGCCAGCGTGACCGAGGCGGAGCTGCGCGAGCACTGCCGCGAGCGCATGGCGCACTTCAAGTGCCCCGCCCAGTTCGTCGTCACCGACCTGCCGAAGACGGCGACCGGCAAGATCCTCAAGGCCGAGCTGCGCCAGCGCGCCACCGAGGTCGCCCCGGGGGCCGTCCGGCTCGACTCCTGAGCAAGCCACCCGGAGGAGCCCCATGCACAAGGACCTTGGCGCCCGGATCACGGGCGACGTGTCACGCTTCGGGGCCCGGGTCGTCCGGCATATCGACTGGAGGGCGCACCAGCACGTGAGGGGGCTGGCGCCGGTCGACGTCCTGCCTCACGGCCAGGCCTCCCCGCCCTCCTTTCGCCGCCGGTTGCACGACCTCAACCGTGGCCCCCGAGAGCTCAAGAGGCTCGACCCGCAGGGCCGTCACCCGCTGCGACAGATCCCCTTCAAGCTGCGCAACTACCGTCTCGCCAGCAGCCACGGCGTTCCCGTCCCCGAGGTGCTGAGGGTCTGGGCGACGCTCGACGGCCTGGACCTGACTGAGGCACCGGAGACGTTCGTGCTCAAGGCCGACCGCGGGGCCGCAAGCCGCGGCGTCCTCCCGCTGCGACGGGTGGACCACGACGCCTACCGGGTCGTGGGGGAGCGGCAGGTGATGACGCAGGAGCAGGTGCGCGCCCATCTGCGACAGCCCAAGGTCAAGGGCCCCTTCTTCATCGAGCCGCTGTTGGCGCCGCCGCAGGGCGACTCCCTGCCGCAAGACATCAAGCTCTACATGTTCTACGGCGAGCTCGGGCACGTCATGCTGCGCCGGATGGCTCGGCACGGGGACATGCGACGGGCGCGCTACCGGTTCCTCGACGAGGATGGAGCCGATCTCGGCGATGACGTGGCGCCCGGCAACCACATCGACCCCACCATCGAGCCGCCCCAAGCCTTCGCCGACTACGTCGCGATCGCCCGCCATCTGTCCCGGGCGGTCGCCCTGCCCTTCATCCGGGTCGACCTGCTGGAGACGGACCAGGGGCCGGTCTTCGGGGAGCTGACCCGGGCTCCGGGAGGGCGGCAGTGGTTCCGCGACGACCACGACCTCCACCTCGGCCGGCTGTGGGACCAGGCCCAGTGCCGGATGGAGCTGGACCTGGCCGATGGTCGGCCGTTCCGCAACCTGCGCGGCGAGCATCCCTCTCCTCCGCTCTACCCTGCTGGGCATGAGCCCAGGCTCGAGCGCGATCAGGGTCAGGAGAACCTTGCGCCCCTCCCGTGCAGTAAGTGGTGTGTTCGGCCCGTCTGAGATGCGTTCACGGTGTGGCGTCCTTGGGGACGGAGTCGAAACGCACAATTGACGCCTCTTTAGCCCCGTGCTAAACAGTGCGCCACCGAGACGCATGTTGCTCGTAAGGCGTTCGTCGGGCCTGAACGATGGGGCTCGTGTCCCTCTGCTCGGAAGGTTCATCGTGGCTACCAACAACCGTGACACCGGACTAGCGCGCAACATGGGGTTGCTGGCTGCTATCGCCACTGTCGTGGCCGGCACACTGGGCGCAGGTTTGTTCGTGACGATCGGGACTGCTAGCAGCACAACGGGTCCCAGCGTGATCCTCGGGGTTCTCATCACCGGAGTCGTCGCGATGTCCATTGGCACGTACTACTGCTGGATGGCAACAATCTTTCCTGCGGCGGGAGGCTCCTACACGTATCTGTCACGCACCTTCCAAAGCCGCCCTATCGGCTTCCTCGTGACGTGGACCAAATGGTTGGGCTATATCGCAGCCGACGCGGTGCTGGCTATCGGCTTCGGCAGCTATCTGAATGTCTTTCTGCCCGATGTGCCCCCGGCGGTCTCCGGTTTTGTCCTGTTGACTGTGCTCTTCGTCATCAACCTTCTGGGCACCAAGGCGTACAGCGCCTCGCAGAACATCATGTTCGCCCTTCTCCTGGCCGCCATTCTTGTCCTCGTTCTCCCGGGGCTGTTCTCGATCGACCTCGCGAACTACCAACCGTTCTTCACGGGCGGGTTCAACGGCTTCACCGCCGCGACGGTCCCGTTGTTCTACGCCTACATCGGCATCGAGGTGGCCGCGCAGATGGGGGCCGAGGTGAAGAATCCCGCCCGGAACCTCCCGCTGGCCATGGTCGGTGGAATCGGCATTCTGATCGCGTTGTTCATGCTGACCGCTCTGGTGATCTACGGGGTCGTCGGTGACTACACGTTGCTGGCGGACTCCGACCGGCCACTGGTCACCGCCGCCGACACCTTCCTCGGGGAGGCCGCCGTCATCCTGGTCGGAGTGGGAGGCCTGCTCGCCACGGCGACCAGCGTCCACGCCGTGATGATCGCGGCGGTCAAGCTGCCGTACTCATGGTCGTGGGACGAGGTCTTCCCCAGCTGGTTCTCTGACGTCAACAAGCGGTTTCAGACGCCGCACTGGTCGCTGCTCACGCTGTATGTCGGTGCGAGCCTGCTCATGTTCTGGAGCGGTGGCCTGGACCGGGCCATCGCCATTGCCACCTTCGCCTACCTCGTCGCCTACATCACGGTCGCGGTGGCTGCCCTGTACATCTACATGAGGAAGCCGAAACTCGCGGCACGCGCCGCCTTCCACCCGGGTCCGTGGTTCTACATCCCGCTGTTCATCGGCGGGGTCGGATCGGTGGCGATCATCAGCCAGGCCGCCGAGTGGGGGGCCCTGTTCACCGGGCAGTTCGGCGAGCTGACCACCTTCGCGATCTACCTGCCGTGGCTGGCTTTCGGTGTCGTCGTGTACGGCTTCTTCCACCAGCTGGGCAAGAAGCGCGGCACCGATGTCGACGCCATCCTCGACACCGTGCCGGGAGACTCCGCGGCACGGATGTCCTCGGTGACCCAAGAGTCGTCATCGGGCGAGACTGGCCCCAAGTCTTGAGCCGTTCCGGGCCCGCCGGGTTCTTCGACACTGCCGAGCTCGCACCGAGACGCAGTCCAGCAGATGACCGTGAAGCGGCGGTACGTGATGGCGTTGCCCGGCCCCACCTCCAGCCTCCAGGGCGAGCTCTTGCCGAACGTCGAGGGTGAGCCGTTGCTGAACAACGTCATCACCCATCCCGAGCACCAGCGGCTCGGCTACGCGAAACTGGCGCTGTCGTACGCCCTGAACAGTCTGGCGGCGGCGGGTCATACTCGGGCCGTCTGGTACGTGACTTCCGGCAACACCGCCTCAGAAGCGCTCTCACAGTCGCGCGGGGCCGTGTGCGAGGACTCATATCCAACCGAGCTCAGCAGCTCGCGAGGCTGAAGGGAGCATTGCTCTGTCAGGTCTGGAAGACCGGGCAGCCATCCTCAGGCTCGGACACGCGACGAGTTCGGCTTCGTCCTCACCGGGAGAGACGTGCCACACGAGCACTTCGTCCACGGCATCCTCCCGGCGAAGGTGGTGCC
>NZ_DATFMA010000008.1:0-2816 GCF_035267225.1 Ornithinimicrobium sp.
GAGCAGCGACAGCTGCGTCCGCTCATCACCCGCGGTGTCGTGCTGCACCACCACGGCACGACGACCCGGCAGATAGCGACCCGAGCACTTGCTCGGCAGGTGCGTCAGCGCGGTAGTAGTGCCGTCGGCGGCGATCTCGACGAGCTGCACCGTGCCCAACGCGTCGTGACCGGCCAGCACCCGCCCCTCGTCGTCGATGTCGAAGGCCGTCCAGGTCGGCACGGACAACAGCTCGGTGATCACATCGGCAGGCACCCCGTGACCGTACCGAGAGACCCTCCAGCCTGCCCGCAGCGCCCGTTCCAAAGCGCTTGTGAAAACTTTCACCATACATCGACGGCCTGCGGCGCCAGACGGCGCCCCGCCCGAAACCAGCCACGGACGGCCCCCTACCGTTTCCCCATGGAACATCGCGAACCCCCCGGCGCCCTGCTCTTCGGCTCCATCAGTACCATCGCCGACACCTCCGAGCTGCAGCGCGAGGCCTTCAACGAGGCATTCGCCCAGCACGGGCTCGACTGGACCTGGGACCGCGAGGACTACCGGGCCATGCTCGCCTCCAGTGGCGGCAAGGACCGTATCGCCTCCTACGCCGCCGACCGCGGCGATGACGTCGACGCCGAGGCTGTGCACGCCACCAAGTCCGAGATCTTCCGCCGCCGGCTCACCGAGAACCCTCCGCCGCTGCGGGACGGCGTGGCCGACACGCTCGTCAACGCCAAGGAGCACGGGATGCGGCTCGCCTTGGTGACCACCACCTCCCCGGAGAACGTGCGCGCCCTGCTCGACGCCGCCTCGGCGGAGATGGACGCCGTGCTCTTCGACCTCGTCGTCGACTCCGGTGACGTCTCAGCGCCCAAGCCCGACGGCGCCGCCTACCGCTATGCCCTCGACCAGCTCGACGTCAGCGCCCAACGGGCCGTGGCCGTCGAGGACAACGTGGGTGGAGTCCATGCCGCAGCCGACGCCGGGGTGCGCTGCCTCGCCTTCCCCAACGCCAACACCGCCGGACACGACTTCAGTGGGGCCGACAGAGTCGTCGACTCGGTCGACTTCGCCGCCGTCGCCGCCCGTTCCTGACCTTCGCCACGACCCGGGAGAGAGCATGAGCACGACCGAGGCCACCTACACCGCCACCGAGTCCGGCTTCGACGTCCAGGGCGTCGAGCGGATCGACTTCTCGCTGCGCCTCGTCGACGGAGTGTTCTCCCCGGAGAACACCGACCTGGCCGACGCCTACCGCAAGTTCGGGCGGTGCCTCATGGTCATCGACAGCACCGTCCACGAGCTGTACGCCGAGCAGATCCAGCGCTACTTCATCACCTACGGCATCGACCTGACGGTCTTCGACGTGCGGATCAAGGAGACCGACAAGACGCTGCGCACGGTGGAGCACATCGTGGACGGCATCGCCGACTTCGGCCTCAACCGCACCGAGCCGGTGCTCGTCGTCGGCGGTGGCCTGACCACGGACGTCGCCGGCTTCGCGTGCGCCACCTACAAGCGGAGCACGCCCTACATCCGCATCCCCACGACGCTGATCGGCCTGATCGACGCGAGTGTCGCGATCAAGGTGGCGGTCAACCACCGCTCGTACAAGAACCGCCTGGGCGCCTACCATGCCTCACAGCAGGTCATCCTCGACTTCTCCTTCCTGCGCACCCTTCCGCTGGACCAGGTGCGCAACGGCATGGCCGAGCTGGTGAAGATCGCGACCGTCGGCAACGCGGAGATCTTCGAGACCCTGGAGGCCCGCGGCCCCGAGCTGCTGACGACCCGCTTCGGCCACAGCGGTGGTGACCCCGGCCTGCGCGCCGTCGCGCACCGGCTCACCTACGCCGCCATCGACACGATGCTGGCGCTCGAGGTGCCCAACCTGCACGAGATCGACCTCGACCGGGTCATCGCCTACGGTCACACCTGGAGCCCGACGTTGGAGCTCGCGCCCGACCCGCACCTGTTCCACGGTCACGCCATCAGCGTCGACATGGCGCTGTCGGCCACTATCGCCGCCGAGCGCGGCCACATCAGCGAGACCGACCGGGACCGCATCCTGGCGGTGTTCGCCGCGCTGGGCCTGTCCATCGACAGCCCCTACCTGACCGACGAGCTGGTGCGCCACGCCACCACGTCGATCACCCAGACCCGCGACGGGCTGCTGCGGGCTGCCGTGCCCAGCCCCATCGGCCACTGCGCCTTCCTGAACGACCTCACCCCTGCCGAGGTCGAGCAGACGCTGGGCCGACACCGCTCGCTCGTCGCGGCCTACCCCCGCGAGGGGCTGGGTGAGGACATGTACACCCCCGCCGCAGCACCCGCCTACCAGCCCGCGTAGGGCTCCCCGCCGAATGTCGGACCCGGCCGCCACCAGCGGCGCGCCATCGCCGCACCTGCGGCCGGTCACGCCGTCCGGTATCGCGGCGGCCCGGTTGCGCGACCTCACCGGCGCTCTCGCCGCGGCCCACGTCCCCGAGGCCCTCGTGGACGAGACGCGCGAGATCGCCGAACTCGTAGGCGGGCTGGAGCCCTACCTCGCACAATGCACCACACCCCCCTCCGAGGCCCTGGCCGACCTGGCCCGACGCACCGAGGCCCACGAATGGTCGATGCGCGCTGAGCAGACCGCACCCGCGAGCACCGGCGGGGGCCTGGAGGCGGAGATGCTCTCCGGGCACGTCGAAGGGCAGACGTTGAGGATGCTCGCCCGCCTGACCGGCGCGCGGCGGGCCCTGGAAGTCGGCATGTTCACCGGCTACTCCGCGCTGGCCCTGGCCGAGGGGGTGCCCGACGACGGCAAGGTCGTGGCGTGCGAGATC
>NZ_DATFMA010000009.1:0-3747 GCF_035267225.1 Ornithinimicrobium sp.
GAGCACGCCTTGGTCCAGCAGGGCAAGCTCGTCGCCGGTCTGGGCCGAGGCGGCCCATCGCGCCACCGTGCCCACCAGGTGACCGGTGCTGTCCCAGTGCAGGACCACGTCGATATCCACCTCGACGCTGCCCGACACCCGGCGGAGGTCGGCGACCGTGTAGTTGCTCACGTGAGGTCTGTGCTGCTCGGGCAGTGCGAGGTAGGACTGCCACCATTCCCGGCCCGCCACATCGGGCAGCATCAGCGCCTCACCGGGCCGCCTGGGCAGGAACAGACGAAACCACTGGTCGTATCCGGCATCGTCGAACGTGGTCAGATTCGGGCCCGCAATGGTCACGCGCTGGAACGAAGGGGACAGCCGCCGGGTCCGCAGGACCTCGGCTCTGCACATGCGGGGATGGGTCGGCATGGTCCGCGGGTAGGTCGACATTAGGTTTACCTTACTTCGTCGCTACGCTCTGCCCCGTGCCTTCACTGCGCGTGCGTCCCCGAGGCGCGGATCAGCGGTCGCCGGCCGATACCCACCTGCCGGTGGCCATGCCCGTCATGCTGGCGACGGCGCTGGTCATCTCAGCCATGGCGAGCCTGGCTTGGGGGAGCAACCACCTGAGCGTGGGCAGTGTCATGACCGGGCTGCTCGACCCGAGCCACGACGAGGGCTCGATCGTCTGGGGCTCCCGCGTGCCTCGCACGGTGCTGGGACTGATGGTCGGGGCATGTCTGGGCGTCGCGGGCGCGGTGATGCAGGGTCAGACCCGCAACCCGCTGGCCGACCCTGGGTTGTTCGGCGTCTCCGCAGGGGCCAGTCTGGCCGTCGTCGTCGGGGTCTACGTCTGGGATCTGACCTCCGTGCTGGCCATTCTCTGGCTCGCCTTCACCGGAGCGCTGCTCGCGAGCGTGGCCGTGTTCACCATCGCCGCGCTCGGACGCGGTCTGGTCAGCCCTGTGCCGCTGGCGTTGGCCGGGACGGCCGTGACCGCGCTCCTCTCGGCGATGACCTCCTTCCTGGTGCTGACCGACCAGGACACGCTCGCGGCCTACCGCATCTGGGTCGTGGGCTCGCTCTCGGGCCGGACCCTTGACGGCCTCGGCCCGGCGATGGCGCTGGCCGCGCTGGGAGCACTGCTCGCGGGGGTCAACGTGCGCTCGCTCGACGCCATGGCGCTGGGTCCCGAGCTCGCCCTAGGGCTGGGCGAGAGTCTGCTGCGCGCACGGTTGGTCGGTCTCGGGGCGATCACGCTGTTGACCGCGAGCGCCGTCGCGGTCACCGGGCCGATCGCTTTCGTCGGCCTGACCGCACCGCATGTGGCCCGCGCGCTGGTGGGGGCCTCGCACGCGCGCCTGCTACCGGTGTCGGCCTGCGTCGGGGCGACCGTGCTGCTGAGCGCTGACGTGCTCGGCCGGATGTTGCGGGGATCCAGCGAGGTCTCGGTCGGAGTGGTGCTGTCCGTGCTCGGCGGCGCCGCCTTCGTGCTCATTGTGCGACGCGGACGGGTGTCCGAGCTGTGAAGCCTCTCGCCGTGGCCCCGGCCGGGCCGCCCCGACCGCGACTGCTTGCCGTCACAGCCCTGGCCGCGGCCACCACGCTGGTCCTCGCGGTGGCCGGCATCGTGGCCGGATCGTCGGGTCTGAGCGTCCCCGACACCGTGCGTACCGTGTTCGTCGGCGGGGACGCGAGCGAGTCGTTCATCGTCTTCCAGCTGCGGCTGCCGCGTGTCTGCGCGGCTGTCCTGGTCGGCGCCTCGCTGGGCATGGCCGGAGCGTTGACCCAGTCCTTCTCGCGCAACCCCCTGGCCACGCCCGACATCATCGGGGTCACCGCGGGGGCTTCGGCCGGTGCCGTGTTCGCCATCGTCGCCGTGGGCGGCACGTATGCCGTCAGCGCCGGGGTGCTGAGCCTGGGGGTGCCGGTGATGGCGACCGTCTCCGGGTTGGCCACCGCTGCCCTGGTGTACTCCCTGTCCTGGTCCGGTGGCGTGGACAGCTACCGTCTGATCCTGATCGGGATCGGAGCCTCGGCCACTCTGACCGGGCTGACCAGCTACCTGCTCGTCCGGGCCGAGCTGAGCCTGGCTCAAGCGGCGACCCAATGGCTGGTCGGCAGCCTGTCCGGCGTCTCATGGTTAAGCGTGTGGCCGACGCTCGTCACGTTCGTCGTCCTCACCCCGATCGCCCTCACCCAGACGGGCAGCCTGGACGTGGTGCAACTGGGCGACGAAGTGGCCACCGGGCTGGGAGTCGACGTGCAGTGGCACCGCCTGGTGGTGCTAGCCAGTGCCGCCATTCTCACGTCCGTCGCCGTGTCGGCCAGCGGACCCATCGGGTTCGTAGCCTTCGTCGCGCCCCAGGTGGCGCGACGTCTCGGCAGGACGTCGCGGCCTCCCCTCATCGCCTCGGCCCTGCTCGGCGCGATCACCGTCTGCGGGGCCGATGTCCTCGGCCGGGCGGTGTTGCCCTGGACGGTGCCGGTCGGGATCATCACCGCCCTGGTGGGCGCCCCGTACCTGATCTGGCTGCTAGCCCGTGGCAACGCGTGGGAAAGGACCTCATAACGTGTCGACCCCCAGTTCCGGCACAGCCG
Organism: Ornithinimicrobium sp.; assembly: GCF_035267225.1. Lineage (GTDB taxonomy): Bacteria > Actinomycetota > Actinomycetes > Actinomycetales > Dermatophilaceae > Ornithinicoccus. The sequence continues at coordinate 2,584 of NZ_DATFMA010000009.1, forward strand.
CCCCGGCCCTCGAGGCTGAGCAGCTGAGGCTCGCCTACGGAGACCACGTTGTCTTCTCCGATCTCGATCTCGAGATCGCTCGGGGCAGCGTGACCACGCTGATCGGCGCGAACGGCAGCGGCAAGTCGACGCTGCTGAAGGCGTTCGGCCGCCTGCTCGCCCCGGCGTCCGGTCGAGTGCGTCTGTACGGCTCGCCGCTGCGTGGACAGTCTGCGCGCCAGATCGCGCGCCAGATGGCGATCCTGCCGCAGAAGCCGTTGACGCCGCAGGCCACTCGCGTTCGTGAGCTCGTCTCGCGCGGCCGTCACCCCCACCAGAGCCTGCTGCGCACGTGGCGGCAGTCAGACACCCTGGCGGTCAACGAAGCCCTAGGGGTGACCGGGCTCAGCGACCTGGCCGAGCGGGATGCCGCCTCGTTGTCGGGGGGGCAGCTTCAGCGAGCATGGATCGCCGTGGTGTTGGCCCAGGAGGCACCGGTCCTCCTGCTCGACGAACCCACGACCTTTCTCGATCTCAGCCATCAGCTCGAGGTGTTGCGAATCGTGCGACGCATCAACCGAGAGCGAGGCACGACCATCACCATGGTCCTGCACGACCTCAGCCTGGCCGCGCGGTTCTCCGACCGGCTCGTGGCCGTGCACGACGGGCGCGTCGTCGCCGACGGCGACCCCTGGAGCGTCCTCACGCCGCGGGTGCTGCGAAGCGCCTTCGCGTTGGACGCCTCGGTCGTCGCTGACCCGCAGACCTCGACGCCCCTGGTCGTGCCCCACGAGCTCAGCTCGTGATAACAGTTTGCATATTAGGTAAGCCTTACCTAAGTTAGCCGCATGGCTTCTCATCCCTCCCTGTCACCTGTTCGTCCCACTCTCACCCTCGCCGTCGTTCTGTTACTGGGCTCGATGAGCCTCAACGCCTGCGGAGCCGCCAACCAGGAAAACTCGTCGTCCCAGGTCGGTGGGAGCTCCTCGACCGACACGAGCGCGTGGACCTATACCGACGACACGGACCACCGGATCGACCTCAAGTCTGCGCCGAGGCGCATCGCGGCCTTCGCCGACCAGGCGCTCGTGCTGCTGGGCTACGGTGTCGAACCCGTCGCGATCTTCGGTCGCGTCGACGTCGCTTCCGACCCTCGTTTCGAGGACTACGATCTGTCCGACATCG
>NZ_DATFMA010000010.1:0-3475 GCF_035267225.1 Ornithinimicrobium sp.
GGTCGGGATGGCGACCTCCACCTCCTGGCATTCGGCGGGCACCGTGATGCTCGGTGTCCCCGGGCGACCACCGTCGTCGGCGAGGGCCACGTGACGTGCTGGGCCGCCGGAAACCGTGCCGAGCGGGTCGTCGGCCGCGTCCCAGGTGACCAGCAGGCGGTCCGACCCGTGCCCGGCGTTCCGGCCGTCGGTCATCGGCCCGTAGTGGTCGGGCAGGAAGGCCTCGACCCGGGCCCCGAGCCGGTGGAGGTTGAAGAACGCGTTGCGTGCGACCAGCGGGTCGAAGGTCCACGTGATCGCGGGTACGCCACGCTCGAGGCACCAGGCGCGCTGGTGTTCCTTCATGGCCCGGCCGATTCCGTGCCCGGCCCAGGACGGGTGGACGCCGGTGATGTGTGAGTGCAGCGACGTGCCGGGCGGGCCGAAGAAGCCGACGCTGGCCCCGATGACCTGACTGGTGTCCTGCTCCACCGCCGAGGCGACGTAGCAGCCGCTGTGGACGTAGGCGACCAGCGTGCTCAGCTCGAGCACGTCCTGGCCCTCCGGCATCTGCCACACCAGGTTGAGCAGGTCTGAAGCCCGCCGGCAGTCTCGGGCGTCGCGGGCCATCTCGATGGCGAAGGCACGGTGGCCAGGTCCGTGGCCCTCCTGCTGGCTCACGCGCGGCGCTCGGGACGCAGCAACCGATGCACGAGGCCGGCCAGCATGGCCGTGCGTGGGCCGAAGTGCTCGACGAGGGCGTGCTCGTGGTCGGCGTGGGCGCCACCACCGACGGCGCCGAGACCGTCGAGGCTGGGCGCACCCAGGCCAGCCGTGATGTTGCCGTCGGAGGCGCCACCGACGTCGGCGGCCTCCGGGGCACTCAGTTCGAGCTCGCGGCATACCTCGGTCAGTTCGGCGTACAGCGGCATGGAAAGCTCCCGCTGCAGGGGCGGGCGGTTGATGCCCCCGGAGAGCTCGAAGGTCGCCCCGGTCTGAGTCGGCGAGAGTGACCGCAAGGCCGCATCGACCCGGTCCTGCTCCGCGCGGGTCCAGGCCCGTGAGTCGATGTCGAGGAATGCGGTGTCGGGCACCGTGTTGCTGCTGTTGCCCGCGCTCAGGGTGGTCGGCACGACGCTGGTGCCCGCGTCGTCGTCGGCCACGGCCGAGACGGCGAGGATCTGGTGGGCAAGCTCGAGGCCGGCGTTGATCCCCGCCTCGGGCTCCAGGCCCGCGTGCGCGGCCCGTCCCCGGATGGTCAGCCGGTAGGAGGACGCGCCCTTGCGCGCCACCTTGGCCGCGCCGCCGTCGGCGCTGCCTTCCAGCACCAGCACCGCCGGCGGCCGCGAGGTGCGGGTGACCTCGGTCGTGATGAGCTCGCGGGAGGCGGCCGAGCCCACCTCCTCGTCACCGGTGACGAGGAGGGTCAGCCCACTCGTTGGAAGGGCATGCTGCTGCATCACGGCCACGGCGTGGATCGCCATCACCAAACCGGTGAGCATGTCGAACGACCCGGGGCCGCGCACGACGCCGTCGGCATGAGAGAAGGGCAGCCGGGCGAGAGTCCCGTGCGGCCACACCGTGTCCTGGTGGCAGAGCAGCATCACTCGGGGGGCGTCATCAGGGATCTCGCCGGTGTCACCGGGGGTCAGACGCAGGCGCACATGGGTGACGCCGTCCACCTCGATGAGCTCGCAACGCTGGCCGAGGCGCTCGTGGACCAGCGCGGCGACGTCGGCGGCACCGGCCGCCACCGCGGCGAGGTCGCTGGAGGGCGTCTCGCAGGTCACCAGCCGTTCGAGGTCGGCGAGCATCTGCGGCACCCGGTCGACGGCCGACTGCACCAGCTCGTCGGTCACGGTGCGCCGTGCGTTCCGGGAGCGTGCATCGCTCGACCCTATCCCCGGCTCGGGACGGGGCGCTACGCGCCCAGAGTCTCGCGGAAGTGCTGCGCCACGGGCGCGCCGAAGAGCACGAACCGGACAAGGTCGACCTCGTGACCGGGGTGGCTCCGGACCGTGTCGACCGCGATGGCGGCGACCTCCGCGGCATCCCACCCGTAGACCCCGGCACTGATCGCCGGGAAGGCGATGGTCCGTGCCCCGACCTCCTCGGCGACCTCGAGACTGCGCCTGAAGCAGGAGGCAAGCAGGTCGGGGTCGGTCTGACCGCGGTGCCGGTTGGGGCCCACGGTGTGGATCACCCACTGCGCCTCCAGCTCACCGGCGCCGGTGGCCACCGCCTCACCGACGGGCAGGCCGTCGTGCCACCGGGCTGCACGCAGCCGTCGGCACTCGTGCAGCAGGGTGGGCCCTGCCGCGGCGTGAATGGCCCCGTCGACCCCTCCGCCGCCCATCAGCTGGGAGTTGGCCGCGTTGACGATGGCGTCGACGGACTCGGTAGTGATGTCGCCCTCGACCGCTTCGATCCGCATACCCACGAGTATGCCCACCCGTCAGTCGGGCGCCAGGCGTCCGCCGCCAGTGGGCCGGCGTCATGGGGACGTCACCGGGCCGTGCCGACGAGGACTCGCCGGGCGGTCCGGTCGTCGTCGGTGGGCTCCAGCACGACGGAGACCTCGAAGCCCGCTGCCTCCGCCAGCTCGACCCACCGCTGCTGGGTGAACAGGCCGAACGTATGGCGCTCGTGCTCGGTCCACACCCGCCCGCCGCTGTCGCGGAGGCAGTAGACGTACTCGGTGACCACGCTGTCGTCGGCGGGGTCGGGGTCGTAGGTCCACTCCAGATACCGGATGCCGGAGCCGTCGGGAGCGTCCGTGCCGCCGTGCTCGGTGCTGGCCTCGAAGGTCTCGCGCATGTGGTCCGGCATGACGACCAGCGCACCCCCGACGGCCAGATGGGCGCGCGCGGTGGCGAACACAGCGGCCAGATCCCCCTCGGTGAGCATGTAGTCGACCGCGTCGTGGACCAGGACGGCGTCGAAGGTCCGCTCCAGACGCACGTTCCTCATGTCGCCCGGGACGTGCTCAGACGCCGGATTGAGCCGGCGGGAGACCGCCAGCATGCCCTCGGCGATGTCGACCAAAGTCATGGCGAAGTCGCCGGCGAGGTGGACGGCGTTGTGCCCGCCTCCGCTGCCGAGCTCGAGGACGGTGCGTACCTCGCGCGAGGACGTCCGCAGTAGCCCGGCGATGAGGGCCGCGTCCTCCACGTACTCCGACGGCGGGGACAGCAACGGCCACCAACGGGCCAGGTCGGCATACATCCGGGGCGTCGTCACGCTCGCTCCTCGATGGTCATTGCAGCAGGCTATGCAGGCGGGTGAGCACCGGGTCGGTCTGCGAGGGGATGTCGGCGTAGATGTTTCGCAGATCTCGGTAGAGACGGGCCCGCGCAGCATCCGGGGTGAAGACGTCGGCAGGGTGCACCATGCGATGGGTCGCCTCTTCGACGCTGGGGTGGACCGCGCACGCAACGGCGGCACACATCGCGGCCCCCAGCCCAGCGGCGTTGCGCACGGTGTTGCGGCGCACGGG
>NZ_DATFMA010000011.1:0-2996 GCF_035267225.1 Ornithinimicrobium sp.
GCTCAGCCTGACGTCGTGGATCGCCGAGATGGTGGGCCTGAGCTTCACCGTCCAGAGCTTCTTCTGGGACGCCATCCTCGGCGCCCTGATCATCAGCATCATCTCGATGATCGTGGGACTCCTCGCCCCCGAGGAACGGTCGCCGCGCGCGTACTAGCGACCGCGCCAGCCGTCGGGCCGCTGCTCAGTCTGCGCCGGCCGTCGCCCAGATCGGCGAGGACCACGCCATCTCGCCGTCCACCAGGTACACGCGAACGTAGTAGAAGGATGCACCTCCGACCGCCGGCTCGACCCGCGCGTCGTCGGTCCATGTGGTCTCGACGTCTCGTGAACCCACGGACGTCAGGCCCCCGACGGAGGGCTGCAGGCTCACCACCCCGTCGGCGTCGGGCGGGCCGGCGATGGCCACGTTCTGCCCGCCCTCGAACGCCGTCTGGACGGCTCCCAGCGTCGTGCGCAGGCGGCGAGGACCGATGGTGACCTCGACCATCGCCGACGGCGGACCCACGAGGGTGAGCTCGACCCCGCCGCGCTGCGCCCCGTACGGCTCGCCGAAGCTGTGGGTCGTGTTCCGCCAGCTCACCGAGCCCGCAGTGACCTCGGTGACCTCCGGGCTCCACCAGGGTGTGGCCAGGACACGGCCTTCCTCGATCCGCAGCGTGCCGTCCCAGACCTCAACCCCGAGTGCGGCGCCCCACTCCACCCGCAAGGGCACGGCGACCTCCCCGTCGCCGGCGACGTCGGGAGACACCTGGTGGACCAGCTGGCCGTCGCGGACGACCTCGACGCGGGCCACGTCGGCATAACCCGTGGCCCGGATCCGCAGCGTGCGCTCCCCCGCGATCTCAGCCTCCTCGCCCATGAACGCCTCACCCGACCCGGATCCGGTCATGCGCACCTCGAGGGTCAGACCACGGGTGGTCGCGGCGAACGTCCGCCGAGCCTGCAGTGCCCCGAACACATCCGAACGCCGCAACGTGGGCGCCCAGGCACCGACGTAGCTGGCTCCGTGACCGTGGTCGGAGGAGCCGACGAACCCGAAGCGGTGCCCGCGCAACAGCCCGTCGAGGGTGAACGTGCCCGTCGCCGTACCGTCGGAGTACTGCCGAAAGCAGCCCGGTGCTTCGTAGTTGCCGCGGCACGCCTGGAAGATCTCCACCAGGCGGGAGTAGGTCGGGTCGTGGTAGTCCCAGTCGTTGTAGACCATCGCGGCGCCCGGATGGTGCGGGATGGTGATGGCAGGGTAGGCGGGGTGCTCGCGCAGCGCGGCCCACAGCCCCGCCGGGTCGGTGGTCCCGGAGGCGAAGGCGGAGAAGGTGGGCGCGCCACGCTCGACGTCGCCGAAGATGACGTTCTGGTGGCCTGAGTCCGCGGAGGTCCACTCGAACCCGTAGAACGGCACGAACGCCTCGGGGATGTGGAACAGGTCGGCGATCTTCTGGATGCTCCACCACTGGTAGTCGGAGGAGTTCTCGGCGTGGTCGGTGACCGCCCAGAAGTCGTAGTCGTTGACGTCCCAGGCGTAGCGATAGAAGTCCTCGAGGCTGGGCTCGTCACCCGAGGTACAGCGGCTGACCAGCGAGTGACGGTGCAGGTCGCCCCAGTACAGCCGCATCGTCTCACCGTGGACCTGCGTGCTCGGTCGCTCCGCCCGGCTCTCGGTGTCAGCCGACTCCTCGGCGAGCCACCGGCGGGACTCGGCACGATCACCGGCGTGCAGCACCGGCTGCCCCGCCCGCTCGGCGCCGTCCACGGGGTGCGATGGCACCCACACGGGCCCGGCCGAGCTCCGGGAGGCCAGCACCACCTGCCCCAGTCCGTGGACACCGTGCCAGATGACCGAGCCGTGGTGCTCGTAGAGATAGGGACACTCACGACCCCCGAACCCCTCGGTCCAGGTCAGTGCTCGCTCCAGCCTGCGGTCCATCTGCGCGGCGATGACCACCCCGCCGGGGACGGGGGCAAGGCAGACCTCCTCCAGAGTGCCGTCCGTGCCGCTGAAGCTGACCGGCGGCTCCCACCCCTGCGCACCCAAGGCCTGCGCCGCCACCTCCCAGTAGTAGGTCATGAGCGGCAGCCGGCGGTGGACGCGGTAGGCCACCACGAGGCCATTGTCGGCCGTCGCGGCGAGCTTCGGCAGACCCGACGGCACCACGTCGAGCGTGCCCCCGAGCTGCCCGGGGGCCTCGCGGACACCGTCGGCAAGCACCTCCACCACCCGCAGGGTGGCCGCGACGTCGGGGATCAGCTCCGACGGCACGCTCATCCCGGAGGCACGCACACCCGGGATGACACTCGGGTCGACACCCACCTCGGACGCCGCCCGCAGCCGAGTGGGCCCGCTGCCTCCGTGGGCGGGCACGACGATCTGGTCGAAGGCGCACCACAGCCGCCCGTCGGCCGTCACGGCCAGGCTGGGGTGCAGGGCGTAGTCCGACCCCGAGGTGAGGGCCCGCGGCGGCCCCCACTGCCCGTCGGCGGCGCGCTCGCGCAGTCCCACGCGGTAGGAGCCACCGGTGTACTCCGACCAGGCGAACACCATCCCGCCGTCGGGCCGAGCGACCAGTGCCGGGTCCCAGACGTTGGCGTCGAACCCGGCGGTCACACGGCTCGTCGGACCCCATCCGGTCGAGGCGTGGGTACGACTGAAGATCGCGAAGCGGGACTCGTGCCTGGCCTGCCAGCACAGCACCACACGGCCATCGACGTCCAGGACGACCTCCTGGTTGAAGCTGGGGTGCTCGGTGTCGGAGACCTGCTCCAGCGCAGTCCATCCGCTGCTCTCGCGGCGTGCGCACCAGACCGAGACCGGAGTGTGCGGGGTGTCGCGGCGGCCCACGAACACCCACCCGACTCCGGTGGCATCGACGAGCGCCGTGGGTCGGAACAGGTCGACCGGCTCGGCGGTGACCTCCTCGACCGCGACGTGCCCATCGGTGTCCAGCCACCGAGAGCGGAGCACCTCGCCGCGTTCGGGCACCCACTCCAGCCATACG
>NZ_DATFMA010000012.1:0-21550 GCF_035267225.1 Ornithinimicrobium sp.
GTGTCCACGATGTCGACGCGGACCTTGTTGCCCTGTCCGAGCGCGGTCATCACCGTACGCAACGCGCTCGCCGTGCGGCCGCGACGCCCGATCACCCGGCCGAGGTCGTCGGGGTGTACCCGGACCTCCAAGACATCGCCGTGGCGCCCGCCCTTGTGGCGGACGACGACCTCTCCGTCGTGGTCCACGATTCCCTTGACGAGATGCTCCAGCGCCTCTTCCAGCATGCTCAGACCTGTGAGGCGGTCGCCTCGTCGTCCGACGAGGCCTCGCTGGAGCCGCTGTCGACTACGGCGGACGGGTCACTGGAGACGTTATCCGCCTCGGCGGGCGTCGGACCGTCCTGCTTCGGCGGCACGGACTTCTTGGACGAACGGGCGGTGGCCGGGCTCGAGGACTCGGAGCCGTCGGCGGCAGCGAGGGCTGCCTCGTACAGGGCCTTCTTGTCCCGCGGCTCGGCCACCGAGCGCAGGCTCCCAGCAGGGTCACCCTCCCCGGTGAACTTGGCCCAGTCGCCGGTGACCTTCAGCAGCGCCTGGACCTGCTCGGTGGGCTGAGCCCCGACCGACAGCCAGTGCTGCGCCCGGTCAGAGTCGATGTCGATCAGCGACGGCTCCGCCGTCGGGTGGTACTTGCCGATCTCCTCGATGGCCCGGCCGTCGCGCTTGGCGCGAGAGTCCATCACGACGACACGGTAGAAGGGCGCACGGATCTTGCCCATGCGCTTCAAACGAATCTTGACAGCCACGTGTGGGGTGTCTCCTCATTCTGGTCTGGATGAGTGCGCCCTCCGCGTGGGGAACACCCGCGGCGACGGTCACTACGAACGGACGCACCGCACCGCGGTGAGAGGGCCGCGGGGATGAGTACCGCCCCAGTGTGCCAGACATCGCGCGCGCCACGCGAAACCAGGGCGCCGGACCCGGGCGGGTCAGGGCCGCAGGACGCCGGCCAGCACGACGCGGTGCGGGTCGGCCAGGGTGCGCACGTCCTCGCGCGGGTCGTCGATGTAGACCACGACATCGGCGGGCGCACCCTCGCTGATCGCGGGACGACCGAGCCAGGCACGCGCGGCCCAGGTGGCCGCGCCGATCGCCTCGATAGTGCTGAAGCCCGCCTGGGTCAGCGCCTCGATCTCGCGAGCCGCCAGCCCGTGGGGCAGGTAGCCACCGGCGTCGGTGCCGACGTACACCGGGATGCCGGCCTCGCGGGCCCGAGCGACCACATCGAAACGGCGCGCGTGCAGAGCCCGCATGTGGGCCGCGTACGCCGGGTACTTGGCCTCGCCGGCGTCGGCGAAGGACGGGAAGTTCGCCGTGTTGACCAGAGTGGGCACGATGGCGATCTGCTGCGCCGCGAACTGCTCGATGGTGTCGTCCGTCAACCCGGTGGCGTGCTCGATGCAGTCGGTGCCCGCCGCCGCGAAGTCGCGCAGCGACTGCTCACCGAAGCAGTGAGCGGTCACCCGGGCACCCTCCTCGTGGGCGGCCCGCACCGCCTCGGTCAGGGTCTCCACCGGCCAGCACGGCGCCAGATCACCCAGGTCGCGCTCGATCCAGTCGCCGACGAGCTTGACCCAGCCGTCGCCGTGACGGGCTTCCTGACGCACGTAGGCCACCAGGTCGGGCGGCTCGGTCTCGTGTGCGTAGTTGCGCAGGTAGCGCTTCGTGCGGGCGATGTGACGCCCCGCTCGGATGAGCTCGGGCAGGTCCGCACGCTGCTGCAGCCACCGGGTGTCGGCCGGTGAGCCGGCATCACGGATCAGCAGCACGCCAGCCTCGCGCTGGGTCAGGGCGTGCTGGGCGGCTCGCCCGGGGCTGACCGCACCCTGCGACTCCAGCCCCACGTGGGCGTGGGCGTCGACCAGCCCGGGGAGCACCCATCCGTCGATACGTTCGACCATGCCCTCGTCGTGGTCGGTCGGCCGGGCGAAGGTGATCCGCCCGTCGATGACCCAGCACTCGTCGACCCTCTCCTCGGGCCCGACGAGCACGGGGCCGCTGAGGTGCAGCACGGTCATCGCATCTCCTCGCCTCGGCCGGTCGTGGTGCCGACGAGGCTACCGGCGTGTGGCTGCCTGACCCCGCTACAGTCCTTGGGATGCGGTACGACGCGGTGGTCATCGGGGCCGGACACAACGGTCTGACGTGTGCGGCGTACCTGGCTCGAGCAGGCAGGTCGGTCCTGGTGCTGGAGCGAGCCGAGGTAGTCGGGGGGGCCACGCGCTCGGCTGCCGTCTTCCCGGGCTACGCAGCACGCCTGTCCGCCTACTCCTACCTCGTCTCGCTGCTGCCGGCGCAGATCCGTGACGAGCTGGGGCTCGACCTCACGCTGCACCGGCGGCGCTACTCCTCCTACACGCCGCACGGTGCGCACGGCATCCTCATCGACGACGGCGACCCGGCCCGGACCGCGGCCGACCTAGGCACGGACGCCGGCGCCTGGAAGGACTTCTCCGATCTCACCGGCCACGTCGCGCGGCAGGTTTTCCCCACGATGCTAGAGCCGCTGCGCTCGGCCGGCGAGATGGCGGGACGCGTCGGCGACCAGGCATGGTCGGAGATGTTCGAGCGTCCTCTGTCCGAGACGCTGGAACGGCGCTTCGCGCGCGACGTGGTCCGGGGCATCGCGGCCACCGACGCCCTGATCGGCACCTTCACCGACCTGCGCGACTCTGCGAGGTTGGCCAACCGGTGTCTGCTGTACCACGTCATCGGTGGCGGCACCGGGCACTGGGACGTCCCGGTCGGCGGCATGGGCCAGGTCAGCGACGCGCTGCTGGAGGCCGCCACGGCGGCGGGGGCGCAGGTGCACTGCGCGAGCGAGGTCGTGTCGCTGGAGACGGACGGCGACCTGGCCCGGGTCCGCACGGCGGACGGCTGCGTGGTGGAGAGCGACGCCGTCTTCGTCGCCGCGGCACCCGCAGTGTTGGACCGGTTGCGCAGGCGTCCCGGCACCGAACCGTCACCGGAGGGGGCCCAGCTCAAGATCAACCTGCTGCTGTCGCGTCTGCCGTCGCTGAAAGACCCCCGCACCACGGCCGAGCAGGCGTTCTCGGGCACCTTCCACATCAACGAGGGGTACGCCGCGCTGCAGCGCGCCTATGCGCAGGCGGATGCGGGGCAGATCCCCGCGGTGCCGCCCTGCGAGGTGTACTGCCACTCCTTGTCCGACCCCTCGATCCTGGGCGAGGAGCTGCAGGCCCAGGGCGCCCACACCATGACGCTGTTCGGCCTGCACATGCCGGCGCGGCTGTTCGCGGCCGACCCCGACGGGGCGAGGGCTCGCGCCACCGAGGCCACGTTGGCCTCCGTGGACAGCGTCCTCGACGAGCCGCTGACCGACTGCCTGCTCGCTGCCGAGACCCTGGAGGTGCGCACGCCGCTGGACGTCGAGGCGTCGCTGGGCATGCCTCGCGGGCACATCTTCCACCGCGACCTGCAGTGGCCGTTCGCGGAGTCGGCGGGCGAGGTCGGGGCCTGGGGAGTGGAGACTGCGGACGCGAACGTCTACCTGTGCGGCGCCGGCGCCCGCCGCGGTGGGGGCGTGAGCGGCATCCCGGGCCGCAACGCCGCGGCCGCGCACCTGGGCGAGGACGCGCTGGTGACCTGAGCTACTTCTGCCGGCTGCCTGGGGACAGGTACTTCTCGAACCCCTGGGGCAGCTCCAGCTGGGACAGGTCCTGCTCCTCGGCACCAGCCGCGCCGCCGAAGGCACTACCCATCGCGTTCTCCCGCGCCGCGTGCTGCCGCTGCGCCGCCGCCTTCTCCTCGGCGGCGCGCTTGGCCGGGTTGCCGCTCTTGGACTTCTTGCGTGGTGCCTGCTTCCCCTTGCCCTTGCCCGGCCCGACGCCACCGCCGGGCATCCCCGGCATCCCCGGCATCCCCCCGGTCTTGCGCATCTGCCGCATCATCTTCTGAGCCTGCCCGAAGCGCTCCAAGAGCTGGTTCACCTCGGAGACGCTCACTCCCGACCCACGCGCGATGCGGGCGCGACGTGAGCCGTTGATGATCTTGGGGTGGTCCCGTTCCGCCGGGGTCATCGAGCGCACCATCGCCTCGACCCGGTCGAACTCGCGCTCGTCGAGAGAGTCCAGCTGCTGCCGCATCTGGGCCATCCCAGGCATCATTCCGAGCATCTGCTTCAGCGAGCCCATCCGTTTGATCGCGGCCATCTGCTCGAGGAAGTCACCGAACGTGAAGTCCTCCTCGGCCATGAACTTCCGGCTGATCTCCCGGGTCTGGGCGGCGTCGAACGCCTTCTCGGCCTGTTCGATGAGGGTCAGCACATCACCCATGTCCAGAATGCGGCTGGCCATCCGGTCCGGGTGGAAGAGCTCGAACTCGGTGGTGCCCTCACCGGTGGAGGCGAACATGATCGGCTTGCCGGTCACCGTGGCCACCGACAGGGCGGCACCGCCCCGGGCGTCCCCGTCGAGCTTGGTCAGCACCGTGCCGGTGATGCCCACCCCCTCGGCGAAGGCCTTTGCCGTGTCCACCGCCGCTTGGCCGATCATGGCGTCAATGACGAAGAGGACCTCGTCGGCCTGCGTCTCCAGCCGGATGTCGGAAGCCTGACGCATGAGGTCGACGTCCACGGCCAGCCGGCCGGCGGTGTCGATGATGACGATGTCGTGACCCCTGGCCTTGGCCTCGGCCACACCGTCGATGGCGACGTCGACCGGGTCCCCGAACGACCGCGTACCCTCCCCGGACTCCAGCGCCGCGTCGTGCCCGAAGACGTTGCCCCGCTCGGGCGCGAAGACCTTCAGCCCCGCTCGCTCTCCCACGATCTGGAGCTGGTTGACCGCGTTCGGGCGCTGCAGGTCGGCCGCGACCAGCAGCGGCGTATGCCCTTGCTCGGCCAGCCAGTGCCCGAGCTTGCCGGCCAGAGTGGTCTTACCCGAACCCTGGAGGCCGGCGAGCATGATCACCGTCGGCGGGTTCTTGGCCAGGTTGAGGCGTCGCGTGTCGCCCCCGAGGATGCCGACGAGCTCCTCGTTGACGATCTTGACGACCTGCTGGGCCGGGTTGAGCGCACGGGAGACCTCCGTCCCCAGCGCGCGCTCGCGGATGGCCCCGGTGAACTGCTTGACCACCGGAAGGGCGACGTCCGCGTCGAGCAGGGCCAGACGGATGTCTCGCACCGTCGCGTTGACGTCGGACTCCGACAGCGACCCCTTCCGCTTGAGGTTGCGGAAGGTCAGGGTCAGACGGTCCGAGAGACTGGTGAACACCGCTCCAGGCTAACCGCTGGCTCAGCCGACGATGGCGTCGACGAATGCCACGGGGTCGAACGGCGCCAGGTCGTCCGGGCCCTCGCCCAGCCCGACCAGCTTGACCGGCACACCGAGCTTGCGCTGCACGTTGACCACGATGCCCCCCTTCGCCGTGCCGTCCAGCTTGGTGAGCACGACACCGGTGATGTCGACTGCGTCGGCGAACACCTCGGCCTGGCGCAGCCCGTTCTGCCCTGTCGTCGCGTCCAGCACCAGCAGCACCTCGTCGATCGGGCTCTGCTTCTCGACCACCCGCTTCACCTTGCTGAGCTCGTCCATCAGGCCGACCTTGTTGTGCAGGCGCCCCGCCGTGTCGATGAGCACCACGTCGGCCTCGTACTCCGCGGCGGAGCGGACCGCGTCGAAGGCCACCGACGCGGGGTCGGCACCTTCGCGGTCCGACCGCACCGTGGGCACACCCACCCGCTCCCCCCACGTCTGCAGCTGGTCGGCTGCCGCCGCGCGGAAGGTGTCCGCGGCCCCCAGCACCACGTCCTTGTCCTCGGCGACCAGCACCCGGGCGAGCTTGCCCACCGTCGTGGTCTTGCCGGTGCCGTTCACGCCGACAACCAGGGTCACGGCAGGGCGGTCGCCGATCCGTGAGGCGCTGATACGGCGGTCCATCGTGGGGTCGACCAGACGCACCAGGTCCGCGTGGAGCCAGCCGCGCACGGTCTCGGCGTCCCGCTCCCCCTCCACCGCCACCCGCGTACGCAACGCGGCCACGAGCTCCTCGGTGGCCTCGACGCCGAGGTCGGCCTGCAAGAGGGTGTCCTCGACGTCCTCCCACGCGGCCTCGTCCAGCCTGCCCCGGGACAGCAGCGCCAGCAGGGCGTTGCCGATCGCCGAGTTCGAGCGCGCCAGCCTCTGCCGCAGACGGGCCAGGCGGCCGCGAGCCGAGTCGGGCCGCTCGATCGAAGGTCGTTCGGGCGCCTCGGGCTCGACCTCGGTCGCGACCCCTCCGCCGACGTTGTCGACGTCCAGGACCTCCTCCGTGCGGCCCTGCGACGTGGCCTCCTCCGGCGAGCGCGATGGAGCCGAGGGTGGCGCGGTATGAGTCGGGGTGCGCCGGCCGCGGGTGAGAAAGACCAGGACGGTCAGGCCCACGAGGGCCACCACGGTGGCTACGGTGAGGTATATCCAGAGATCGTTCATGGCGTTGCCATTCTCACAGAACCAGCACGCCTGCAGCACCGCCTAGAGAACAACCCGGCGGACGGGCGAAGGGGGCCAGTCGCCTCCCGAGGCAGTCACGGCTCCTCACGACACCCAGGACGTCTTCCGCGCGCAGCAGGCCGTCGGGCAGGCCTCCGGCCGGCTGTCAGACCGCCCGGTGTCCCTCACCCTCGCCGTGGTGAGCCACACCGCCACCGTCTCCCGGCGACGTCAGGCGCCGAGCCCGCACTCGCTCGGCTCCGGCACCCACCCGGTGACGGAGCTCGTCCGAGCGCTGACGCAGCTCGTCGCTGCGACGTCGCGCGTCGGCGATCAGACGTTCACCTTCCGGGGTCCAGAACTCGCGCTCTTCCCGCCGTGCCTCACGAGCGACATACCCTAGGACTACGCCCCCCGTGGCCACGCAGGTCAGCATCCCCAATACCAAGACGACCATGCTTCTAGGATGCCCCCTCGATGGGTCCTACGCGTCTGCGCGCCTCGGCGTGTTGGGTTCCGACACGCCGGGGCGTGAGCAAACTCACATCTCGCGGCGTGACCTGAGGGAGCTGAGCAGCTCGTTGTCGAGCGGGTCGCGCAGGGAGCGTTTGAGCTCGGCGAAGCCGTCGAAGGTCGCCAGCGCACCCACGGCGTCCCACAGCTTGACCGCGTCCTCGTCGTCGGGGGTGCCCGAGATCACCGGACCGAAGAAGGCGGGGCCGTCTGTCTCACCGAAAGCCAGGATGGGAGTTCCCACGTTGCCACCGGTCCGCTCCATCGCCTCGTCGGTGGAGGCCTGCAGCTCGGCGTCGTACTGGGAGTCCGAGGCAGCCTCCTGGAGCCCGGGCGGGAGCCCGACGGCTTCGAGGATCTCGGGCAGCTGACCCAGGACGTCCTCCTTGTGCTCGTCGGCGACCTGCCCGCGCTGCTCTCGGCTCAGCGGCGAGTCACCTTCGGGCGCGGTCTCCCACAGACGCCGGCCCATCTCCTCGTAGAGAGCGCCGACGATCTGCTCACCGTGCTGCGACTTCGCGGCCGCGGCCACGCGCAACATCTTGTGTCCCACGGCGTGGCCCTTCACCTCTTCCAGCCGGTCCATCTCCTCGTTGAGCATCGCTAAAGAGATGAACCGCCAGACCGGTTCGATCTCCACCTGGCTCTGGACCTGGCGGAACCACTTCGAGGTCTGCCAGCAGAACGGGCACGCCGGGTCGAAGAAGAACTCGACGTGTCGGGAGAGCGCATCAGGAGAGGTCATGACCGCCCAACCCCGCCGTCGGGTGTGGTGTTCCCGCTTCCGCGGCGCGGCCGGAGCTCACGCGGGCTGGGGCTCGTGCAGGCGCTGGGAGATGACGGTGGTGATGCCATCGCCCTGCATCGAGACCCCGTAGAGGGCGTCGGCCACCTCCATGGTGCGCTTCTGATGGGTGATCACGATGAGCTGGCTGGAGTCGCGTAGCTCTTCGAACAGAGAGATGAGCCGGCCCAAGTTGGTGTCGTCGAGCGCTGCCTCCACCTCGTCCATGATGTAGAAGGGGCTCGGTCGCGCCTTGAAGATGGCCACCAGCAGGGCCACGGCCGTCAGTGAGCGCTCCCCTCCGGACAGCAACGACAGTCGCTTGATCTTCTTGCCCGGCGGCCGTGCCTCGACCTCGATGCCCGAGGTGAGCAGATCGCCGGGGTCGGTGAGCACCAGACGCCCCTCGCCACCGGGGAACAGCCGGGCGAAGACGGTCTCGAACTGCGCCGCGGTGTCCTCGAAGGCCTCGGCGAACACCCGCTCGACGCGCTCGTCCACCTCTTTGACGATGCCGAGCAGGTCCGCGCTGGACCGACGCAGGTCCTCGATCTGAGCGGTGAGGTACGTATGCCGCTCTTCCAGGGCGGCGTACTCCTCCAACGCCAGGGGGTTCACCTTCCCCAGCGCCGCCAGCGCTCGCTCGGAGCGGCGTAGGCGCTTCTCCTGCTCGGCCCGCACGAACGGCACCGGCGTGGCCACGCCGGTGTCCGGCGTCGCGGCCTCCGTCGCGTCGGGCGCGCTGCCGGCCTGGTCGAGCACCGGCACCGGCTGGTCTGGCCCGAACTCCGTGAGGAGCACCTGCGGGTCGATCCCGTGCTCGTCGACGGCGCGGGTGTGCAGCGTCTCCAACCGCAGCCCCTGCTCGGCCCGAGCCACTTCGTCGGCGTGCAGTGAAGCCGTCAGCTCCTGAAGCTCCTCGGCCAGGGAACGAGCCCGCGTTCGGGCCGCACGCAGACGGTCCTCACGCGCGGCGTGGGCGGCAGCCAAGTCCGCGCGCGCCGCGTCCGCACGCTCCACGACCTCCTCCATCGAGGCGGACAGGTATGCCGCCGCCATCACCACCGCCTGGGCGGTCTGTGCCTGACGTCGTCGCGTGAGGGCCCGTGCGGCCGCCTGGTCCCGAGCCGCGCGCTCGTCGCGCGCCGCCGCTTCCAGGGCACCCACCCGCTCGACGAGTGCGGCCAGTCGCTCCTCGCCGGTCCGCACCTGCAGCCGAGCCTCGGTCTCGGCACCACGGGCGTGCGCCGCCGCGTCGGCCAAGGCCGCCCGATCGTCCTGCTCTGCCGGGCCACGTGGCTCCTCCCCCGGCGCCTGACCGGCGGCCCGCGCATCGGCCAGCCGCTGTTCGAGGTCGGCGAGGTTCGCGCGGGCCCGGGCCCCGGAGCGTTCCGACTCCTGCACCGCCAGCCGGACGCGTTCGCGCTCGGCGTGTGCGCTGCGCATGACGGACCCCAGCTGTCCGAGCTGCTCGGCGACGCCGGCCATCCGGGCGTCGGAACGGTGCAGCGCCTGCATCGCCTCCTCACTGGCGACCTGAGCCTCACCCAGGCTCTCTTCGAGCCGACCGATCTGGAAGCCATGGCGCTCGAGGTCCGCTCTGGCCTGTCGCGCCTCTTCCCGGGCGTCGTCGACGGCGGAGTCCAGCTCGATGGTGCTGGGCCCATCCGCACTGCCTCCCCGCATCCACCCCCGCCCGTAGAGATCTCCGGCGCGCGTGACGGCAACGAGCTCACCACCCGCCGGGCTCTGCACCAGGCGCAACGCCTCGTCGCTGCCCCCGACCAGGACCACCTGGCGCAGGTGGTCATGCACCGCAGCGGTCAGCTCGGGGGTGTCGGCCCGAACGACACTCGCAGCCGGCCGGGCCCCCTCCGGCAGCTCCGGGCCGGACCGCGGCGAGGAGGCGGTCTCAGCGGGGACGACGACCCCGGCCCGACCGTGCTCCTGCTCACGAAGCCATGCCAGCCCCCGGGCCCCGGCCGTCATCGACCCGACGACGAGCGCGTCGCCTACCCAGCCCAAGGCGGCCGCCACCTGGCCTTCGTAGCCGGGCTGCACCACCAGCCGCTCCGAGAGCCAGCCGGCTTCGTCCGCCTCCGGCGCCTGCTCCACCCAGGCCGCCGCCCCATCGCGGCGCTGGCGGCTCATCCGCAAGGCCTCGCACCGGGTCTCCGCCGAGAGCAGGCGCGCTTCGGCGGCACGCTTGCTCTCCTGCGCCGCGGCCATCTCCCCGGCCGCCGCGACCCGCGCCTGCTCGGCGAGCTCGTACGCCTGGTCCAGGCCTTGCTCGTCGCGCTCGACGTCCAGGATGGTCACCTCCAGAGCCGCGAACTCCTGCTCGGCCTCGCGGGCCCGCTGCACCACCGCCTCCTCGGTCTCTCGCAGACGCCCGAGCTCGGCCTCCTCGGCGTCGGCCCGGCTGCGCTGGGCCGCGACCTGCCCCGCCAGCCGGGCCAGGCCCTCACGGCGGTCGGCGGCTGCCTGCAGCAGGCTGGTGACCCGCGCCTCCTCCTGCTCGTAAGCTTCCTCGGCAGCGGTCCGGGCGTGCCGCAGACGCTGCAGCGTTGCTCTGGCCTGCTCGAGATCCGTCTGCGCACCCACCTGGGCCGCGCGCACACGCGCGGCAGCGGCGGTCATCTCCTCCGGGTCCCGATCAGCGCGAGGCCCGTCTGCGCTCTCCTCCTCGACCGCCGCGTGAATCAGGCGCACCCGTTCCGCGGCCAGCTCCCGGGTGGACTGCAGCCGTTGGCGTAGCGCAGTCGCGGCGTAGTAGGCGTCCTGGGCCCGGGTGAGGGCGGGAGCACTGGTGGCGTCCGCGTGCTCGGCTCGCTCGACCTCGGCGGTGACCTGCTCCAGCTGGGCGGAGCAGGCGTTGCGCCGCTCCCCCATGGCGGCCTCGGCGGCCGCCGCTCGCTCGAGCACCTCGGTCAGCGTCGCCACCTCGTCGGCCAGGAGGCGCAGGCGCGCGTCGCGCACCGTCGCTTGGATCCCCGCCGCGCGGCGTGCCGTCTCTGCCTGCCGTCCGAGTGGGCCCAGCTGGCGGCGGATCTCGGTGGTCAGGTCGCTCAGCCGGGTGAGGTTGGCCTCCATGGTCTCCAGCTTGCGCAGGGCACGCTCTTTGCGCTTACGGTGCTTGAGCACTCCCGCGGCTTCCTCGACGAAGCCGCGACGCTCCTCCGGCGTGGCGCGCAGCACCTGGTCGAGCTGACCTTGGCCCACGATCACGTGCATCTCGCGGCCGATACCGGAGTCGGACAGGAGCTCTTGGATGTCCAGCAACCGGCACGCGGTGCCGTTGATGGCGTAGTCCGAGCCGCCGTTGCGGAACATCGTGCGGGTGATGGTGACCTCGGTGTAGTCGATCGGTAGGGCACCGTCGGTGTTGTCGATGGTCATCGAGACCTCAGCCCGGCCCAACGGCTGCCGACCGCTCGTGCCGGCGAAGACGACATCCTCCATCTTGCCGCCGCGCAAGGACTTGGCGCCCTGCTCGCCCATCACCCAGGCGAGCGCGTCGACCACGTTGGACTTCCCCGAGCCGTTGGGCCCCACGATGCAGGTCACCCCCGGCTCCAGGCGCAGAGTCGTCGCCGACGCGAAGGACTTGAAGCCGCGCAGCGTCAGGGACTTGACGTACACAGCAGGGCCGCTCCCCTCGTGTCGGGACGGCGGTCCTCACCGCCGCGTGGGCGTCACCCTACCCACGGCGGGGGCCGAAATCGCGCTCATCCGGCCGCGCTGCGCAGGCGTCTCAGCGCTCGACGAAGCCCGACGTGTGCTGCTGCGGCTCATGCCACTGCACCTGCACCGCCTCGACGTGGCCGGGGCGACCGCGCGGTGGCCGCTCGGGGTCGAGCTGGTCGCACAGGGCTCTCACGGCGTCGGGGGGCCCCTGGGCGTTGATCTCCACCCGCCCGTCGCGCAGGTTGCGGGCGTGACCCACCAGGCCGAGCTCCAAGGCTCGTGACCGGGCCCACCAACGGAAGCCGACGTTCTGCACCCTGCCGCGCACGAAGACCAGAGCCCGCGACACCTCATCGCCGCCCCGCTCAGCCATGGCTCCACTGTAGTGACGCGCGCCACCGGGCGGCACTGTGCTCGGCGGGCTCATCGCGCGACGCGGCGCGCACGAGGAGCCGGTTGGCATCGCGGGCAGAAGTGGGAGGAGCGGTTCATGAACTGCTCGCGCACGATCGTGCTCCGGCACCTGGCACACGGCTTGCCGGCCTGTCCGTAGGCGCGCAGCGAGCGGTCGAAGTAGCCGCTGGCCCCGTTGACGTTGACGTAGAGGGCGTCGAAGCTCGTGCCACCGACGTCGAGGGCCTCGGACATGACCGCTCGCGTGTGGCCCAGCAGGCGGTCCACCGCGGGCGCGGTGAGCCGCGAGCACTCGCGACGACCGTGCACCCCCGCCCGCCACAGCGCCTCGTCCGCGTAGATGTTCCCCACCCCGCTGACCACGCCCTGATCCAGAAGGGCGCGCTTGATCACCGTGCGGCGGGACCTGATCCTGCGGACCACGGCCGCCCGGTCGAACACCCCCTCCATCGGGTCAGGGGCGATATGTCCCACCGAGGAGGGAACGCCGTACGGGTGTGGCGGCTCGTGCGCCGTGCGGTGCGCCGCCAGATGCGGATCCGGCACCAGGGCCCGCAGGGACAGCCCACCGAAGGTGCGCTGGTCGACGAAGCGCAGGGACGGCCCGTCGTCGGTGAAGTGGAAGATGCCGTGTGTATGCCGTGCCGCGGGCGCATCCCGGGGGCTGACCAGCAGCTGGCCACTCATGCCGAGGTGCACCACAAGCGCCTCGGCCGGACGACTCGGCGGCTCGAGCACGAGCCACAGGTACTTGCCGCGTCGGTCCGCGAGCCACACCGTCGCGCCCGCCACCCGCTGCGCCAGGTCGGTCGGACCGGCCTCGTGGCGGCGTGCCACCCGGTCCCCGCTGAGCTGCGCGCGGTCGATGGTCCGGCCGACGACATGAGTGGCCAGGCCCCGCCGAACCACCTCGACCTCGGGCAGCTCCGGCATCAGGCGGTGCGGTCGGGCTCCGGGGCCGGTGCCTCCCGGGCATGGCCGGGCTGGTCGGCTTGCTCCGTCTGCTCGGTCCTCCGCTGCTCCCCGTCCAGCGCCTGCGCCAGCTCGTCGGCCCTACGCTGGTCGGCGCTGAGCGCCTCGGTCGCCTCGGTCTGCAGCATCGCGGCGGCGCGGGCCGTCAACAGGTTCCATGCCTGCTCGGCAGCGCGCTGCTCGGCCGCCTTCTTGGACGTGCCCTCGCCGGTGCCGACGACCTCCTCGCCGACCACCGCGCGCGCGGTGAACGTCTTGTCGTGGTCGGGGCCCTCGTTCTCCACCACGTACTCGGGACCGTCCAGCTCTGCGGTCGAGACGAGCTCCTGCAGGCTGGTCTTCCAGTCCAGACCCGCACCCCACTGGGCACTGCGGCGCATCAGGTCATCCAGGAGGTGATGCACCAGCTCGGAGGCGGCGTGCATGCCGCAGGTGAGGTACACACATCCGATCAGGGCCTCGGTGGTGTCGGCGAGAATGCTGGCCTTGTCCCGACCGCCGGTGGCCTCCTCCCCCCGGCCCAGAAGCACATAGGACCCCAGATCGCGGGACCGGGCGACGTCCGCCAGGGCCCGTGTGTTGACGACGGCGGCCCGCAGCTTGGCCAGCTGACCCTCGGGCAGGTCGGGGTGCTCGTGGTAGAGCGCGTCCGTCACCACCAGGCCCAGGACGGCGTCTCCGAGGAACTCGAGGCGCTCGTTGTGCGGGGCGTTGTCGTGCTCGTAGGCGTACGAGCGATGGGTCATCGCGCGGCGCAGGAGATCCTCGTCGCAGCCGCCCTCGAAGATCCCGTGCAGGTACGACGCCAGCTCGCTCAGGGGTCGCGGCCGCTCGCTGCCGTCGTCCTCGCGCTCAGCGCTCTTCGAACTCGACACGGCGCCGGCGGGGCTCAGCCCTGGTGCTCGGTGCGCTCGGCGGCGTCGTAGTGACGGCCCTCGTAGGTGCCACAGGAGGGGCAGGCTCGATGGGGCTGCATGTGGGCCTGGCACTGGGGGCACGTGGTGAGGGTCACCGCGCTGGCCTTCCAGTTCGAGCGGCGGTGCCGGGTGTTGGAGCGCGACATCTTGCGCTTGGGAACGGCCATGTCAGGTCCTTCTCTGTGTGGGGTTGCCGCCCGCGAGGTCGGCCAGGGCGGCCCATCGCGGGTCGACGACGTCATGGGCGTGCTCAGGATCCTCGGCCAGCCGGGCACCGCACTGCGCGCACAAACCCGGGCAGTCCGGTCGGCACGTGGGCTGGAACGGCAGCGCGGTCACCACCACGTCACGCACCACGGTCTCGAGGTCGATGGTGTCGTCCCGCAGCTCGTACGGCTGCTCCTCGGAGGTGCCCTGCGCGTCGTGCTGGGCGTGGTGAGCGGCGCGGTCGGGGTAGGCGAACAGCTCTTGGGCCCGCACGTCGACACCCCGGGTGACCTCGTCCAGGCAGCGCACGCACACCCCCACGGCCGTCGCGGACACCTGCGCGGTCGCCAGGACCCCTTCCACCACGGACTCCAGGGTGAGTGCCACGTCGACCGGCGCGCCAGCGGGGATGGCGATGACGTCGGTGCCGAGCGGGTCGGGAGCCTGGACGCAGCGGTGCAGGGTGCGCATGGTGCCCGGGCGTCGCGCAAGCTCGCGGGTGCCGAACACCCAGAGCCCGTCGTCGTCGTGCTGTGCCATGAAGAACGCGCCTTGCTGGTCGAGGTTCACTACTGCGAGGTGAACGGTGTCATGTGGCCAGGCCGGGTCGTCGCCGCAGGGCGGCCCTCACGCCGTGGCCAGATCAGCCCCCAAGGCTACTGCAGGCGAAGCCACTCGCCAATTCTGGCTCGGCCGCGCGATACCCGTGTCCCCCCGGATCCCAGGCCCGGGTCTAGGACGGCCGGGCCGGGCCGGGCGAGGTGGACAGCGCATCCTGCACCACTTCCGGTACGAAGGCACTGACGTCGGCACCGTGCGCGGCCACCTCGCGGACCAACGAGCTCGACACGTGACCCCACCTCGGGCTCCCCGCCAAGAACACCGTCTCCACCCCGGAGAGGTGGGCGTTCATGTGGGCCATGGGGACCTCGTAGCTGTAGTCGGTGGGCCCCCGCACCCCCTTGACGACTGCGGTCGCACCGACCTCGCGACAGACATCGACGAGCAGCATCTCCTTGAAGGCCACCACCCGGACCCGGCCGGTCGTCGCCAGTCCCTCGGGTAGGGACCGCTGCAGCAGATCCACCCGATCACCGGCGTCGAACGCCCCGGACTTGGCCGGATTGTGCAGCACTGCGACCACGACCTCGTCGAAGAGCCTGCTCGCGCGGGCGATGACGTCCAGGTGCCCGAAGGTCACCGGGTCGAAGGACCCCGGGCAGACGCAACGGCGAGTCATGGGCCCAACCTACCGCCCGTACCGGCGGCGCTCCCGGCTCTTCCCTTTCCCGCTCAGTCCAGGACGCCCTCGCGGTGAGCACGGGCCACGATGGCCTCCACGTTCTCCAGCTTTCCCGAACCCGCGTCGAGATGAGCGCTGCGCGCCGCGATGAACATCAGGCCCAGGTCGTGCCGGACCGCATCGGAGACCTCCGTCCGAGCCGGGTTGAGGATCGTCTGCTCCTCCTCGTTCAGGTGATGCTGCAGCACCTCCGTCATCGCCTCCACGGCGTCGTCGAACTTCTGCGTGTCCGTCCCGGAGCACCGCAGCAGGTCGACCAGCGCCTGGTTGATCTCCGCGTGCTCGTGCTCACCGTGCTCGGCCTCGTCACTGTCGATCGCGCGCTTGCGCTGCAGCTGGGGGTAGACCTTCTCCTCCTCGGCCTCCCCGTGGGCGATCAGCACCTCGGCGAACGCCGCTCGGGCAGCGCCCCGGTCGGCCGTCGCGTCGCGCAGGTCGCGCAGCAGCGACTCGAACAAGCGGTGGTCGGCCAGGATGAGGTCGACCACGTCACCGGAGGTCGGGCGCGGAATCGTGTAGTCAGCCATGGTGGCCAGAATGCCACGCGCCGGGCGCCCCCGACGGGCGGGTCCCCTACTTCAGGTGCAGACCCGGTCGGCCGGCCAAGCACGGTGCAGACAGGTCTGGCCGTAGCGCTTGCTCTTCCCGGCCTTCCACCCCGGGGGCCACGCCGGGTCAGGACTGCGCGAGGACCGCTCGACGACGACCAACGCGCCCGGCGCGAGATGAGCCGGCAGCAGCGAGAGCACCATGCCGACCTCCCGTTCGCCGAGGTGGTACGGGGGGTCGGCAAGCACCAGGTCGAACCCCGGCGCGCGGGGCGGCCGTCGCAACCAGGTCTCGACGCGGGCGCAGGCCACGCTGACGGCGGGCAGTGCCAGGGTCCGTGCGTTGCGGGTGATGAGCCGAGCGGCACCGCGGTCCTGCTCCACACAGGTGACCGCGCTGGCGCCGCGCGAGGCCGTCTCCAGGCCCAGCGCCCCGGAGCCGGCGTACAGGTCGAGGACGACCGCTCCCGGTAGCTCGACCAGGCTCTCCAGGCTCGAGAACATCGCCTCGCGGACCCGGTCACTCGTCGGCCGGGTGGCCGACCCGGCGGGCGTGAGCAGGGCGCGCCCGCCGGCCCGTCCGGCGATGATCCGGGTCATCCGCGCTCCAGGTAGGCCGCGCGCTCGGCATCCAGACGGGCGAGGTCATCCCGCAGGGCCGGGTGTGCGGTCAGCTCCGCGTCGTCCCGGACGGCGGCCCAGGCGTCCTCGTGCGCCTGCACGATGAGATCCTCGTCCCGGGTGAGCTGCAGGAAGCGGAGACCACCGCGGCCACCGCTCTGCCTCGCGCCGAGCACGTCTCCCTCGCGCCGGGCCTCGAGGTCCGCCCGAGCGAGCTCGAAACCGTCGGCGGTCGCGGCGACCGACTCCAAGCGCTCCCTTCCCGGCCCGTCCGGCTGCTGCGTCAACAACAGGCACAGCCCGGGGTGTCCCCCACGCCCGACCCGCCCACGGAGCTGGTGCAGCTGCGAGATCCCGAACCGGTCGGCGTCCACGACCACCATGACCGTCGCCTCGGGCACGTCCACACCTACCTCGACGACCGTGGTCGCCACCAGCACGTCCGCCGCGCCCTCGGCGAAGGCCTGCATCGCCGCGTCCTTCTCCGGAGCCGCCATGCGTCCGTGCACCATGGCCAACCGCAGGGACGCGGTGGCGGGCAGTGCTTCCAGCGCGCGGTACACCTGCAGGACCCCGTGCAGGCCTGGATCCTCGTGACCGGCCCCGGGCTCCTCGATCGGCCCGCCCGGCCCGGGGTAGGTTCCACCAGCCTCCGTCGCGCCCAGCTCAGGGTCCTCCTCCGCACCGATCCGCGGACACACGACGTACACCCGGTGTCCTGCGGCCGCCTCCTCGGCCACCCGTTCCCAGGTGCGACGGACCCAGCCGGCACGGTCACCGGTCACCACGTGGGTGCTGATCGGCTGTCGCCCCCCGGGCAGCTCTCGCAACGTGGAGACCTCCATGTCACCGAAGACCGTCATCGCCACGGTGCGGGGAATGGGCGTCGCGGTCATCACCAGGACGTGCGGCGAGGCCGACCCTGCCTTGACGCGCAAGGCGTCCCGCTGCTCGACACCGAAGCGATGCTGTTCGTCCACGACCACCAGACCCAGCTCGGCGAACTGGACGTGCTGCTGGATGAGGGCGTGCGTGCCCACCACGATGCCGGCCTGGCCCCCGGCAGCCAACGCCAGCTGGGAACGGCGCGAGGCGGCGCCCTGGCTCCCGGTGAGCAGAGCGACGCGAGTGGCGTGCTCAGCCTGCGAGAGCATGCCCGCGTCGGCCAGTGGTCCCAGCATCGCGGTGATCGACCGGTGGTGCTGCGCCGCAAGAACCTCGGTCGGGGCCAGCAACGCGGCCTGTCCCCCGGAGTCGACGACGGTCAGCATGGCCAACAGCGCCAGCACGGTCTTCCCGGAGCCGACCTCCCCCTGGAGCAGGCGGTGCATCGGCACCGGCCGAGCCAGGTCGTCGCGTAGCGAGGCGAGGACCTCGTGCTGGCCCTGCGTCAGCGCGAAGGGCAACCGCTCGGTGAACGCCTCCACCAAAGCGCCGGACCGGCCGGGACGGGGCACCGCGGGCAGAGCTTGGCTCGAGTGGCGCCGGACGGCCAAGGACGCCTGGATGACGAACGCCTCCGCATACTTCATTCGCCAGCGCCCCCGGCGTGCGTCGGCCTGGCTGTCCGGCTGGTGCACCAGGCGGTAGGCGTCCAGTCGGCTGGGCAGGCCCCGACGTCGCCGTACGGTCTCGGGCACCGGGTCGGCGACCTCGTCCACGGCGTGCAGGGCCAGATCCACCGCGGCGTACAGCGAGATCGCGCTCATCCCCCTGATCCCGGGGTAGACCGGGATGAGACCGCGCGAGAACACGCGCACGGGGGAGCCGGATCCTTCTGCAGCCGCCCCCGAGGCCGACTCCCCGGCAGCAGGGAGCACCTGGTACTCGGGGTGGGTGAGCTGTCGCCTGCCGCCGTAGCTGCCGACGGTTCCGGAGCAGACCACGCGCGCGCCGGGCAGGAGAGCCCGCTCGTGGCCGAACGGCCGGAAGAAGGTCAGGTCCATCTGGTGCCCGGCGTCGTCGGCCACCGTCGCGACGAGCATCTGACCCTTGCGCTGGCGCATCGGCCGTGTGACCGCGCGCTGGACGGTGGCCACGACCACCACCTCGTCACCGTCGCTGACGGCGGCGAAGTCCGCCGGTCGAGCCGGGTCCAGGTAGGTCCGGGGCAGCAGGTCGAGCAGGTCGCCCACCGTCTCCATCCCGCGCTCGCGCGTCAGCGGGCCGGCCGAGGAACCGATCACCGTGCGCAAGGGCGTCTGAAGTCCGGCCGCCACCTACTCCAACCCCAGCAGCCACCGGTAGTTGCGCTGGCCCCCGTACAGGCGCGCAAGCTCCACCTCGGGCCGTTGCGCGGTCCAGCGCGAGAGCACCTCGTCGAAGGTGGTGCCGGGCGCCTCGCCCACGTCGTGACCGTCGAGCACGGTCAGCGCCTCGGGTTCGGCGTCCAGCGCGTCGCTCAGCGCGTCGAGCACCGCGGACGCCACCACGCCCAGGTCGTCGTGTACGGCGATGATGGCCGAGCTCACCACACCCAGCCACTGACCTTCGCGGCAGGGACCCGCCGCGGTGGACGCATCGCTCACCGCGACGGTCAGCGCCGCCGACCGCACTCCGTCGGCGGCCTCGACCATCCGCGCCACCTGGGCGTCGAGGCCCTTCGCGCTGGACGACGCGCCGTCGAGCTCTGGGCTGGCCGCGGCTTGGTGCTCGGGTTCCCACAGCGAGACGGCGGCCAGGCCCTGAACGGCCGAGAGAGTCGGCACGACGCGGATCTGCAGCCCCTCCGCGGCGCCCTGGGCCGCGGCCGCCTGGGCCGCCAGAATCGTGTCCGGGTCGTTGGGCAGGACCACCAGACGAGTGGCCCCGGTGTCGCGGCAGGCCTGCAGCAGCACACCGGTGGAGGCACGGTTGCCGGGGCTGGAGAGGACCACGCTCGCTCCGGCGTCGGCGAACAGCGTGGCCAGCCCCGGCCCCGAGGCGCAGCTGACCAGGCCGACCGCCGGGGCGCCCGGGCTCTCCGAGCCGGGGTCATCGGCACGGCCGGAGTCGGCGCGCAGCGAGGTGATCGACACCTGCTCGACCCCGCCGTAGCGGTCACCGGCGTCCAGAGCGGCCTCGGGGACGTCGAGGTGGACGTGCACCCGCCACAGGTCGTGGGCCCCGACCACCATCACCGAGGAGCCGATCACCAGGAGGTCTTCCCGCAAGGCCTGTGCCCCGGACTCACCACATCCGCGGAGGAGGTACATCACCTCGACGGCCCCGTCGTCGGCCACGGTGTGCGTGACCAGATGATGCTGTTCGGCCAGCTGCCGGCTCTGGTGGTCTCGTCGCGTGACCTCCACGGCGCGGCCGGACAGCACGGTCTCCAGGGCCTCCAGGACCAGCAGGAACCCAGCACCCCCCGCGTCGACCACTCCTGCCTCGGCCAGCCGCGGCAGCTGAGCGGGGGTCAGGGCCAGGGCTTCCCGAGCGGCCTGGAGGGCAGCCACGGCCACAGCGTGGGTCTGCTCGGCGACATCGGCGCCCGCCGGGAGGTCGTGAGTCACCGCTGCCGCTGCGGCAGCGCGCGCAACGCTGAGAATGGTGCCCTCGACAGGTCGGGACACCCCGGCCCAGGCGACGTCGGAGGCGCGCACCAAGGCGTCGACGAGAACCTCCGGGGCCATGTACTCGGCCTGAGGATCGTCGGAGGAGTCGACCGCCTGCGACATGCCCAGAGCCAGCTGACTCAGGATCACCCCCGAGTTGCCGCGCGCCGAGAGGAGCATGCCGCGTGCCAGCAGCGCCAAGCCGTCACGCAGGCAGAAGGCATCACCACTCTCGGTGCCGGGGTCGCGCAGCATGCCCAGAGCGCCGTCGACGGTGAGGAACATGTTGGTGCCCGTGTCGCCGTCCGGGACCGGGAACACGTTGAGCCGGTTGATGTGCTCACGTGAGTCGCTCAGCAGGGCACGAGAGGTCACGGCCCACCGTCGAGCGGCTGGCAGGTCCAGCACCGAGGGTGACACGACGCGCGGGCTAGCTCGCGTCAGCCAGCAGCGAGAGTCGGATGGTCCGGGTGTGGTTGTCCACGTTCAGGTCTACCAGGCAGATGCTCTGCCACGTGCCCAGGGCGAGCCGCCCCCGCAGGACGGGCACGGTCGCGTAGGGCGGCACCAGGGCCGGCATGACGTGCGAGCGTCCGTGGCCACGGGTGCCGTGCCGGTGCCGCCAGCGGTCGTCGGCCGGCAGCAGATCCTGCAACGCCGACAGCAGGTCGTCGTCGCTGCCCGCTCCTGTCTCCAGAATGGCCAGGCCGGCCGTCGCGTGCGGGACGAACACGTGCAGGAGGCCGTCGCCCTCGGTCTCGGCGGCGAACTGCTCGCACTCGCGGGTCAGGTCGTACACGACGTCGCGTGCTCCGGTACTCACGGTGAGAGTGCTACTCAGCATGCCCACATGGTGCCACCCTCACGCAGCTCGCGGGCACTCGTCGAGTTGGGTGCCGAAGCGCTCCTGACGTAGGCTAGAGCGGTTGCGCTGGGGTCGCGGTACCCGCACGCCCGCACCGAACCCGTATCACCAATCTGGAGGAGACCACCGTGGCTGCCACTTGCGACGTCTGCGGCAAGGGACCGAGCTTCGGTCACGCCATCTCGCACTCGCACCGTCGCACCAAGCGTCGCTGGAACCCGAACATCCAGCGGGTGCGTGCTCTCGTCGGCCCGGCAGGCAGCACGCCCACGCGGCTGAACGTCTGCACCTCCTGCCTTAAGGCCGGCAAGGTCAGCCGCTAGCAGCGGGCACCTCAGCCTCCGAAGTGGTCCCAGCCCCCGAGGGGGGCGAGGTCGTCGTCAAGCCAGAGCCGGGCCGCCGATCCCGACGGCTCCTCCGCCTCGCCGAGGACCGTCCATCCCGGTGGCACCGAACCCGGAGCGAAGCCACCCAGGAGCACGTGTTCCTCACCGCCGTGCCACACACACTCCTGGGCTGACTGCTGCCCCAGCACGAGGGCCAGCGGCTCCGTCCACGCCTCGAGCGACTCCGCACGCAGCCGCAGATCCACCCGGCTCGCGGAGGCCAACCGGCCCGCGTCGCGGGTGAGCCCGTCTGAGACGTCGATCAGCGACGTCGCACCGGCGCGCGCGGCCGCCGGCCCCTGGGACAGGTCAGGGTCGGGGCGGCAGTGGTAGCCGACCCACCGGGCGCAGGCTTCCGCGCCCT
>NZ_DATFMA010000013.1:0-7648 GCF_035267225.1 Ornithinimicrobium sp.
TCGGCCACTCCACCGTGCAGAGGCTGGTGGTCTTGAGCCTCAGAGCGGACAACCGGGCTCGAACCGGCGACCTCAACCTTGGCAAGGTTGCGCTCTACCAACTGAGCTATGTCCGCACGCTGCGCCGCTGCCCCGTGGGCCACGACGTCCCGGAAGGTTAGCCCAGCGGCTCAGACACGGCCAAATCGACACACGCGCCTCAGCTGGCCTGGGGTTTGGTCTGTTCCTCCTCTGGATGTCTCACCGGGCTGAGCGGTCTGCGTTCGCGGATCGGCATGGAGTCGGTGCGCCGTTGGTCCCACCACTCGCTCGCGCGCGACACCGGCCCGCGGTAGTCCTTGGAAGGCCACAGCCGGCGGATGGCCGCGTTGAGCGCGGCGCCGATCAGCACCGCGATGGACATGAAGTACAGCCAGATCATCAGCACGATCGGCGCGGACAGCGGCCCGTAGACCGACGAGCCGCCGATGGCCTGCGTCGCCCACGAGCGCAGGATCAGCGAGGACAGCACCCAGATCAGGACAGCAAGAATCGCCCCCGGAAAGTCGCGGTAGAACGGCGACCGGCTCGGCGTCGCGAAGTGGAACAGCCCTGTCAGCGAGACCAACCCGAGCAGCGAGACCACGGGCCAGTAGAGCTCCACCACGAAGGAGAACGGCGGAGGGATCCATTCCCGCAGCAGGGAGGGACCGATGAAGACCAGCGGCAGGGTCACCCCCATCGCCACGATGGAGGCCATGTAGAGCGTCAGGCTCATCGCCCGGGCCCGCAGGATGCCCCGCTCGCCGTTCTGGCCGTACATGATGCCGATGGTGTCCATGAACACGTGCAGGGCCCGCGACCCGGACCAGAACGACAGCAGGAAGCCGATCGACAGCAGGTCTCCGCGGCCGCCCTGCAGCGTCTCCTGGATCGTCGGAGAGATGACCTCGGTCACCGTCTCCTCGGTCAGGAAGCGCCGAGAGTAGTCCTCGATCGCCGAGGTCACCGTGCCGATCGCGTCGTCCCCCAGCTGCCGCCCGAGGAAGCCCACACCGGCGATGACCCCGAGAAACAGCGGTGGCAGCGAGAGCAGGGTGAAGAACGCGGCTTCCGAAGCCAGCCCGGTGACGCGGTAGCGCAGACAGATGGTGACCGTCTCGACGACAGCGCGAGCCACCGGCATGGCCCCCGGGATCGGCGACAGCACCGCGCGCACCCGCCGCCTCAGCCTCACCCTGCAACCGTAGCCGTGTTGCTTGCCGAACCCCGGGACCATCGACGGTCTTGCACCATGAGACACAATGGTCGGCGGCGCTCCGTGCTGGTGCGAGCGTCCTCGCCAACAGAGAGAGACTATGGACATCTGGCCCGGGCAGCCCTATCCGCTGGGCGCGACGTATGACGGCACCGGCGTGAACTTCGCCATCTTCTCCGACGTGGCCGAACGCGTCGAGCTCTGCCTGTTCGGCGATCGCGGCGCCGAGAAGCGCGTCGAGCTGACCGAGGTCGACGCCCACGTGTGGCACGGCTACCTGCCCAACGTGCAGCCGGGTCAGCGCTACGGCTACCGCGTCCACGGCCCCTACGACCCTTCCTCCGGCCACCGCTGTAACCCGAACAAGCTGCTGCTGGACCCCTACGCCAAGGCCATCGAGGGGCAGATCAACGGAGGCCAGTCCCTGTTCGGGTACACCTTCGGCGACCCCACCTCCTACAACGACAAGGACTCCGCCAAGGACACCATGCACTCGGTCGTGGTCAACCCCTTCTTCGACTGGGGTCACGACCGCCCGCCACGCCACGAGTACCACGACAGCGTCGTCTACGAGGTTCACGTCAAGGGCCTGAGTCGCACCCACCCCGACGTCCCCGAAGACATTCGGGGCACCTACGCCGGGCTGGCCCACCCGGCGATCATCGACCACCTCACCGACCTCGGCGTCACCGCTGTCGAGCTGCTGCCCGTGCACCAGTTCGTGCAGGACAGCCACCTGGTGGACCAGGGACTGTCCAACTACTGGGGCTACAACACGATCGGCTTCCTGGCGCCGCACAACGGTTACGCCGCCTACGGCCAGCGGGGCCAGCAGGTCACCGAGTTCAAGTCGATGGTCAAAGCGCTGCACGCAGCGGACATCGAGGTCATTCTCGACGTCGTCTACAACCACACGGCCGAGGGCAACCACATGGGCCCGACCCTGGCGTTCCGGGGCATCGACAACGCCTCGTACTACCGCTTGGTCGAGAGCGCCAAGTCGCACTACTACGACACCACCGGCACCGGGAACAGCCTGCTGATGCGCAGCCCGCACGTGCTGCAGCTGATCATGGACTCGCTGCGCTACTGGGTCACGGAGATGCACGTCGACGGCTTCCGGTTCGACCTCGCGGCCACCCTGGCCCGTCAGTTCCACGAGGTCGACAAGCTCTCCGCGTTCTTCGACATCATTCAGCAGGATCCGATCATCTCCCAGGTCAAGCTCATCGCCGAGCCCTGGGACCTCGGCGACGGCGGGTACCAGGTCGGCAACTTCCCCCCGCTGTGGACGGAGTGGAACGGCAAGTACCGCGACACCGTGCGCGACTTCTGGCGCGGCGAGCCCTCCACGCTGGGCGAGTTCGCCTCCCGGCTCACGGGGTCCTCCGACCTGTACGAGCACTCCGGCCGCCGGCCGTACGCCTCGATCAACTTCGTCACTGCCCACGACGGGTTCACCCTGCGCGACCTGGTCTCCTACAACGACAAACACAACGAGGCCAACGGCGAGGGCGGCAACGACGGGGAGAGCCACAACCGGTCCTGGAACTGCGGGGTCGAGGGCCCGACCGACGACCCGGAGGTACGTGCCCTGCGGCTGCGCCAGCAGAAGAACTACCTCGCCACGCTGCTGCTCAGCCAAGGAGTGCCGATGGTGCTCCACGGCGACGAGCTCGGGCGGACCCAGGAAGGCAACAACAACGTCTACTGCCAGGACAATGAGCTGGCCTGGATCGACTGGGACCTCGAGGACTCGCAGCAGGACCTGCTCGACTTCACGACCGCGCTCATCGCGCTGCGCCGTGAGCACCCGGTCTTCCGGCGGCGCCGCTTCTTCGCCGGCGACGCGGAGCACGGCGGGATCAGCGACCTCGGCGACATCGCCTGGTACACCCCCGAGGGCACGCTGATGGACGACCACGCCTGGAACAACTCCCGCAGCACACTTCAGGTCTTCCTCAACGGGCAGGCCATCCCCACCCCGGACAGCAAGGGCCGCCCGGTCGTGGACGACCACTTCCTGCTGCTGTTCAACGCGTGGCACGAGCCGATCGACTACACGGTGCCCAGCGGTATCGACGTCAAGGCGTGGACCGTGGTGGTCGACACCACCGTCGAGGCCACAGGCCAGCCGGAGCAGCCGGAGGTATGGGACGCCTGCTCCACCCACGCACTGACGCCGCGGTCGATGATGGTGCTGACCGGGGTGCCGCTGGAGGTCTAGTCGGCGCTAGCTGGTGACCATCTCGACCGGCTCGGGGTCGCTGACCGACCCCCGTCCCTCGAGGAACTCCTCCACCAACCCCTCCCACCGCTCGGGATCGGTGTTCCACTCACGGCAGTGCAACGCCTCTTCCCAGAGCGCGAGACGCACCAGGTCCGGTCGGGCCTGCGCCAACGACTGTGAGGGCCCGTACGGCACCACGTCGTCAGCGCGGGAGTGGATCAGCAGCATCTCGTGACGCAGCTCCTGAGCGCGCGACACCCAGTTGGTCACAGCGATGTCGATCGGCTCGGCGATGCCGACCAGACGCCGGGTGACCTTGCGCGCCAGCAACGTCTTGGCCAGTCCGTCGACGAGCGGTGGAAGCTTGTTGACCTCAGCCTGGTAGGAGATGACATCCCCCCAGTCGATCACCGGGCCGTCGAGAACGACCCGGTCGACCCACCCGGCCATCGGCGAGCAGTCGAGCGTCTGCAGCACGATGCCCGCCCCCATCGACCATCCGAGCAGCACGATCTCCCGCGCGCCGTGCAGCGCGGCATACCGGATCGCGGCCTCGACGTCGCGCCACTCCGAGAGACCGAGGTTGTACCGGCCGTCGATGCTGGCCGGTGCGCCGTCGTCGTTGC
The DNA here is from genome assembly GCF_035267225.1 of Ornithinimicrobium sp. Taxonomy (GTDB): domain Bacteria; phylum Actinomycetota; class Actinomycetes; order Actinomycetales; family Dermatophilaceae; genus Ornithinicoccus. Next base: position 4,094 of record NZ_DATFMA010000013.1, read on the forward strand.
GGTACATCGGGATCAACGCGGTGTATCCCAGGCGACGCAGCACCGGCACCGCTCGCAGCGTCTCCTCGCGCCTGGCACTGCGGCCGTGGATGAGGATGGCCCAACGACCCTCGTCGTGCTCGGGGCGCACCCGCCAGGCGGGCATGAGCCCGATGTCGCTGCGCACCGCGACGTCCTCGTAGTCCAGGCCGAGGGCTGACTGCGGGGTACCGCAGTAGAAGTAGGCGTTCCAGCGGGCGGACCCGGGTGCGAGCTCGCCCATGTCGACGCCGAGGACCTCACGGGTGACCGTGTGCTCCGAGGCCCGACGAGCGCTGAGGTCGCTGCTGACGACCTGGCCCAGCCGGGCGTGACCGGCCCCACCGTCCAGCCACAGCCCGTAGTTACCGGCCGCGAGCGTGTGTGGCTCGGCCCGCAGCGTGACCGTGCCGTCGCCGACCTCGAGCACGGTGACGTTGTCCTTCTTCTCGTGCTCGGGCGTGATGATGCGGCGGGCGAAGTACGTCGCGATGGACAGCGACGTCACCGCAGAGACCACGCCCACGCTGACCCCGGTGATCGCGGTGGCCATGACCGCCTTCGGGTTCGCCTTGCCGCTCATCGGGTGTCCAGCACCTCCGCCAGGTCGAAGTCCACCGGCCGCTCGAGCTGGGCGTAGGTGCAGCTGCGCGGATCGCGGTCCGGCCGCCACCGCACGAACTGGGCGGTATGGCGAAAGCGCGCGCCCTCCATATAGTCGTACTTGACCTCCAGCACCAGCTCGGGACGCAACGGCGTGAAGGACAGGTCCTTGCCGGCGTTCCACCGCGACGTCTCGTTCTTGCGCGGCGTGCGCTCGCCCGCCTCGTGCGCCCCCCAGTTCCACGGATGCCCCTCCCAGTCGGCGACCAGCGGCTGCAGCTCGGCGTACAGCGCCTTGCGCTTGGCCATCGGCAGCGCGCCTACCACCCCGACGCTGGCGAGCGTGCCGTGCTCATCGTAGAGGCCGAGCAGCAGCGAGCCGATGGCCTCCGGCCCGGACTTGTGCACGCGGTAGCCGGCGACCACACAGTCCGCGGTGCGGGTGTGCTTGACCTTCGTCATGACCCGTTTGTCGCTCTGGTAAGTGACGTCGGGCGACTTGGCGATCAATCCGTCGAGCCCCGCGCCCTCGAAGGTGTCGAACCAACGCTGCGCCTCGGCGTGGTCCTCGGTGAGGGGCGTCATGTAGATCGGTGCCCTCGCCCCCGCCATCGCCTTCTCCAGGGCATCACGGCGCTGGCGCATCCCTTGGCCGCGCAGGTCCTCCTCGCCCCAGGCCAGGAGGTCGAAGGCCACGAACGCCGCCGGTGTCTGCTCGGCCAGCAGGCGCACCCGCGAGTCGGCGGGGTGGATGCGCTGCTGCAGCGCCTCGAAGTCCAGGTGGTTGGCCGCGAGATTGGCCACCACGATCTCCCCGTCCACCACGGCCCGCCGCGGGAAGTTGGCGAGCACCGCGTCGACCACCTCGGGGAAGTAGCGGGTCATCGGCTTCTCGTTGCGGCTGCCGATCTCGACCTCGTCGCCGTCGCGAAAGATGATCGACCGAAACCCGTCCCACTTGGGCTCGTACATCTGGGCCTCGGGGATGCGCGTCGCGGGCTTGGCCAGCATGGGCTTCACCGGGGGCATGACGGGCAGGTCCACCCCTCCATCCTGCCGCATGGCCGTGTCGTCCTGCGCCGCGAGTCGTGCGGGGATACGGTGCACACACCATCCATCAAGGGTGGACACCATCCATCAAGGAGAACCCGTGGGCATTGTCAACAAAGTCGTCAGCAGCGTTTCCGGTGGGGGCCGTCGCCGTACCGGATCGCCCGGTGGGGCCAAGCCATCCGGCGGAGGACCGAGCGGCGTCGGCGGTGCGGTCGGGCGCGCGGTCAACAAGGCCATGGGTCGGGGCCGTCGTATGTAGGGTCCGCGCGGCTGCTTTCCTCGAGGGCCTGAGCCAGTCACACTGGAGCCCATCGAAGGAGGCACGTCCCCGCTTCGGTGAGCAGGTGGGGACCCACGCAGTGTGAGCACATCGTGACGCTCAGCGTCCTCGATCTCTTTACGGTCGGCATCGGCCCCTCCTCGTCGCACACGGTGGGGCCGATGCGCGCCGCCGGCATGTTCGCTCGCTCGCTGGCCGGCGGCGATGACCTGTGGCGGGTGGACCGGGTCAGCGTGGACCTGTACGGCTCCCTCGGTGCCACCGGGAAGGGGCACGGCACGGAGGGAGCCGTGCTCGTCGGCCTCGAAGGCGACGAACCCGAGACGGTGGAGCCCGCAGAGATGCTGCTGCGTGTGGCGTCGATCCAGCGGAACCACCGCCTGTACCTCGCCGGTCAACACGACATCGACTTCGACCCGGCTCTGGACCTGCGGTACCACCCTCGTCAGGTGTTGCCCGCCCATTCCAACGGTCTGACCTTCACCGCCTGGTCCGGTGACCTGAAGGTCCTCTCGGTCACCATGTACAGCATCGGGGGTGGCTTCGTCGTGGACGAGCACGACCTGGATCTCGGGGGCGGGCCGGACCGGCACATCCCGTACCCCTTCGACTCGGCCGACCAGCTGCTGCGGTGGTGTCGGGCGGAAGGGGCGAGCGTGGCCCAGGTCATGGGCCGCAACGAGGACGCGATGCGGCCGCGGGAACAGACCCGGCAGGCCCTGGCGGGAATCTGGGCAGTGATGCAGACCTGCGTCGAGCGTGGATGCCACGGCGAAGGTCTCCTGCCGGGGGCGTTGAAGGTGGCTCGCCGGGCCCCGCGCCTACACCGTGACCTGACGGACATCGCCGAGCGGGGCGGGGCGGCTTCCGACACGCTCGGCGCGGTCGACTGGCTCAGCGTCTACGCCATCGCGGTCAATGAGGAGAACGCCGCCGGTGGGCGCGTCGTCACCGCCCCCACCAACGGAGCCGCGGGCATCATCCCGGCGGTGATCCACTACTACTGGCACTTCGTGCCCGGCGCCGACGAGGACGGTGTCGTCCGGTTCCTGCTCGCCGCCGCGGCGATCGGCATCATCATCAAGGAGCACGCCTCGATCTCCGGGGCCGACGTGGGCTGTCAGGGCGAGGTCGGCTCTGCCTGCGCGATGGCCGCGGCCGGCTTGACCGAGGTGTTGGGCGGCACCCCGGAGCAGGTCGAGAACGCCGCCGAGATCGGGCTGGAGCACAACCTCGGGCTGACCTGCGACCCGGTCGGCGGCCTGGTGCAGGTGCCGTGCATCGAGCGCAACGCGGTCGCCGCGGTCAAGGCGGTGACGGCCTCTCGGTTGGCCCTCCGCGGCGACGGTACCCACCGGGTGAGCCTCGACCAGGCAGTGGAGACCCTGCGCCAGACCGGGGCCGACATGTCGGTGAAGTACAAGGAGACGTCCACCGGCGGTCTCGCCGTGAACGTCATCGAGTGCTGAGCCCTCAGTCGGTGCGCTTGCGGCTCGGCTGCACCCGCCGCGGCTCGCCAGGCATCTTCGGGTAGTCGGGAGGAAAAGGCATCTCCTCCAGGCCGCGCTCCAGATCGGACTCCCACAAGTCGAGCGCCCCAC
>NZ_DATFMA010000014.1:0-4404 GCF_035267225.1 Ornithinimicrobium sp.
GCTGCGGTCCATGGGGTCGACGGGGGCCGGGGGAACATGTGGCGAGGGGTACTTGTGCGCCATCAGATGAGCTCCGCCAGGTCGGCGACCACCAGCTGGGCACCGTGAGCGCTGAGCACGTCGGATCCCGCCCCACGGTCGACCCCCACGACAAGGCCGAAGTCTCCGGCTGCTCCGGCTTGCACGCCGGAGATCGCGTCCTCGAAGACGACGCACTGGGTGTGCGGGACACCGAGCTGGTCGGCGGCGTAGGCGTAGGTATCCGGTCGGGGCTTGCCGGGGATGCCGTGCTCGGCTGCGACCGCTCCGTCCACGACGACCCCGAAGCGTTCGGCGATGGCGGCCGCCGCCAGCACGTCGGGGGCGTTCTTGGACGAGGAGACCACCGCCATGGCCACCCCGAGGGTCTCCAGATGGTCCATCAGCTGGATCGAGCCGGCGTACGGGGCGATCCCCTCGCGAGCGAGCCGCTCGGCGAAGACGGCGTTCTTGCGGTTGCCGAGGCCACACACCGTCGGTGCCGTCGGCTCGTCGGACGGCTCGCCGAGAGGCAGGTCCAGCCCACGTGAAGCGAGGAAGGCGGCCACCCCCTCGTACCGCGGCTTGCCGTCCACGTGGTCGAAGTAGTCCTGGTCGGTATAGGGCGGCTGGCCCGGGTAGTCGACCAAGAACTCGGAGAACATCTGGGCCCAGGCGCTCATGTGTACCTCGGCAGTGGGTGTGAGCACACCGTCGAGGTCGAACAGCGCCGCCTCGTAGTCATCCCATTTCACGCAGGCCAGCCTAGGGGTATCGGGGTGGGTGGTCGCGAGCGTCCGTGCCTGGGATCGGGCCTGGTGTCGTGGGCGGGGTCTAGCGTGAGGGTCATGGCTTCGGTGACCCGGCGGTGAGTCAGGCGGTGAGTGACTCGTGGCAGGATGACGCGCTGGCGGCCCTGCGCGCTCTGGTGGGCTCCCCGCAGGCGGCCTTCCGAGACGGTCAGCCGGATGCGATCCGGGCGCTGGTCCAGCAGCGGGAGCGCGTGCTGGTCGTGCAGCGCACCGGGTGGGGCAAGTCCGCGGTCTACTTCGTGGCCACACGGCTGCTGCGCGCTCAGGGCGCCGGGCCGACCGTGATCGTCTCGCCGCTGCTGGCGTTGATGCGTGACCAGATCGCGGCTGCCGGCAGGGCCGGCGTGCGGGCGGTGAGCATCAACTCGGCCAACCCCACCCACTGGGCGGACGTGACCCAGGCGTTGGCTGCCGACGAGGTCGATGTGCTCCTGGTCAGTCCCGAGCGGCTCAACAACCCGCGTTTCCGCGACGAGCAGCTGTCGACCCTCACCGGACGTTGCGGGCTGCTGGTGGTGGACGAGGCTCACTGCATCAGTGACTGGGGCCACGACTTCCGGCCGGACTACCGCCGGATCCGCTCCCTGCTGGCCGACCTGGCGCCGGACACCCCGGTGCTGGCCACGACGGCCACCGCGAACCAACGGGTGGTGACCGATGTGGCTGCGCAGCTCGCGGACAGTGGCGCACCGGTCCGAACCATCCGGGGCCCGCTGGCCCGTTCCTCGCTCCGGCTCGGGGTGCTTCGCTCGTTGACGCCGCAGCAACGCGTCGCCTGGCTCGTCGCCCACCTGGATGAGCTGCCCGGCAGCGGCATCGTGTACTGCCTCACCGTCTCGGCCGCCCACGAGACCACGCAGGCCCTGCGCTCGGTGGGGGCCAGGGTGGCGGCCTACACCGGGCAGACCGACCCCGAGGACCGTGAACGCCTGGAGCAGGCGCTGCGGGACAACGACGTCAAGGCCCTGGTCGCGACCAGTGCCCTCGGCATGGGCTTCGACAAGCCCGACCTGGGTTTCGTCGTCCACCTCGGCGCGCCGTCCTCGCCGGTGGCCTACTACCAGCAGGTGGGTCGAGCCGGTCGGGCCACCGAGCGGGCCGACGTGCTGCTGCTGCCCGGCTCGGAGGACCGCGACATCTGGAGCCACTTCGCCTCGGCGTCCATGCCGCGCCGCGACCAGGCCGAGGCGGTGCTCCACGCTCTGACCGAGGCGGGGCGGCCCCTGTCGACGCCGGCCCTGGAGACGATGGTCGACGTGCGCCGTACCCGCCTGGAGCTGCTGCTGAAGGTGCTCGACGTCGACGGCGCAGTCGACAAGGTGCGCGGCGGCTGGGTGGGCACCGGGCAGGCGTGGGCCTACGACGAGGACCGCTACGAGGCGGTCACCCGCACGCGGAAGCGAGAGGCGTCGCTGATGCTGGACTACCAGCGTGGCCAGCAGTGCCGGATGGCCTTTCTGCAGCAGTGCCTGGACGACGAGAGCGCTGCCGCCTGCGGCCGGTGCGACGTCTGTGCCGGCCCGTGGCTGCCCGACGAGATCCCGGCGCCGGCGATGGAGGTCGCGGGGCGCAGTCTCGGCGCGATCGGCGTGACGGTCGAGCCGCGGACGCAGTGGCCCACGGGGATGCCGCGCCTGGGCATCGACGTGAAGGGCAAGATCGCGGAGCAGGAGCGGGTGGAACCCGGCCGGGTCGTGGCCCGCATGAGCGACCTCGGATGGTCCGGCAGGCTGAGCGCCGTCCTCGGCAGCCAGGCCGGCGACGCCGACGTGCCCGAGGACCTGGTCCGCGCCTGCGTGCAGGTGCTGGCGCAGTGGCCGTGGAGCGACCGGCCGGTGGGGGTCGTGGCCATGCCCTCGCGCACTCGCCCTGTCCTTGTCGCCTCGCTGGCTGAGCAGCTCAGCCGGATCGGGCGGCTGCGGATGCTGGGCACGCTGGACCTACGCCACGGCGGCCCCACGGGTCAGGCGGGCGGCAACAGCGCTTTCCGGCTGGCTGGGGTGTGGGGCCGCGTCGGTGTCGGGGATGAGCTGGCCGAGGCGGTGCGGGAGGCCGCGGGGCCGGTGCTGCTGGTGGACGACCGCATCGAGTCCCGGTGGACCATGACCGTGGCCGGAGCCATGCTGCGCCGGGCGGGCGCCCCGGAGGTGCTGCCGCTCGCGCTCGCTCTGGCTTCCTGAGGGCCGCTCGCACGCCCGGGAATGGCGAGAGACACTGGCGGTATGGCATCGCGAGCAACAGCATTGGTCACCGGAGCGTCCAGCGGGATCGGCGAGGCGTTGGCCGTCGAGCTCGCGCGCAAGGGATGCCGCTTGGTCCTCACAGCCCGGCGCCAAGTGGCCCTGGACGCGCTGGCGGAGCGACTGCGGGACGAGCATGGTGTGGAGGTGAACGTCGTCACCGCCGACCTGGCGGCGCCGGACGGGGTCGACTCCCTGGTGGCAGAGCTCCACACGCGAGGGCTCGTCGTGGACGTGCTCGTGAACAACGCCGGGTTCGGGGACTTCGACCCGCTCGCGGAGGCCGAGGGTTCGAAGCTGCACGACATGCTGGCCGTCAACGTGACCGCGCTGACGATGCTGACGCGGGCGCTGCTGCCCGGGATGCTCCGGCGGGCCCACGGGACGGTGCTCAACGTGGCCTCGACGGCCGCCTTCGTGCCGGGCCCGGGCATGGCGGTGTACTACGCCTCCAAGGCCTACGTGCTCTCGTTCTCCGAGGCGCTGGCCGAGGAGGTCCGCGGCACCGGAGTCCGGGTGACCGCGCTGTGCCCCGGGCCGGTGGCCACGGAGTTCCAGGAGCGGGCAGAGCTGCACCGCTCCCAGCTGCTGGCGAACAGCTCCGGCGCGATGCTCGATCCGACAACGGTCGCCCGGGCGGCGGTGAGGGGAGTGGAGAAGGGCGCCGTGCGGGTGCTGCCCGGGGCAATGAGCAAGGCCACGGCCATCCTCCCGCGTCTGTTGCCGCGCTCAGCCCTGACCCGTGTCGTGGCGCGTGCCCAGGCGCCGGTGGCGGAGGAGGAGGCTGCGCGCCCAGCCTCCGGCTGAGGATCGCCCGGGATCTGAAAGCAGATGGCCGAGAACGCGGCCGAGTCCGTGACCAAGGGCGCACGGGTCGTGGCCAGCGGGGGCCTGTTCACCGAGCAGTGGGCCACCGAAGACGGCGAGGCCCGGGACTCCACGAAGGTGCACGCCGCGGCCATCGGGGCCAGCCTGCGCTTTGCCGTGGCACACCTTCAGAAGACCGAACGGCCCAGCGACGCTGACGCGGGGGAGTAACCGCCCAAGGACAACCCGCATCGCGTGGGGCCGCCGTGAACACTGCGGTGGCCGCGCCCGACCCTTCAGCAAGCGCCTCGCGCGACGGCGCGACAACCCACCGCCACGCGAATGCGGATGGTTCTAAGACGTGCACCGATGCCCTTGGCGGGGAACACTGGGTCGCATGCGAATGGGCAACACCGAGGTGCATTTCCTGGGCGGGGCCCCAGGTTGTCTGGGCATGATCTTGGTCTCGATCGTCTTGTCAGTCGGGCTGACTCTGCTGCTTAATCTGTTCTTGCGCTGACTGAGAC
>NZ_DATFMA010000015.1:0-3122 GCF_035267225.1 Ornithinimicrobium sp.
CTGGAAGCTCTCGCCGATGGACCTGGAGTCGCTGGACCGCTGGGAGGCCTACACGGACGCCAAGGAGGAGATGTTCCGCCGTACCGACACCGACCACGCGCCCTGGACGACCATCAAGTCCAACGACAAGAAGCGCTCCCGGGTCAGCGCCATGCGCACCTTCCTGAGCCGGTTCGACTACACCGGGAAGGACACGGACATCGTCGGCGTGCCGGACCCGGCCATCGTGCGCCGGGGTCGGGAGACCACCGAGGACTGACCGGCCCCTGACCGACCACGGTGCCGCTCGTACACCCGCAGGCTCAGAATCAGCGCCGGGCGTAGTTCAGGTTGGTGATCTCGCGGTCCACCTCGAGCCCCTTGCGCTCGAAGCGCGTGACCGGCCGCAGGGGGGCCCGGTCGGTGGAGGTCAGCGTGAACCGCTCGTCCGCGTCCAACAGCGAGCGCATCGCCCGCCCGTAGGGTGCCCAGTCCGTGGCCAGTCGCCACACCCCGCCCGGCTCGATCGCGGCGGCGACGCGATCAGCGAAGCACGCGCTCACCAGGCGGCGCGGATGGTGGCGCCGTTTCGGCCACGGATCGGGGAAGTAGGTCCACACCTCCCGCACACTGCCCGGCTCGACCATGCTGGCCAGGGCGAGCGCAGCGTCCACCTCGGCCAGGCGCAGGTTGGGCAACGGCGCCGCCCGCATGCGGGCGAGACTCTGACCGATACCCGGTCGCCAGACCTCCAGCCCGAGGAAGTCCCAGTCCGGTCGGGCCTCGGCGCCGGCCCGCAGGGCATCCCCGGACCCCGGGCCGATCTCGAGCACCAGCGGCGCCCGCCGCCCGAAGACGACCGGGGCGTCCAGGCGGAATGCCGGGTCGACCGTCGTGTCGTCCCCGTCGGCGGCGCGTGGCACCGGCAGGACGAAGTCGCCGGCCATCGCGTCGTAGGCGCGCTGGTGCCCGGCAGGCATCCGGGAGCCGCGGCGGGTGAAGGAACGGGTCCGCGCGAGCGGGCGTGCCTGGTGGGGAGCGGGCGATCCGGCCACGGGGCCCTACTTCTTGGCCCTGTCCGCGGAACCGTCCTGGGACAGCGCGGCGATGAAGGCCTCCTGCGGCACCTCGACGGTGCCGACCATCTTCATCCGCTTCTTGCCCTCCTTCTGCTTCTCCAGCAGCTTGCGCTTGCGGCTGATGTCACCGCCATAGCACTTGGCCAGCACGTCCTTGCGAATCGCGCGGATCGTCTCCCGGGCAATCACCCGGGCGCCGATCGCGGCCTGGATCGGCACCTCGTACTGCTGCCGCGGGATGAGCTCCCTGAGCTTGCCCGCCATCATCACCCCGTAGGCGTAGGCCTTCTCCTTGTGCACGATCGCCGAGAACGCGTCGACCTGGTCTCCCTGGAGCAGGATGTCGACCTTCACCAGGTCGGCACTCTGCTCCCCGTCCGGCTCGTACTCGAAGGAGGCGTAACCGCGGGTGCGGGACTTCAGCGCGTCGAAGAAGTCGAAGACGATCTCGGCCAGCGGCAGCGTGTAGCGCATCTCCACCCGCTCGGGTGAGAGGTAGTCCATGCCCTGCAGGGACCCTCGCCTGGACTGGCACAGCTCCATCACCGCGCCGATGTACTCGCTCGGAGTCAGGATCGTCGCCCGCACCACCGGTTCGGTGACCTCGGCGATCCTGCCCGAGGGGAACTCGCTCGGGTTGGTGACCACGACCTGCGTCCCGTCCTCCATCGCGACGAGGTACTCCACGTTGGGCAGGGTGGCGATCAGGTCCAGCCCGGACTCCCGTTCCAGCCGTTCGCGGATGATCTCCAGGTGCAGCATCCCGAGGAAGCCGACCCGGAAGCCGAATCCGAGCGCCACCGAGGTCTCCGGCTCGTAGACCAGCGCGGCGTCGTTGAGCTTCAGCTTGTCCAGCGCGTCGCGGAGGGTGGGATAGTCCGAGCCGTCGATGGGGTACAGCCCGGAGAAGACCATCGGCCGGGGGTCCAGGTAGCCCCCGAGCGCTTCGGTGGCCATGTTGCGCGAGCCGGTGATGGTGTCGCCGACCTTGGACTGACGCACGTCCTTGACCCCGGTGATCAGGTAGCCGACCTCCCCTACGCCGAGCCCGTCGCTGCGCAGCGGCTCCGGAGAGATGACCCCGATCTCCAACAGCTCGTGGGTGGCCTTGGTCGACATCATGGTGATCCGCTCGCGCGGCGAGAGGTGTCCGTCGACCACCCGCACGTAGGTCACCACCCCGCGGTAGGTGTCGTAGACCGAGTCGAAGATCATCGCCCGCGGCGGCGCCTGCGCCTGACCTACCGGCGGCGGCAGCTCGTGCACGATGCGGTCGAGCAGCTCGGTGACGCCGTGGCCGGTCTTACCGGAGACCTGGAGCACCTCGTCCACCTCACAGCCGATGAGGCCGGCGAGCTCCTCGGCGTACTTCTCCGGCTGGGCAGCGGGCAGGTCGATCTTGTTCAGCACCGGGATGATGGTCAGGTCGTTCTGCATGGCCAGGTAGAGGTTGGCCAGGGTCTGGGCCTCGATCCCCTGGGCCGCGTCCACCAGCAGCACCGCACCCTCGCACGCCGCCAGCGACCGGGAGACCTCGTAGGTGAAGTCGACGTGCCCGGGGGTGTCGATCATGTTCAGCACGTAGGAGGTCAGCTCGCTCTCCCCGTCCCCGGAGCCGCGCACCGCCCACGGCATCCGCACGGCCTGGCTCTTGATGGTGATGCCGCGCTCGCGCTCGATGTCCATCCGGTCCAGGTACTGGGCGCGCATGGCCCGCTCTGAGACCACGCCGGTGATCTGCAGCATCCGGTCGGCCAGGGTGGACTTGCCGTGGTCGATGTGGGCGATGATGCAGAAGTTGCGTATCACCTCCGGCGGCGTGGCCGCGGGCGGCGGAACGTGGCGGGCAAGGGGTGACACGCGGACAGGACCTCGATGGGGTAGGGCGAAGGTGGCAGGACGCCGGACACAGTCTCCCACGGGCCTGGGAGCGCAGAGGTGAGGAATGCCCCACGGCGGGCGATACGGTCGGGCCGTGGACCATCGCACAGTGCGCCTCGCATCCTCCCTCGCTCGCCGCGTCGCGCGCCTGGCTCGCAGCCGGCAGCGCCCCAGCCGGGGCTC
>NZ_DATFMA010000016.1:0-26921 GCF_035267225.1 Ornithinimicrobium sp.
TGCGCCGGCGCTCCGTGCGGAACGCCCTCTGCATCTGCGTGCTAACATCGTCCGGCTTGCTGCCGTAGCGAGTGCCGTGATTGCTCGGCGAGACTCGCAAATCGTCGCATTCATCGAGCCAAGCGCGAGACCCCGCAGACTTGGCGCGTTGCTTGTGCTCGTAGGGGTCTAGCTGATAGCTGCGCTCCGTCTCACGCATGCGCCCGGCGTCAAACTGCTGATACAGCCGCGCGCTCAGCCGCTGCCGCCAGCGTCGGGCCGCCACATCCCAGCGCTCGCCATCGATATCAGCGAGCACCACATCCACGTCGCCTGGCTGCTGAGTGTCGTCGGCTACGTCGCAATCCGGGCGCTCAGGCTCTAGGCCGGCGCGCGCTCGAAACCCGGGGCTCCAAGTGAGTTGATTAGCGCCCATCATTGCAGCCGAGTGCTCACGCCATAGAGCCTGAGCCCACTGTTCACCGTTTGCCGCCAAGTTGGCTAGCTGCCAGGGCGTGTAGTGTCCGGGCTTGCCGTCTTTGCTGAGGATGCCGTTTAGCTCTAGCCCCATTTTTGCGAGGTACTGTGCAGCCTTGGCATCGTCGCGGACGACCTCGGCATGTACGCCCGGCCCCTCCTGCGGAAGCAGCGCAGTCAGCCCGCACGATAGGCCCCGCAAAAAGAACCTGCAGGCGTCCGGCACACTGCCAGCGACGGCCGCCAGACGGCCACCGGTTGGGCGCGAAAATCTAGACCCCAGCAAGCGCGAGACCTTGCTCAACGCTTCTGCGGCAGCCTCTGGATCGGTCTCAGTCGCGAGCTTGATGCCCGCCTTGGCGGCTGACACCAGCCGGTCAAATACGTTGGTAACGACCGTAGTCCATCGCGCAAACAGCTGCTCACTCAGACGGGTGTCGTCTGCTAGGGGCGCGTCGAAAAACAGCAGCACGTGCAAGTGCGGATGCCAGCCGTTATCGCCGTAGGTCTGCTCCGCGCTGCGGACGTGACCCGCAACGCCCAGCTCGGCGCGCAGCTTCTGCCCGGCTTTGCCGGCGAAAATTTCGCCGAAGGCGCGGCTCAGCAGAGTGCGCAGCACCACAAGCGGGATCCCGTGGTGGTGGCGCAAAGTAAACGTGCAAATAGCGACCCGTTCGCGGCCCCAATTTTCGAGCGCTTCGGTCAGCTCATGCGCCCGCGTGCGGAGGATTGGAGCGGCGCATTGGGGGCACGAGTGCACCGATCCACACGTCGCAAGGCCCTTCAGAATGAGTCTTTTCGAACCATCAAAAGAATTTCGGCCGACAAGTTGGACCGTGGGTGCAGTGCGCACAGTGCGACACTGGCCTATGCGAGCCCTTTGATGGGGTCTCAGCCGCCAGGCCAGCAGCGCCCGGAGCGCAGCCTGCGATTTGGATTCAGGTGTTTTGGTGCGGTTTTCATCGAGGGGACGGAAAGTTTGCGAATTGCCAAGGGGCACCTCGCGACCCGTTAAGTCGTCCCCGAACTGGACACGAACACCGCGAGTGGGCACTCTCACGAGTGAAAGCCCTCCTGTGAGGTACCACCCATTTGAGAGCTTTCGCCTCCCACTGTCCGGCGCGGGTTTTGTCTGCTTTTCGCCGGACAGCGGCCTATTTGGACACTGCGCACGAGTCAACAATCGCCCGGGAGCACCCGCGCAGGCAACACTTTAGCAGGGGTCCTAGGTGACCCACTGCGCGCTTGGAACGCCAAGTCTTGCGCTATCAGCCGTTTCGCGCTATTTTTCTCGTTCGCTTAACGACATACGATTAACTCCCGGGGGCCCTTACGGCGCGCGCTTTGCCGCGCTTGTCGTTAAGCGAGGGGTCTCCGGGGGACCTATCTGAAGGGTGGTACCAAATGACAGGCATAGACCTACGCGGGCTGACTCCCGCAAAACCCAAACGCCTCGACACCGTGCAATGCCGATGCGGCGATAGCCCGGAGCTGCGAGTGCTGCATCCGCTCGCGTACGCGGACCGCACGCACGGTCAACTCTATACGGTGGTCTGCGGCTGCGGGCGAGCGACTCCGTTTTGGCCGCACGCGATGCATGCAGTGCGCTGTTTCGTGATGCGAGAACAGACAATTGTGGCCGAGTTGACCGAGCCCACGGATCAACCTTGGAAGGAAGTCAGGCAATGACACGGCCACGGACAGCGGTGGCTCCGTCGCCCAGCGCATGCGGCATGCACTGCTCAACGTGCAACGACCTGATCGACGTCGGGGTGACTGTCGAAGAATGGCATTGTCATCCACCGGGCACCGTGAGCGAGCCAGCAGCCCCCGGGGCCCGCTACTACTTGTGCGGACAGTGCGCGCTCAGGCTGCACGGGTTTTTCCTGGCCCTCGCAAAGGAGCATGACGATGCTGTCTAAGTATCTCCTGCGTCCTATTGCTGCTGTTCTGCGGACAGGGTCACGGTTGCTCACTCGTTGCGGCGAGTGGCTTAATCCGTATGACCAGACCCTGCGCAAGCGCAAGCCGCAGCCACCTGCAGCTGCCGAACTTTCGGGAGCGTTGAAGGGCTGCGTGTTAGGCACGAAAAATAAATTCGGTGCGTCCTTCTATCTTCCACTTGGAAAGTATTCTATCGGACGCGGCGACCCCACCAGAATCGCGGTTTGTCCAAGCGACAAGGTCACGATTGTGGTTGAGCAACTAATACTGGTCAGCAGCCCAGGGGTGGAAATACTCCTACCCGGATCGCGGTATTACGTGAGCGCTGCGATGTTCGCCCACTACGCACATTTGATGCCCTTGGATGTACCAGTGTCCCCGGGCAAACCGTTTGTGCTGTACGCAAGACAAGGAGGTGCATGATGGCAGACCTATTAATGCAATTGGGTATCGGATTTTCGACAGGCTTGCTCGGGTACCTCTTAGCCCACTGGCTGATGCGACCCCGCCGCTCGCCAGAGGATCCGGTCGACCCACCACGCCCCCCTTTGGTCACCATAACGCTAGAGGGGGTCCGCATGTCCGAGGATGGGGGTAGGAAATATGGCGGTACGCACGTTTCCTCTGGCCGCTCTGACTTTTTGACTGACGTCGAGTTGGCCCGCGGAATCTCCCACTGCACGGTGGCAATCGGAAACCGCAAACCGTCGCCCTTTCTGCCTCAAAGCATGTTCATTCCTGGCGACGTAGCGCGCGGATGGAACGTGAGCGAAATCGTGGCCAACAGCTTCGTGGTAAGCAGCGTGACCATTCCAGCTGAGATGTTTTCTCAGCCGGTGCGCCCCCAGTTCAACTTCCCGACGCTGCAGCAAGACGAGGTAGTGATGGTTCACCTAATCCGGCGGCCGCATGGCTAGGTTGTTTAGCGTAGCGCTCCTAGGATTTCTCAGAGTGCCCGATTCCGACGGCAGAACCTACCGCCTGCGGCACGACGTCATTCAGTCAGCGTTGTGGCGCGGCGGCTCGCTTTGCATGGCGTTCATTAACGGAGGCGAGTTTGATTTCTATCCAAGTCGGATGTTCGTGCCCGACTGCGCAGGCGGCGTGCAGCTGACGTCGTTCCGAGTGTGCGGAGAGGAAATACTCTCACGGGGGCCCGTTCCTGCCGAGATTTTTGCGGATGGGCTTCCGATAGCTGATTCGCCTCCGGTTGAGCCGGGAGGTGTCGCGACTCTGGTATTTGATGCGACCGGGGATCCCCCTGCATCGGCAGGGGCCAACAAGGGGGAGGAGGTGGCCGAAGAGAATTGATCAGGTGGACAATACGCTCGCAACCCAATTGGGCGCCGGCGCCGGCGCCTGAAGGTTGCTCGACTGATGAAAGGCAAGTTGAATGGAAACCGAACAGCAAGAACAGCAAGAACAGACAAGCGAAGCAAAAGCGCCACGTGAAGAACGCGTAGCGGTTCAACGTACGTACGTATTGCGCGAGATGGGCGACGGTGTTGTCGGCGTCGCCCTGTCGGCCCACGCCGTGTACATGCTTTGGACGCCGGAGCGGGGCCTACACTACTCGCAGGGAGGCCCGGAGTCTGCGGAGCGTCTTCGGTCGGCACAAGCCGAATTTCTGGGCCATGAGGTGCGCGCGATTTCGGAGCGGTGCCAGGCCGCTTGGGTCAGATGGTACGCCACCTAAGAATTCCGCCCAAGCCGATCACGGTGCTGCGCCAAATCGAGTCGGCGCAGCACCGCCGGTGGGAGTCGTTTTTGCGGCACCCGACGCAGCTGGCGGCTTTTTTGACGGACAAGGAAACCGAGCGGGAGAGGCGGGGGGCACGTGCTCGCGTGGGTTATGGTCAGCTGGACCTGTTTTGCAACGCGTGCGGGGGACAGCTATGCCGTGCTGGCAACGATGTTCGG
Organism: Ornithinimicrobium sp.; assembly: GCF_035267225.1. Lineage (GTDB taxonomy): Bacteria > Actinomycetota > Actinomycetes > Actinomycetales > Dermatophilaceae > Ornithinicoccus. The sequence continues at coordinate 4,321 of NZ_DATFMA010000016.1, forward strand.
TGCTCGGCGTGTACCAAGTTTCACTTCACCCTGAAGCTCACACGTAGCTAGCGTTTCTTCGGACGCTCGTAGGCCAGGGGCGTCGCGACGCTGCGAACGACGTGGATACCGCGCTTGACTACATCGGGCGCCGGCACGTCCACGCGTACGGCAATGCCGGAGCGGTCCCGCACAAGGATTGAAGCGTCGGGAAGTTGAGTTGTGTCCCAGAACACCTGCAGCCGGCTGACAAGGTTGCGCATGTTAGTTCCAGGCCTCCCCGCTGACAGCACGTTCGAGCGTAGGGCTCCAAGCATTCTGGTGGCGTGGGTTGAGTAGTATGCCCTGCGTCATTGCCGGAAAGAGCGGGTGGGTCGTCATCGGGCAGTTGCTCGGGTAGCGGCTCCACAGCTGGTGCCGAGCGGTCGGGCAAGTCAGAGGCTCCGGCGTCTCGTATCGTCTGATCACTGGCACTAGGCGCAGCGTCCGCTTGCGGTGCGTCGGCCGAGCTTGGCCGCGGCCCATCAGTCGTTGCGGCGCTGAAGCCCGGGCCAGAGCACGCCGAGCACGAAAGTAGAATGGCGGCAGCATAGCGGTTCACCATGGGCGGGTGGGGTCCGGGGGTGGAGGGATGGGATCCATCAGGGGGGGTTGCTCCGGCTGCGCCCGGTGCCTTGCGATCAGCCCGGAGAACAGTAGCCCCATGTCGAATGCGGTCGCGCTGGTCTGCCCGTCCATCATTCGCTGGGCAGCCCGGTAGGCGTCCAGCTGATGCATGTCATAGGTTGCTGCCAGCTCCTGCGCGCGGTCTAGGACGTCGAGCGGGTTTCCGATGAGCAGCTCTCCCACGTCTGAAACATCCGGTTGCTCGTCGAGCCACGCCGCGCACTGGCGTGCGTAGCCGTCTAGTTCGACGATGCATTGGCGGTAATTCACGCGCGCCCCCCAAAGTCGTCATCCCCAGGAAACACATAGGGCACGCGTCTTGCCACGCCAGGGCCGACTGATGCCACGGCAGTGTACGGCACGAACCAGCCCAGGCGGAGCGCGTCTTGCTGCACCTGGTCTGCGCGGATGCAGAATCGGGCGGCCACTGCATTCCGCTTCGAGGCATGCGCGTGCTCCCGCGTGTTGCGCCTGTACTTGACTTTGGCGACCCTGATCCGTTGTTGGCGGTAGTTCACGCGCGGCCCCAAAAGAAACGGTGAAACACACCATTGTCGAGCTCCCTCGAGCTCGAGGAGGCCTTACGCGGAGCTATAATAGCAGCACGAAAACGCGTCCAATTCGGCGAACTGTCGGATTCTGGCAGTGTTGCACCGAAAATGATCATGGGACGATCGCAGTTTCAGTCATCAGCCCGTTGCGGTCCGAGCACGCTTTGAGGTTCACGTTCGCGGTTGCAGCCGTGATTCCCTGCAGCGGGGTGGTGGTGTCGAAATTGTTACCCACAATCAGCAGTCCGCCGTTAGTGGGGACGGGGGCTTGCCAGTCAATACCCACGGTAACGTCGGTTGCCGTATCGCATCCCATAATCACCGCGCGTCGGCAGTCGAAATTGACGGAGGCCACCACCAGGTCGTCGAGCGCATGGCCGTGCAGTCCGATGACTTGGACGCCCCCCTGCATCGGGTCAGTCGCGAGTGATAGGCCGTCTCCTACCGGAGCGGCGCTGCAGCTCATAAACCCACCGTCGACTACCAGGCTACCTATGCCGCGCGCGAGTAAACACGGCGTGTTAGCGGCGTTGCTCTCCCATTCGCAACCATTGAAAAATACGTCCAGGTCTGGAGCCGTCTCCAACACGACCGGGGGCGAGCCGCTCGCACTGCCGCGGAAAAAGCACCCATCGAACTGCAGCCGGGTGACGGTTGCTCCCACGTTGGCGGTCAGGCCGTTACCTGCCGATCCAGAGGTAATGGTGCAGTCGCGAAACAGATGCTTTGCCCCCCCCGTGATTTCCACCCCCTCGTTTGCACCGCCAATGGTGGTGCGTGAGATACGGCCAACGGACGTGGCGCCCAGCAGTAGCCCCGGCTGCGATCCGCCGGCTGTCGTGGGGAATGCACACCAGTCAGCGTCTAGCGTCGCGCCGGCGACGGCGACGCCATGCTGAGCGATTGCGGCGCCAGCGATCCGCATGTTCAGCAGCCGCACGTTTGCGCCGTTGCGGATATCAAACGCGGGGTCGCTCGCGGCTCCGTTGCCCCGAAATCCACGGTCTAGGCTCCCGACGGGACCGCCGCCCATCATGAACACCGTCACGGCGTCGGCGGCCACGGTTTCGCCCGGGTCCAGCAACACATCGTCACCCCAAAAATAGGATCCATCGACAAGGATGAACTCACCGGCGACCGGCGTGCCGACTGCATCGACCAAATCCGCGCGGTCCCGAATGATGAAGTCGAATTCAGTGATGTTTCCGGGGTCGAGCGCGATATTCCACTTCTGCAGGGTCTGATCCCAAACGAAGGTTTGTCCGTCGGCCGTGCCCTCGAATGTCGGGCCCGACGGTGGTAAGCGCATGTCGAAATTTGGGGGGACGGCCATTCTAACTCACTCCTCGGGAGGGTGTGGGGGGACGCTTTGGGGTGGCTTCTCCGGGCCTTCGGGTGGTGGTTGCTGCTTCTCCGGGCCTTCGGGTGGTTTCCTGTCCGGGCCGGGGCCGTATCCGAACAGACCTTCATGCAGCGCGTGCGCCTCAGAGGGCCCGATTCCACCTACCGCCAGCTGCTCTGCATTCTGTTGGCGCCAGACGCGTCGTTGCTCGCGGTCGAGTGCGCGGCGTTGTTGCCGCGTTAGTTTGGGTTGCTCGGGTTGCTCGGGTTGCTCGGGTTGCTCGGAGTCCCGGGTTCTTCGGGTTCTCCCTCGTCGGGGGGTTCGGTAGCCTCCGTGCCCTTCCCCAAGGCGAGCAGCGGCAAGGCGAGAAAGTCGGGCGAGATCAGCACGATGGGCAAGATGTACTCGTAGGCGCTCTCCAGATCGAAGATGTTGTCCAGGAACTGGGTCAGGATCTGCAGGCCGTAGACGTCGTAGCCCACAATGGAGGTGATGTCCCACCCGTTGGGCGAGCCCGAGGCGACCTGGTCGGTGTCGTAGATCAGCGACAGGAGCTCCAAGACCGCGTTGATGGACTCCGTCACGTCGGTGGGTGTGGGGTCAGTGGGCCAGCCCGCGCCGGTGTCCCGGCCTGCTCCTGGCACCGTGAGGAAGACGTCCGCCAAGGCCATCGTGGTACGGGCCACCAGTAGAATGGCGTCGGCCGGGTCGATCTGGCTGGGGAACGAGAAGGTGTGCGCGGTGTCGTCGACCCAGCTGATCGCGTTGAACCAGGCGCCCACCGCCGTCGCGGTCTGAACTGGGCTCTTGCTCGCGTCCTCACCTGCGGTGCCGGCCCAGACGAGCCCTCCGATGTTGCCGACCAACAGGTCCACGATGATGCTGGCGCGCTGCCACCGTTCGTCCGTGCCGCCCACCTGCGCCGGCATGGCCTGGTTCGAGGCACGGGAGCCAAGTGCCCGCGGTGACAGGCTGGTGCCGAACGCCCCCGGGGCGCCGCTACCCAAGGCCTGGGTCCCCTGGGTGGAGCTGTCGGCACCGAGGTCGCTGACGCTGTTGATGCTCTTGCCGTCCTGCATGTAGACGGTGACCCAGATCATCGTGGCCAGGGGGAAGAAGAGGGCGTCCTTGGCGCTCAGCCTCAGGTCGTTGCCGGAGGTGTCACCGATGCCGAACAGCTTGCAAAGGTCGGCCAGGCCGGGGATCTTCATCGTGATGTACCCGCTCTGGTCCAGCACGTCCTGGGCGACGTCGGGCAGCGTGGCTCCGAGGGAGTCCGCGAAGGTGAACAGGGGGTCCAGGGCGTCGGCGGCGATCTGCTCGGTCAGTGCCGCCAGGTTCTTCGGCAGCTGCTCGTAGGCCTGTTTCGGGTTCTCCAGGTATTGGGCCACGTCGGTGACCAGGTCGGTGGCGACGTCCTCGGTCATCTCTTCGAAGCCCTCGATGAGGTCCTCGGTGAGGTCCTCGAAGTCGTTCACCAGAGACTGCAGCGCGGTGGTGCTGTCCAGCTGGAACGTCAACGGCAGGTCCGAGACCGCCCCGGAGAGCAGCTGGGAGACCTCGGACATGACTTTGTTCAGGATCTTCTTGGTGAACGGGTTCGCGCGGACGAGGTCGGACAGTCCCTGCTCGATGGTGGTGGCCACGTCCGAGGTGTCCAGGCCGCCCAGGGCCGCCTGGGTGTCGTTGCCGGTGCCGAGGAACTGCTCCGCGAGTGTCGACGTGGACACGCTCGGGGTGGTCGGAATCGAGCCGTTGGTCAGCACGGTCTCGAACTGCTTCTGCAGGCTCGAGCTCAGCTTGAGCACGTCCTCGATGTAGATGAACAGCGAGATCAGCGCGATCAGCAGCTCGATCATCTGGTAGAACCAGCTGTCTTCCACGATCGTGACCAGCACGTTGAGCACGATGTTGGCGTACTCCTCGATGGTGGAGACCACCTGCTCCAGGGCCTGGTCGATGCCGTTGACCTGCTTCATGATGTCTGCCGACACGGTCGCGGTGATGTTCTCGGTGGCGATGGCGACCGCTACCGCACCGTTGGCCAGGTCCTTGTAGACCGCCCCCTCGATATGCCGGAGCCAGTGCAGCGCGTCGTGCAACGCGTGACTGACCCCGGACCAGATCCCGCCCAGGGCCGCCGGAGAAGACGACGGTGCCGAGGTGCTGTGGGTGACGGTGCCGTTGCTGTAACCGAAGGTGGTGGTGCCGATGGTGAGGGAACCGCTGGGCACGGCGTTGAGCCCGCTCAACGGGTTCACGGGGGTGCCGTCGGCGTACGTGCCCGTGGTCTGCGCGGCCACCGAGAGCATGTTCTGACCCGAGGTGTTCATGTAGCTCGCCACGTCACCGAGGTTGCTCGAAGACGGGTTGTACCCACCCTTGAAGTCCCACGGTGTGCTCGTGTTGCTCGCGGTCAGGACGTCCGTCGAGACGTAGGTGGTGGTGTCCGGCAGGGTGGAACCGGCCTGGTCTGCAGGCACAGGATTGCCCATCCGCTGCTGCGCCTGTGCCGAGATGTTGACCGACATCCACGGGAACGTGGTCTCCGCCACCGATTTCAGCAACGACGCGTCCGTGCCCGAGGGCTGCAGACCACTGGTGAACACCGGCCGCAGGTACAACGCTTGGGCGAAGGCCTCGGCCTTCACCAGCAAGACAAGGTTGCCAGCCACCTGGTCTGGCCTTCCGGTGAAGGAAGAGTACTGGTTGACGTCGTAGTACAGGTTGTGTGTCTCGTCGATCACCTGCGTCGGCACATCGGCGCGGACCTCGATCGCGTAGTCCGGGTTGCCGGTCACCGTCACCGGGTGTCCGTACGCGTTGATCGGGGTGACCGTGGCCTGGAAGTGATCCCCGGTCTCGTTCAGTCCCGGCGGCTGCGGGAGCACCTGTTGGGCGATCAACCGCTGGTGCCAGACCTTCGTCAACGGGTTGCAGAACATCGTGTACGAGGCGAAGTCGCCCGAGACGCCGTCCTGGGCGGCTTTGACCACCACGTGCTCGGAGTCGTACCCGAACCTCGACAGCGCATAGGCCGCCTTGAACTCGCTCCCCAACCAGGTGCCTTGGGTGGTGTTCGTGCTGGGCGACGTCGCCGTGGTTGTCGTGCCGAACGCCACCAGCGTGCTCAGGAGCAGGTTGTACGGGACATTGTTGGGGGGAGCGGCTTCGATGGAGTCGACGTAGCTTCTGAGCTGGTTGAGGATCGACGCATTTGCGGTACCAGTTGGGATGGGGTCGTATCCAGTGGAGTTCCAGTCCGTGCGCGGACTCCCGTTCGCATCGTACTGTCCATAGACGGGTGGAGGGTATGCAACGCCCGTGCCTCGCAGGCGCTGTTGGCGCAGCACGAAGACGTTGCCGTCTTCGTCCGAGGCCACGAACCGAAACCCCCCGAACTTGCTCACACCACCCTCCAGGGTCGTCAGCACACCCACCCCAGCCGCATCCGGCATCACCATGGGGCACAGCCCCAGGATCCGGTAGAAGGGACGTGTGGCTTCGGCTGAGTCGGGGAAAATAGCGAAAACTGCCACAGTCGCGCTGTCGAAGCGCGCCATGGAGACGTGAATCAGTCCGGGTTCCCACACGTCGACCTGTATGGAGAAAAGCGTATGCACATCGTGTACCGTCGAGAAATCGAATGCGGCTACCTCAGAGCCGACCACAACGTATGAGACTTCTGGACTGTCCTGATTCGCTGTGCGCAGAAAGACGGCTTGCCGCACAGTGAAGGAGTCGTAGACTCCTTCGCCGCTCGATGTGTCTGCGTTGTCCGGGACATACACTTGTGAGGCGATGTAGGGCTTACTGTCTGAGTCCTGGAAGGTCGTCGCTAGCATGACCGACTGAGGCAGGTAGTAGCCGTCGCCTCCCGGCTCGGTCGGGTCCCAGTCCATGTGCACCAGGCGCCATCCGATACTCAGAGGGTCTGCGGGCTTCACCCCGGGCCCAAGGGCTGGGTCGGCCAGCCCGAAAGACAGCAGCTCGACCCGGCCGGGCTCGCCCGTGTCGACGAGGCAGAGCACCCAGTTCGACAGGAAACCATCGTTGGTGGACGTGTAGTTCAAGATGATGTGCTCGGTCGCCTGAACAGGCTCGTAAGAAGCAGCCGAATTGAATGCGGCGGCCGTATACTTGTCGCAGAAGTTGTACGGTCCAACGTCAGCGGTGTTGTCACCCATGATGTCCGTGATCGAGACGATCTCCCACTTAACGGGGTAGGTCCCTGTCGCGCTGTAGGGCGGCTCCACCGCCACGACTCCCGTCCCGACGCAGACCAGACCCCCCTTGAAGTTCTCGATGCCGGCATCCTCGACGAAGGCCAAGTAAGCGATCTGCGAGTTTTGCGCACCAGAACCGGCCACGAATCGGTTGGTGTAGGTTCCGGTGATCGTGAGCACCTTCGTGGGGCTGACCAAGGTGCCTACCGGGATGACCACGGCTCGCTCCAGACCGTCCGTCCTCGCTCCGTCGCTGCGGGCTCCCCACGGGTGGTAGTAGTGCACCAGCTCCCACCCACCGCTGACCTGCTCCAGCTGGATGAGCTCGGGCGGCCCGAAGTGGTAGTCGGTGTCCAGGAAAGCCGACTCCTCCGGGTCCTCGGAGGTCAGGTCGGACTGCAGCCGCAGCTGACCGCGGGCGCCCTCCACCACGGCGTGGGTGTTGACCGCCTCGGCGGAGACGACCTGCTGGGCGTAGACGGTGTCCTGGAAGGTCTCCGAGCCCACCGACAGGCCCACGGCGGCGGTGACTGAGGCCTGCTCGGCCTGGGTCAGGCCGACCTCGGCGGGTGCCACGGCCAGCTCGGGGTCCTGCCGGCCCCACATCGTCGGCGGGGTTCCGGCCGCGACCAGTGCCGTCACCGCGGCCAAGCCGGTGCCGTGGAGCACCTCACGGCGACCCACGACGATGTCGAAGGCCGCCAGCTCCTTGCGCTCGATCGCCGGGTTGCCGATGACCTTGCTCAAGCGCGCCGCTAGACGCTCGCGAAGCCCCGAAAAGACATGATTACGCGTCACAAACGTTCCCCCAGCTCAATGATTCCCAGCCGCCATACTCAGAACGGCGTGTGCATCGCATCGACGATATCGTCGATCATTTTCGCCATCGGGTAATGCTTCATCACTCGGTCGCGTCCCCACGCTTTGGCCCGGCCATCGACGAAGATGTACCGGGAGAGCTTGCGCGAGTCCTTCTGGTTCTTCTCCACGATGGCGCGGCAGCGCTTCTCGTACAGCTTCAACCCCAGCGGAACGATGTCACCGTTGACCTTGGACAGTTCGTCGGCCAGGGAGCCGGCACAGTGCATCGCGGTATTGGCCCCGGCCCCGGCGGTGGGCATGAACCCGACGGCCGAGTCCCCGCACAGCACCACGCGCCCTTTGACCCACTCCTGGGCCCGTGCGTCGGTCATCGGCCACTCGAAGAACCGCTCGGCGTCGTCGATCGCCGTGCCGACCCGGTCGTCGGAGGCGATGAACGAGGCGAACTCATCGCGCAGGAACGCCTTGGCCACCACCAGATCCTGCGACGCCGCGCTGAAGCTCTCGACTGGCATCCCCACGCAACACATCACCCGGTCCGTGGTGGGGTAGAACCCGAAGAAACGGCCGGTCCCCCAAGACTCGAGGTTCACGGCTCGGTCCCAGTGCGGCATCGGCGCCCACCACGCCCACAGCAGCCAGCCGGTGTCGAAGGCGTCAGGCTCCTCCCCGAAGACCAGCTCCCGCGTTCGCGAGCGCAAACCATCGCAGGCCACGAGCACGTCGAAGTCACCTGAGGACCCGTCACTGAACGTCGCCGTCACCCTCTGCGCGTCGCTGTGGTCAATCGCGGTGACGGTCGTGCCCATCCTCAGGTCGGCGCCCTCCGCGGCGCGCAGAAGGATCGCAACGAGGTCCGTGCGAGTGATCAGGACCATCGGCCCGATCTCGCCGGTGAACGAGGAGAGGTCGACATCCTGCAGCAGGTCACCGTGCGCATCCACGACGGAGTATGTCTTCGCGACCTCACCCCGCTCGAGCAGCTCCTCGTAGGCCCCGAGGCCGTGGAGCACCCCGCTGCCGAGTGGATAGATCCCCAGCGAGTAGCCGGCCTCGTCGAACGCTTCGGCCTGCTCGACCAGGACCACGGAACGGCCCTGCTGCAGCAGCTTGCCGGCCAACGTCAACCCGGCTACCCCGGCTCCCACGATCAATACGTCCATCAGTGCTGCGTCCTCCCCGTCGACAACCTCCCCTGCGTGAGACAGCGAAGCACGGACCCCACGGCGGCCGTGGCACGAGCGTCCCAGATGTGACTGCTGAGACACCGGGCTAACGTGGTACTCATGACCGGGGGGAGCCACACCATCGCCAGCATCGTCTTCGACGAGCCCGACATGCCCGGCGAGGAGCAGTTCGAGGTCTTCCGCCGGGCCGGCGCTCCGATCTTCGACACCAAGCCGCGGGGTCCCGTGCACCAGTTCCACGCCCGGGTCATCGACTTCATGGTCGACGACGTGATCGTGAGCACGACCTCGACCGGTGCGCTCACGCTGCGCCGCTCTGTAGAACACGCGGATGAGGGCAGCACTGACTGGGTCAGCATGCTCGTCTGCCGAGCCGGGCGCCTGTATGGCGAGGTAGGGCCGGCCGCGGTGGGTATCGGGGCCGGGGAGGTTCTCGTGCTCGACCTGCGCCAGCCCTTCGACCTGCGCACGGACGGCTCGGAACTGCGCTGGGTCTCGGTGCCACGCCGGCGCCTCGAGGCTGTCGGCAGTGGGGTGACGACCCCGCCGGTGAGCATCTGGTCGAACTCATCGCACGAGTGCCCGGCCCTCGTCGCCATGGTCGAACACGTATGGGCCCAACTTCCACAGGCTGCTCTTTCGCAGGGGCCGACACTTGCCGCGGCACTGGTCGAGACTCTCGCCGGAGCGCTGGCGCCTGCTCCTTTCGAGGCTACCGGCGCGGCGATGACAGCGGCCATGAAGCAGTACCTCGACGACCACCTCGAAGAGTCTCACCTGGGAGTCGCCGACCTGCGACGAGCCTTTCACTGCTCCCGCTCGTCGATCTACCGGCTATTCGAGAACGAGGGCGGAGTGTATGCCTTTATCCGTGAGCGGCGACTCCAGCGCTGCTACGAGGAACTGACCGACCGGCTCGACCAGCCCTGCTCGATCTCCTTCGTCGCGACTCGGTGGGGCTTCGACAACCCCAGCCACTTCCACCGCCTGTTCACCGGAATGTTCGGCCACTCGCCCTCTTCAGTGGCGCAACGGGTACGCAACCGCTCGGATCGGCGACACGACGACACGGCCAGCCGCACCATCGACCGCGTGCACGGGTGGTTGCGGGACGGCTGACCCTCCAGCCACCGCTTCGGCGGCGGAACGCTAGGAGGACACCTTCGCGCGGCTACCGACGTTGGCAGGGGCCACCCGCACCGAGGGTGTGTGGGTCCGGTTCTCGTGTAGCGCCAACGCAGTGATCGAGACCACGACCACCGTGAGTCCCAGCCAGCGGCTCGGTGTCAAGGTGGCGTCGAGCAGGGTCACGCCGACGATCGCGGCGGTCACGGGAAACATCAGCTCGGCGAGTGTCGCCCGCGAGGCCGCCGTGCGCTCCAGCCCCAGGTAGTACAGGCCCAACGCGAGCAACCCCGGGATCAGGGCCAGCGCGACGAGCGACGGCGCCTGTTCGACCGGCATCGTCCACTGCGCTCCGAGCACGCTGACGATTGCAGCGGCCGCGGGAAGGCCGAACGCGAACCTCAGCACGAGCGTGTCACGCGGCCCAATCTCACTGCCGACCAGACGACCGAGCACGGTGCCGGCGGCCCAGAGGGTCGCCGCGCCGAGGGCCAGAGCCGCTGGCGTCAGGTCTGAGACCGTGACGGCCAGAGGGTCCTCGAAACTCAGCAGCCAGGCGCCCGCCAACGCAGGCACAGCGAAGAGGGCGAAGCGAGGCCGCAGCCGCTCGCCGAGCAAGGCCGCAGCCAACACGAGTGCGACGAGTGGCTGAAGCTTCTGCAGCACCTGTGGGGTGATCGGGTCGCCGAAGGCGAACGCCGCCGTGAACAGGGTCGTCGCGAGCGCCGAGGACCCTGCGCCGATCACCATCGCGGATACGCGTACCCGCGGCGGAGCGGCGGCCCACGTGCGCAGGGCGGGCAGCAACCACGGAGTCAGGGCCAGCAGGATGACCAGATGCTCGTAGAGCACGATGGTGGAGGCGTCGACCGCCCCTGCTAGGGGTTCACGCAGAAGCGCGGACGACCCCCAGAGGCACGCTGCCAGTGCGACCAGCCAAGTGCGGTCACGACTCACGCGGTGCTTCGATCACCCGCAGCCGCCTGCTCCTGCTCGGACAGCTTGGCCCGTACGTCGTCCATGTCCAACGCCTTGACCTGCGTCACCAAGGACTCCAGCGCGGGCTTGGGGAGCGCGCCCGGCTGGGCGAAGACGAGGATGCCCTCACGGAAGGCCATGATCGTGGGGATGGAGCTGATGTTGGCACTGGCGGCCAAGCCTCGCTCGGCCTCGGTGTCGATCTTGCCGAAGGTCACGTCGGCGTGCTGCTCGGAGACGTCCTCGTACACGGGCGCGAACTGCTTGCACGGCCCGCACCAGTCGGCCCACCAGTCCACCAGCACGATGTCCTGCTCGCTCAGGGTTGACTCGAAGGTCTGTTCGGTCAGCTCTACAGTGCTCATGCTGGCGTGAACCCGCGCCGTTTCGCGCGCATTCCCACCCGTCGCCCCCGGCATGGGCCACAATGACCCCCATGAGCCCCGTGCCGTCGATCTCCAACTCGATCACCGTGCGGCTGGAGCTCCCGGCTCGAGTCACCGCCGTCAGCGAGCTCACCGGCGCAGTCGAGCAGGCCGGAGGCATGGTGACGGCGGTCGATATCGCCGACTCCGGCACGCAGCGCCTGCGCGCCGACCTCACGATCGCCACCCACGGGGACGAGCACGCCGCCGACGTCGTCGCGGCCATGCGGGAGGTCCAGGGCGTAGAGCTCGGTAAGGTCAGCGACCGCACCTTCCTGGTCCACCTCGGCGGCAAGCTCAGCGTCGAGTCGAAGCTGCCGATCCGCAACCGCGACGACCTGTCGCTGGTCTACACCCCCGGGGTGGCCAAGATCTGCCAGGCCATCGCCGAGAACCCCGAGGATGCCCGCCGGTTGACGATCAAGCGCAACACCGTGGCGGTCGTCACCGACGGCACGGCGGTCCTGGGGCTGGGCAACATCGGGCCGCTGGCCGCGATGCCCGTCATGGAGGGCAAGGCCGCGCTGTTCAAGAAGTTCGCCGACATCGACGCCTTCCCCATCTGCCTGGACACCACCGACACGGACGAGATCGTGAGCATCGTGAAGGCCATCTCGCCGGGGTTCGCCGGGATCAACCTGGAGGACATCTCGGCGCCCCGCTGCTTCGAGATCGAGCAGCGGCTGCGAGGGGAGCTGGACATCCCCGTGTTCCACGATGACCAGCACGGCACCGCGATCGTCTGCCTGGGTGCACTCAACAACGCCCTGCGCGTGGTCGGCAAGAAAATCGAGGACGTCCGCATCGTGATGTCCGGCGCCGGGGCGGCGGGCACGGCGATCATCCGGCTGCTCATCAAGGCCGGGGCCGGGGATGTGGTCGTCGCGGACGTCGACGGCCTGGTCCATCCGGACCGGGACGACATCCGCCCCGGTGACGACGAGAACCTGGCGTGGATCGCCGAGCACACCAACCGTGACCGGCTCAGCGGCGACCTGAAGTCGGCGCTCGCGGGGGCCGACGTGTTCATCGGCGTCTCGGCCGGGGGCATCCTCACCGGCGACGACATCGCCACCATGGCCGAGGGCGCCATCGTCTTCGCGATGGCCAACCCGGTGCCCGAGGTTGAGCCCTCCGAGGCGAGCCAGCACGCCACGGTGGTCGCGACCGGTCGCAGCGACTTCGCGAACCAGATCAACAACGTGCTCGTCTTCCCCGGGGTCTTCCGAGGGCTGATCGATGCGGCCACCGACCAGGTGACCGACGACATGATGCTCGCCGCCGCGTGGGCGCTGTCCGACGTGGTCAGCGACGAGGAGCGCAACCCCACCTACATCGTGCCCAGCGTGTTCAACCCCCGGGTCACCAAGGCGGTAGCCACCGCTGTGCGTGAGGCCGCCAAGAAGCGCGACGCCGCCGGTGCCGGCTCCACCTGAGGGCCTCGACGCGAGCCCGTGGCGTCGTCGCGGCGGCTACCTCGTGCTCGTCGCGCTCGCGGCGTGCCAGGTGTGGGCCCTGTATCTGTACGCACCGGGCCAGGGGCCCAACCCCGGGCACGTCGACAAGCTCGTCCATGTTGCCTTGTTCGCTGTCCCGGTGGCCCTGGCCGTGGCCCTGCGGCTGCGGTGGGTGGTCACGCTGCTGGTGCTGCACGCCCTCGTCAGCGAGCCGCTGCAGGGCCTGCTCACCCGTCAGCGTGAGGCCGACGTCTGGGACACCGTGGCCGACGGCATCGGTATCGTGATCGGCGTGGCAGTGGCGCGACGGTTCCGTACCGGCGGAGACCGCCTCCCGACCGAGTCGACGTCATGAGCAGCCGGCGGACACTCACGGGGGCCGTGCTGGTCGCCACGCCCGAGCTGTCCGACTTCTTCGACCGCGCCGTGGTGTTGGTGCTGCACCACGACGAGGACGGCACGCAGGGCGTGGTGCTGAACAAGCCGATGGAGGCCCGCGTCGACGCGGTGTTGCCGCAGTGGCACGACCACGTCAGCGCTCCGCGACGGCTCTATCAGGGTGGTCCGGTGGGCTTGAACAGCGCGATCGGACTCGTACGGATCCCCCTCGGCCACCCGGTCGAGTCCACGGTCGGGGTGAACGTGCTTGGAGGAGGGGTAGGCCTGGTCGACCTGGACGCTCCGGTCGAGGTCGTGATGCCTCAGGTCGACGCGATGCGGGTCTACGTGGGGTACGCCGGGTGGACGGCGGGCCAGCTGGACGGTGAGATCGAGGACGGGGCGTGGCAGGTCGTCGACGCCGAACCCGACGACCCGTTCTGGCGGGACACCTCGGAGATGTGGCACGCCGTGCTGGCGCGGCAGCGGAACCCCGTGTCGTGGCTGACGACCTACACCGATCACCCGGAGCACAACTGACGAACCCGGCGCCGCGGGTCGTAGAATCACCTGCCATGACGGCACCCACGCACGTGATGAGCCAGCCCTTGGACGCCCCCGAGGCCCCCGGCTCACCGGACACCCGGACCGCGCTGCTGGAGCGTGAGGACACCAGCACCCAGCCTGCGCTCAGTGAGCCCGGCGACCACGAGCGCTTTGCGCACTACGTGCGCAAGGAGAAGATCATGGAGAGCGCCCTGTCGGGCGAGCCCGTCACCGCCCTGTGCGGAAAGATCTGGGTCCCGGGCCGCGACCCCAAGAAGTTCCCCGTGTGCCCCACCTGCAAGGAGATCTACGAGGGCCTTCGCGACCCACAGGACGGTGGCTCCTAGGCCTGCTCGACCTGGCCCCGTGCCCTCGGCGGCTCCGATAACACGGCCCTGCCCCCGAGGCCATACGTCGGCGGTCCGGGCATGTCGGGGCAGGAGATTGCCTATATTGCTTCGCGATGAGCATCTCGGCCGCTTCGCACCTGTCGCCGTCCTACCCGAAGCGAGCCGCGTGGGGCACCGCCGAGAAGCTGCGCGCGTGGCAGGCCGAGGCTCTGCAGACCTACCTCGAGCAGGCGCCGCGCGACTTCCTCGCGGTGGCCACGCCGGGTGCGGGCAAGACGACGTTCGCTCTGCGGGTCGCCACCGAGCTGCTGGCGCGCGGTGAGGTCGAGCGCGTCACGGTCGTCACGCCGACCGAGCACCTGCGCACCCAGTGGGCGGACGCCGCGGCCAGGGTGGGGATCGACATCGACCCCCGCTTCAGCAACGCTCAAGGCCGACACGGCGCTCAGTTCCACGGTGTCGCGGTGACGTACGCCGCCGTGGCCAGCAAGCCCCAGCTGCATCGAGCGCGCACCGAGGCGGCGCCGACACTGGTGATCCTCGACGAGGTGCATCACGGCGGAGACGCCTTGTCCTGGGGGGAGGCCGTGCGCGAGGCGTTCGACCCGGCGACCCGTCGCCTCGCGCTGACCGGCACGCCGTTCCGTTCCGACACCGCGGCCATCCCGTTCGTGCGCTACGAGATGGACGAGCACGGGGTGCTGCGCTCGCGAGCGGACTACAGCTACGGCTACGGCGACGGGCTGCGCGACGGCGTGGTGCGCCCGGTGCTGTTCCTCGCCTACGGCGGGGCGATGCGCTGGCGCACGCGGGCCGGTGACGAGGTCAGCATCCGTCTCGGCGAAGACGCGACCCGAGACGTGAGCGCGCAGGCGTGGCGCACGGCGCTCCAACCGGAGGGGGAGTGGATCCCCGCCGTGCTGCGCGCCGCCGACACTCGGCTGCACGAGGTGCGCAAGCACGTTCCGGATGCCGGAGGGCTGGTCATCGCCGGCGACCAGGCGACGGCGCGCGCCTACGCAGCCCAGCTGGAGAACATCTGCGGTGAATCGGTCAGCGTCGTGCTCTCCGACGATGCCGGCGCCTCCGCCCGCATCCAGCAGTTCGCCGAAGCGCAGACCCGGTGGATGGTCGCGGTGCGGATGGTCTCCGAGGGCGTCGACGTCCCCCGTCTTTGCGTCGGCGTCTACGCCACGTCAACCTCCACGTCCCTGTTCTTCGCCCAAGCGGTCGGGCGCTTGGTGCGCGCCCGCCGACGGGGCGAGACGGCCTCGGTGTTCCTGCCGCGGGTGCCGGTGGTCCTCGAGCACGCCGGAAGCATGGAGAAAGAACGGGACCACGCGTTGAACCTCCCCCGCTCCCAGGAGCAGACCGAGGAGGTCTGGGCCCCGGAGGAGCAGCTGCTCGCCGACGCGCAGGCGGGCGAGAGAACGCTCCAGGACCGACCGGCCTATCAGGCGCTGGAGTCCGACGCCCAGTTCGACCATGTGCTCTTCGACGCCGAGCAGTTCGGGCTGGGGGCCCTGCCGGGCAGCGAGGACGAGCAGGACTACCTCGGGCTGCCGGGGCTGTTGGAGCCCGACCAGGTGGCCGGTCTCCTGCGCGAGCGTCAGCGCAAGCAGGCACGTTCCGGCGGCGGGGAGGCGGCGGCCGCACAGGTGAGCGCCCACCGTGCGCTCGCGGCCCAGCGGCGTGAGCTCAACCAGCTCGTCTCGGGCCACGCCCGCAAGTCCGGCCAGCCGCACGCCGTCATTCACGCGGAGCTGAGGCGCCGGTGCGGGGGGCCCGACCTGGCTACCGCGGACGCCTCCCAGGTGCAGCAGCGCATCGACCAGGTGCGCCGCTGGCTCGTCGGTCGACGCTGATCCCTCTGGGAGAACGGTCTCCCCGACCCCCAGCCTCTTCTGTGACCTCCGGCGCCGAACTCGGGGCTCGCAGTCATTGAAGGTGGCTGGGGGTGCGGGGGAAGGGGGTCAGTAGAGGAACATCGGCATGCCGTGCACGTGCCGCACCTTGGGCCGGTAGTTCTCGGCGTCATAGAGCTCGTCGATGTCGACCCGCTTCTCGCCCTCGCCCGTGATGGAGATGGGCACCGCCCGGTAGGTGCCGTCGCGCAGCGCGACCATCTTGCCGGTCGAGCCCTCCAGGGCGAGGTCGGCCGCCATCACCGCGTAGTTGGTGGCCACCATGAGGTCGAGGGAGTCCGGGCTGCCGGAGCGCATCAGGTACCCCACCTGCTGGTAGACGATGTCCTGGCCGGTGCGCTCCTTGATCAGCTCCCCGGTCAGCTGACCGATCCCGCCGAGCTTGCGGTGTCCGTAGGCGTCCGCCTCGCCCGAGAGCATCATGTCGCCTCCGGCGACCGTCGCCCCTTCGGAGATCGTGGCCATGGCGTACTTGCTCGGGTTGCGCCCCTTGTCGGCCACGAGCAGCTCGCTGAGCCGGTCGATGTCGAACGGCACCTCGGAGATCAGGGCCCGGTCGACCCCGGCCAGGTACGCCGTGATGAGCGAGGTCTCACCGCTGTAGCGCCCGAACAGCTCGACCACCGCAATCCGCTCGTGGGAGCCGGTGGAGGTCCGCAGGCTGTGGATGAACTGCACCCCGCGCGTGATCGCGGTCGAGAAGCCGATGCAGTAGTCGCTGCCGTGCACGTCGTTGTCCATCGTCTTGGGGATGGCGATGGTCGGCACACCCTCGTTGTGCATCCGCAGCCCGTAGGAGAGCGTGTCGTCCCCGC
Organism: Ornithinimicrobium sp.; assembly: GCF_035267225.1. Classification (GTDB taxonomy): domain Bacteria; phylum Actinomycetota; class Actinomycetes; order Actinomycetales; family Dermatophilaceae; genus Ornithinicoccus. The sequence continues at coordinate 21,093 of NZ_DATFMA010000016.1, forward strand.
CGATGGGGATGAGCACGTCGATCCCGACGTGGTCCAGCACCTTCAAGGCATGAGCCGTGAAGTCGTGCGGGCCCTCGCCGGTCGCCTGGTCCGCCAGGAAGCTCGGCACGTCCTTGGTCGGCATCCGCCCGGGGTTGGTGCGCGAGGAGTGCAGGAACGTGCCGCCGCTTCGGTCCACCGTGCGCACCCGGGTCGGGTCCAGCGGCAGGAAGTTGGCCTCCACCGTGGACGGGTCGTCGAGGTCGGTGGTCGCCAGCCCACCCCAGCCGCGGCGGATCCCGACCACCTCGTGACCGGCCTCATGGACCCTGTTGACGACGGCTTTGATGCACGGGTTCAACCCCGGGACATCACCGCCACCAGTGAGAATGCCAATCCGCATCGTCTCTCCTCGCTCTTGTTCCGCCCAGGGAGGGCCCTGGTGTCCGCGGTCATGCTAGTGCCACCGAGGGGTTGCCGACGCTGGGCGTCCACGCGATAGTTTGGCCATGAAGAGCACCGCGCAACTCGGACCGCATACCGGCCACCAGGACGTCCCGATCGGCGACTACGGCTTCTTGAGCGACGGGGAGGTGCTCGCGCTCGTCTCTCCCGGCGGGTCGATCGACTGGATGTGCGTCCCGCGGTTCGACTCGCCCAGCATCTTCGGGCGCGTTCTCGGCCGGCACGCCGGGGCCTTCAGGCTCGGCCCCACGTACGTCCGGGTGCCCACGGCGCGCCGGTACCTGCCGGGGACGATGATCCTGGAGACGAGCTGGGGCACCGACAGTGGCTGGATCATCGTGCGGGACGCGTTGCTGATCGGCCCGTGGCACCACACCGAGGACCGCTCGAACACCTACGTGCGCACGCCGACGGACTATGAGGCCGAGCACATCCTGCTGCGCACCGTGCGCTGCGTCTCCGGTGAGGTGCAGGTCATCATGGACTGCGAGCCGGTGTTCGACTACGGCCGCGCCCCGATCACCTGGACCTACACCGGCGAGGACTACCACCAGGCCGTCGCCACCGCCGAGGAGGGCAGCGACCTTGAGCTCACCCTGACCTCCGACATGGCGATCGGCTTCGAGGGCGGACAGGCCGAGTCCCGCACCCTGCTCAAGGCGGGAGACACGCGCTTCGTCGCGCTGTCGTGGAACGGGGCGCCGCCTCCGAAGGACTTCGACGACGCCTACAAGCGGCAGGTCTGGACCGCCCACCACTGGCAGCACTGGCTGGCCCGCGGCGAGTTCCCGGACCACCCCTGGCGCAGCTACCTGCAACGCAGCGCCCTGACGCTCAAGGGGCTCACCTACGCCCCCACCGGCGCCATCGCCGCCGCGGGCACGACATCCCTGCCCGAGACCCTCGGCGGTGAACGCAACTACGACTACCGGTACACCTGGATCCGCGACGCCACGTTCGCGTTGTGGGGGCTGTACTCACTCGGCTTCGACTGGGAGGCCCTGGACTTCTTCTCCTTCATCGCCGACCAGGCCAGCGACGACCCCAACCTACAGATCATGTACGGCATCGGCGGCGAGCGCGAGCTCACCGAGTACGAGCTGGACCATCTGCAGGGGTATGCCCACTCCAAGCCCGTGCGGGTCGGCAACGCCGCCTACTCCCAACGTCAGCACGACGTGTGGGGCGCGTTGCTCGACTCGGTCTACCTGCACATCAAGTCGGCCGACCGGCTGGACAACCGCGTGTGGCCGATCCTGGAGACCCAGGTCGAGGAGGCGCTGAAGCACTGGCAGGACCCTGACGCCGGGATCTGGGAGGTGCGAGGCGAGCTCCAGCACTTCACCTCCTCCAAGATCATGTGCTGGGTGGCCGTGGACCGCGGATGCCACCTGGCCACCATGTACGGCGAGCACGCCCGGGCTGAGGAGTGGAAGGACAAGGCCGACGAGATCAAGGCCGACATCCTCGAGAATGGTGTCGACGAGCGGGGCGTCTTCACCCAGTACTACGGCACCTCCGCCTTGGACGCCTCGCTCCTTCTGGCCTGCCTGCTGCGCTTCCTGCCCCCCGACGACGAGCGGATCCGCGCCACGGTGCTGGCGATCGCCGACGAGCTCACCGTGGACGGCCTGGTGCTGCGGTACAAGGTGGACGACACGGACGACGGCTTCGAGGGCGAGGAGGGCACCTTCACCATCTGCTCGTTCTGGCTGGTTTCCGCGCTGTGCGAGATCGGTGAGTTCAAGCGTGCCCGGCGCCTGTGCGGCAAGCTGCTCTCCCTCGCCGGGCCGCTGGAGCTCTACGCCGAGGAGATCGATGCCTCCAGTGGCGAGCACCTGGGCAACTTCCCTCAGGCGTTCACCCACCTGGCGCTGATCAACGCGGTGCAGCACGTCATCCGTCTGGAGGAGAAGCTTCGCGAGGACCCGGTCCTGGACTGAGGTCGCCGCGCCGGCGTCTTCCCGACGGCGTCGTCTGCAACGTCTACGCGCCCCTACGCGGCGTCGAGCAGTCGGGCCTGAGACGCGAAGGCGGCGCAGAGGGAATCGAGGAATACCAGGAGACGAAGTACATCGGCGTCACCATGTGACAGAGTTGAGCCCATGAGTCAACCGGCAGGGTGGTACGACGACCCCATGGAGCGTGACCTGTTGCGCTACTGGGACGGTACGCAGTGGACCACACACACCAGTCCCCGACACCGCCCGCAGGCCGACCAGGGCGCCGCCGGCTCCTACGGCTCACCGCAGAGCTACGCCGGTGGTGGGTACGCCCAGCAAGGGCAACGCGGCTACGGCGGCGCCGGGTCGTCTGGCTACGGGTACGAGCCGATGCCGGGCTCGGACTACCAGCAGCAGGACGGGCGGCCGACGACACCCGACGGCCAGCGAGTCTCAGGGTGGTGGCGGCGCTTCTTCGCCCGGGTGGTGGACTGGCTCCTGATCACCATCGCCACGTTCGCGATGTTGCCCGTCCTCTCACCGGACTTCATGAGCACCTTCGAGCAGTGGCTCTCCGTCCTGAGCGATCCCGCGTCAGTGGAGTCCGCCGAGGCCACCTCCCTGCAGCAGGAGGTCGTGGCCCAGGTGGCCACGGTGGGATTCGCCTCAGCAGTGCTCAGCCTGGTGTACGAAGCCGTCTTCCTCAAGGTCGCTGCGGCCACACCGGGCAAGCTCGTGCTCGGACTCCGGGTCCGACTGCGCGAGCACCCCGGCCCCCTCAGCTGGAACACCAGCATCGTGCGCGCCCTGGTCTGGGAAGGGCCCCAGCTGCTGGGCGTCGTGCCGATCCTGGGCAACATCGCTGGTCTCGTGCCGTTGATCAACGGGCTCTGGCCGTTGTGGGACGCCAAGAACCAGTCGCTGAACGACAAGGCCGCCAAGACTCAGGTGGTGCGCAAGTCCTAGCGGTGGCCGCTCACCTCCGGCGCCGGGGGGTGAGCGCGCGGTATGCGGTTAGGAAGCGGGCTCGACGAGCGTGACGCCTTCCTCGCTCATGCGCTCGAGCGCGGCGGCGGTGGTATCGGGAGCAACTCCCGCGGTGAGCCCCAGCAACACACGGGTGTCGAAACCCTCCCTGGCCGAGTCCAGCGCGGTGGCCCGGACACAGTGGTCGGTCGCGATGCCGACCACGTCCACCGCGTCCACCCCCGCGTCACGCAGCCACGCCGCGAGCTGCACCGGCTCCCCGTCGACCTCGGTGCTGCCCTCGAAACCGCTGTAGGCGGCGATGTACTCCCCTTTGCGGAAGACGGCCTGCACCGCCTCGAGGGCCGGGGCCAGCTCGGGGCGGAACTCGGCGCCGTCGGTGCCGACCTCGCAGTGCACCGGCCACGAGGTCTCGAAGTCCGGCTCGCTCGACCAGTGGTCGCCTGGGTCCACGTGCCAGTCCGCGGTGGCGACCACGGCGGCGTACTCCTCTCCGCGGGCCCCGACATACTCGCTGATTCGGCTGGCCACCTCGATGCCGCCGTCGACGGCCATCGAGCCTCCCTCGCAGAAGTCGTGCTGGACGTCGACGATCACCAGGGCGCGTGTCATGGCTCCACTGTAGATCGCGTCCTGCCGTGCCAGACCCCCAGCGTCGAAGTTGGCCTCCAGCGCCGAGTTTGCGGCTCGAGGTGGGCAGATGTGGCTGGGGGTCGGGTCAGGGGTCGAGAAAGGTGGTCTCGATCGCCGGGTCGCCCTGGGACAAGCGCAGGGCCCGGGTGGGCAGCTCGGCCCGGGATGCGGCGTGCCGCTCCCGGGCCGTGTCGGCGTCCGTGGCACTGACCACCGATCCCGACCGCACCAGGGGAACCATCAGCTCTCGGTCGTCACCGTCGTCCTCCGGGCGGCGGTCGATACCGACCAGCTCCTCCTGGGCCACACCCGTGCTGTTGCGACGACGCAGGGCGTACTTGCGACCGCCGACGGACCTCTTGTCGGTGCTGGCCTTCGCCACCGGCACGAGCGCACCGTCGGCGTTCTGCCGGCTGACCAGCTTGTAGACCATCTCGGCGGTGGGAGCTCCGGATCCGGTGACGACCCGGGTGCCCACGCCGTAGGAGTCGACGGGGGCGGACTGCAGTGCGGCGATCGCGTACTCGTCGAGGTCCGAGGTGACGACGATCTGCGTCTCCGTCGCGCCGAGCTCGTCCAGCTGCGTTCGCACGTCGGCGGCCCCGGAGAGCAGGTCCCCGGAGTCCAGCCGCACCGCGCCGAGCCCGGGGCCGGCCGCCCGGACGGCGCGCTCGACGCCGGTGGCGATGTCGTAGGTGTCGACCAGCAGGGTGGTCGAGGGTCCCAGGCTGGCCACCTGCGAGGCGAAGGCGTCGCCTTCGTCGTCGTGCAGCAGCGTGAACGCATGGGCCGAGGTGCCGACGGCGGGAAGGCGGTGGCGGCGGGCCGCCTCGAGGTTGGACGTGGCCGAGAAACCCGCGATGTAGGCAGCGCGGGCGGCGGCGACGGCCGACTCCTCGTGCGTGCGACGCGAGCCCATCTCCACGCACGGCCGCGAGCCCGCCGCCGCCGTCATCCGGGACGCCGCCGACGCGACGGCGGAGTCGTGGTTGAGGATGGACAACACCAACGTCTCCAGCACCACGGCCTCGGCGAAAGTCGACTCCACGACCAGCACCGGGGAGCCGGGGAAGTAGCACTCGCCCTCGGCGTAGCCCCAGATGTCCCCGGTGAACCGGTAGTCGGCGAGGAAGTCTCGCGTCTGCGCGTCGACGATCGCCTGCTCGGCGAGGAAGTCGATCTCGGCCGAGGTGAAGCGGAAGTCGGCCAGAGCCTGGAGGAACCGGCCGGTCCCGGCCACGACGCCGTAGCGCCTCCCGCTCGGCAGGCGGCGGGCGAAGGCCTCGAACACGCAGCGGCGATGGGCATCCCCCGTGGCCAGCGCCGCCTGCAGCATCGTCAGCTCGTAGCGGTCGGTGAACAGCGCCGTGCTGGGTGAAGTCATGCAGGCACCCTAGAGTGGGCGCCGTGTCCGACGCTCCTCCAGCGCCGTTGTCGCCGACTGAGCCGTCTTCGAGTCCGCAGCAGGACTCTGATGTCGCCCTGCTCGACAGACCGGCCGACGACCGACCCTGGGTGACGCTGGTCTGGAACGACCCGGTGAACCTCATGTCCTACGTCACCTGGGTGCTCCAGACGCACTTCGGCTACTCCCGGGCCAAGGCGGAGGCCTTGATGCTGGACGTGCACCACCGGGGCCGGGCCGTGGTCTCCACCGGGACGCGGGAGAAGATGGAGGCCGACACCGAGGCCATGCACGGGTACGGCCTGTGGGCCACGTTCCAGAAGGACGAGTAGATGGCGCGCGCGTTCACCAGCAGGAAGGGCCGCTACGTGGCCCGGATGAGCGCAGAGGAGATCGGCGTCGTCGTGCAGCTGCTTC
>NZ_DATFMA010000017.1:0-8331 GCF_035267225.1 Ornithinimicrobium sp.
CGGAGAACGGAAAGCACGTCGGGGATCTCTCGCACTCGACGTCCGAAGACCAGCTCGATCCTCTTGCGGAACTCCGTGTCCGCTCCTTTGCCCGTCGGATCGAAGAAGCCGATGCGCGACACTACTGGCACGGTGCGGAACATCAGCGAGGCGGCCGAGGCCACCCGGGCCGCCGTGCCCGGACGGTTCAGCTCCAGATGCTGGTTGACCTTGACGGCGCGGCTGATGGTGCCAGGCAGCCCGGCCCTTTCTATGAGGGGTGCGACATGTCGCTCGAACGCCTGCGGGTGAATCCAGTCGTCCGCATCTACGACGGTGCAGAACTCGCCTCGTGCCTGCCTGAGCCCGGTGTTGCGAGCCCGATAGGTTCCGCCGTTGAGCGCTTTGCGGATCACCCGGATACGGTTGTCCATCGCAGCGGCCTCGTCGAAGACAGGCGCGTAGGAGGCTCCCGAGGCGTCGTCGATGAGGAGCAGTTCCCAGTTGGACCACGTCTGCTGACACACCGATCGAATCGCCGTGAAGAGCTCTGGGCCGGGCCGGAAACAGCTCATCAGAACGGTGATGAGGCGACCCGAGTCGATCGTGGGCATGCTTGTCGCGGACAGTCTGTCGAACGTCGTCCTTTCGTTGCCGTCCGTGTCGGGCCGCAGACAGACATCAGCGATGGACGGGTTGCCCAGCGCGCGGTTGAAAGCCTCCAGCCACTCGGCCTCACTCTCGGGAGCATCGAAGATGTGGGGGTTGAGCAGGTCGGCGGCGATGGCGTGGCGCTGAGGCTCACGCACTCCGGGATGCGCGAGCAACGACTCGGTCGCCCGGCGATCACGAGTGGCGAGACGCAGCTGGAGGAAGAGCTCTACAAGGTGCGGTGGCAGGTCTGCCAGCCGCCCGGTCGCGTCGATCTGCTCGAACACAGCGCGGCCCAGGCTGAAGGCGTGATCTTCGATCTCCTGCAACGCCACCACTTGAGCGAAGCGCCCCAACCAAGGGGCGTCCATGTCCGAGGGCATCTCGGCGGGTCCTGCCTGGGCCCACGCATGAATGTCTGTGGGTACGTGCCCGGGCCAGGCAAGCTCGGCGAGGACCTCGCGCGCATGGCGCGACTTGGTCCGCAGGGCCGTAGCCACGATCGCATCCGGATCCTGAGCACGCGCGATACCCGCGTACAGGCGGGCCACCTGCTCGGGGGTCGTGCGACTGGAGCTGTGCCTCACGAGCCCGGACGTTCCTCATGCAGCCGATCATCGGTGGCCTCGGCATTCCGGCTAGCGCCCAAGGTCTGTTCGACGTAGGTCTGAAGCCGGTCCAGGCGACCCGTGTACTGCGCCTGCAACAGTCTCACCGTGCCCACCACATCTTCGTGAGTGTCGGATCTCTGTGGCTTCGCAGCGTCGGAGAGGTCCTTTCGGACTCGCTTGAGATCCCGAGCCACCTGCGCGCGTAAAGCGATGACGCGACGGTCGGCATCGATGGCCGCGAGGCAGGCCACGCTGAGCACGCCCATGAAGGCGCCGGTGACCAGCCACCAGAGCTCAGCGGCTGCAGCCGCGATCGCCACCACTGAGAGAAGACCGACGCCCAGTCCCGCGACGGCCAGCACTTTCTTTGCGTTCATGATGTCCTCTCAAGGTGCCGACTCTCGCCAGCGCGGTGTGAAGTACGAAACGCTGTGGTCGTCGGCCTTGGCCTGCGAGGCGAGCTCGGGGAGGTCATGCCGCGTCCTGCGTTCCGAACTCGGGGTGCCGCAGCAGCCCGATCCACTGCTCGCGAGCGTTGCCCAGGAAGTGGCTGATGCCGGTGGTCCAGGTGTGGCTTGACGCGTCGGCCTTGCGTACGTAGAGGTAGCCGAGGTCGTGCGGCTGGTAGATCGTCCCACCAGCCTCGCGCAGCGCCCGGATGAGCGCGGTGTCCACGGCGCGGGGCACCGCGGGCCACCCGCCCAGGGAGGCGAGATCGGACCGGTCGAGCAGGAAGGTGGCTCCGCTCACCCGATGCGTGAAAGCCTCGCGCGCCCCGTACAACCGGCGCACCGTGGTGTCGATCGCTTCGAGGAAGACGACGGTGGTGCTCTTGCCGACCAGGGTCGCGCCCGAGTAGTGGTGGGCCATGACGAGGTCGAGCACATGGGCGTCGCCGAGGTAGTCGTCGTCGTCGACCTTGCCGACGAGCTCGCCCGAGGCACAGTGGAAGGCACGGTTGAGCACGGTGCCGAAGACCTCGTCCGAGGGGTACTCCCTGACGACGAGGTGCCGAGCGCCGGCCGCCTCGGTCAGCCCGGCGGGTGCCGGCGAGCCGTGAAGCCCGACCACGATCTCCAGGTGCGGGTACGCCAGCCTGCTGAGCCGGTGCACCATCGCGGGCACGAGCTCGGCGCGACGACTGACCAGCACCAGGCTCACGCTGGGGAGCCGCGGCATCAGCGGCGTCAACACGGCCCGGCGCTGCTGGACCGCGCGCACGTCCCACGCCAGGTCACCGGCGCGGTCTCCCCGACACGCATGCACGTGTGCGCGCAGGCTCTCCGGAAGAGCTGTCTGCAGGGGGCGACCCAGCGAGCCGCAGACGAAAGTGCCGCGGGCCGCTGCGTGGTGGAGGAAGTCCGCGACGGCGGGGGCCGCGCCGGGCGGGCATCTCCCGCGCACGCGCAGCTCATGAGCGTTGTCCAGAGCGTTCAGGTGGCGGTGCAGCGGGCGCGACCAGGTTCCCCGGCGGGCGCCGAGACGCCAGTGGTCGCTGCCGAGGGAGAGGGTGGTGCTGGACATCCGGCGAGAGTCCGGGACCCGACCGACAGGGTTGTCGACGCGGATATCCATCCGGGCGAGTATAGGTGCGGGACCGGTGCATTCTCGGCCGCGACGCCGAGAACGAGCGGACTACCATGGGTCGGTGCTCGACGTGCAGGTAGTGCTGAACGGCCGCAACGCGACCGCCGGCGACCTCGCCGCCAGTGCGCAGAGCCTGCTGCGCTCGGTGGGAACGCTCGAGCTGGCCCATACCGACGAGGAGACGGTGCGCGTCCTGTGGGAGCGCTTCGGTGCGTCCGTCAGCGCGTTCGAGGTGCTGCGACCGGAGGTGCCGTTGCTGGTCGCGCCCGGCGGGGTGGTCTTCGCCGTCGGCGCCGTCCGGCGTGTGGTGGCCCAGACCGAGGTCCCCGGTCGGCGCGTGAGCAGAGTCTTCCTGCCGGGACTGGGGCCGCAGGAACACCTCGCCTGCTGGTCGGCCTCGTTCCTGCACTCGTACCAGGGCTCCATCGCCGCCCTCGTCGACGCCGACTTGGCCTTCGACCGTGAACATCTGTCCCACTCTTCGCCTCAGGCGCGCACGTGGCTGCCCGCCCACGCCGTGGGGGTGGCGCTGACCAGCGAGATCGGGGGTGACCTTGCGCGGTGGTCGCGGCGTACCGGGCTGGCCCTGGACGCCAGGGGAGTCTGGACGAAATCGGTCCGCGGGCCTGCGGGCGCCGTCCGGCGACGCTTGTTGCGCCGCCGTCATCGTCGTCAAGGCGCCGGCGTCCCTCGTTCTCTGCGGTAGAGCCACTGCGCCGCCAGGCTCCTGGACGCGCGGTACTGCGGCGAGCCGCCCTCGATGAGGTGCTCGACCGGAGTCGGACCACGCACGTCGCCGACACTGATCTGCTCGGCCAACCGCACATCGGAGGACATCGCGGTGCGGGCGTCCACCCAGGGGCGGCGGGGCCGCGGCGGTGGGCCGGTGCGCGAGGCCGGTCGCGCACCGGTGAGTGCCTCATCGACCAGCCGTGCTGCCGCCCTGCCTCCCGTGGCCGGCTCCAGCGCGGCGCAGTTCCTCCGAAGCTCGTGCCGCACCCCGTCATCGAGGAGCTTGGCGACCGCGGAGTCCACGTCGTTGCCGTCAGCCCGCAGGGCAGCGCCCCGCTGCGCCGCACCGTCAGCCCGAGCGGACTGGTCGTCGGTGACGTGGTGCACACTGGGCACCAGCAGGGTCGGGACGCTCTGGCCCAGCAGCTCGTGCACCGCGTTGTAGCCCGCCGCGCTGGCGGCTGCGTCGAACGCCTGAAGGTGGCGTGCCAGCGGGTAGACGTCGTCGAGCATGACCGTGGAGCGGGAGCGGGAGCGGTCGCCGATACCGTGCTCGGCGATGCTCTGCCGGGTGACCGCAACCACCCAGTCGGGGTTGCGGGCAGCCACGGCGCGCTGGATACGCGCAGCGACCTCATCGACCGACCCCAGCGCGCCGGCTCCCGGTGCCAAGAGCAGCACAGGGCGATCCTGGGGTAGCCCCAGGCTGGCGCGGGAGGCTTCGCGAGAGGCAGGCGCCAGCACGTCCACCAGGCTGACCGGGGGGATGCGTCGTGCGTCAGTGCGCTCGGCCAGGGGGCCGCGGTCGGCGACGGCCCCGTAGTCGCCGGGCTCGATGACCAGGTCGAACTCCTCGGAGTGCTGCAGACGGTGGGTCAGGGCGTCCGGGCGCCACATCCCCCGGCGGACCCACACGAAGGCCACGCCGGGCAGCAGGGTTCGCGCCTGCAGCAGCCCCTCGTAGGGCACCACCCCGTCGAAGACCACGGCAGCCGCCCGGGTCTCGACGGCGAGGGCGACCAGGCGGTCACGAAGGTAGGGGTGCCAGCGGTAGGAGCGGTAGGTCTGGCGCAGCACTCGCCTCCAGCCCTGCTCGGGGAGCCAGCGCGACTCCCGGCTGGGGCAGTACTCGTAGCGCAGGTGGTGCCGGCCCGCCTCGGGCAGCTCCCCGGAGGCGTCCGCGGCCATGATCCGCGGCAGGGCACCGGAGAGCGAGAAGACCACCGACCCTTGGCCCGGCGGCCGGCTCAGTGCCACGGCGAGCTGGCGGGACAGATGCCCCATCCCCACGCCGTTGCTGGTCATGAAGATGACCACCGGGGGTTCGGACATGAGCGCAGGCTACCGCCGCGCGAGCCCGGCCAGGCTGGTCGCTACTTCATCACCTTGTCGGCGTCGTCGCCGAGGATGAGGTAGGTCATCTCCTCGTCCGAGGTCTGGTTCGACTCGGCCCGCCGGGAGAAGTAGAAGACGACTCCCAGGAGGATCCACACCGCGAGGGCCGCGTAGGACTGGATCCCCAGCTGCGCCGGCGAGCCGGGGGTGAGCAACAGGAAGAAGAAGATCGCACCGGTCAGCGCGCCCAGCGCGCTCATCAGCTTCTTGGGCGTCGAACACACGCCGTCGGGGTCGTTGGGTCGGGCTTCGGAGCTCGACCAGCGGAAGAGCTTGAACGCGGCCAAGCAGGTGTAGGTGTAGGCGATGGTGACTCCCGTGGCGGTCATGTCGACGATCCACAGCAGAACCTCGCGGCCGAACCATGGCGCGATCAGGCACAGGAGAGCGGTGAACCAGATCGCCAGCATCGGGGTGCCGTGCTTGGGGTGCAGCCGGCTCATCGCGTCCGGGATGGCCCGAGCCCGGCCCATGGCGAACAGCAGCCGGCTGGCGGACACGAAGAAACCGTTCAGCCCGGTCGCGACGCCCATGCAGACCGCCGTGCCGAGGACGAGCACACCGACCGTGCCGTAGAGGTTCCGCATCCCGTCCGCTGTGCCCCACGCCGGTTCGGAGGCGACGAGCTCGGTCCACGGCTGGGGTGCCGCCGTGGCCAGGATCATGATGACGTAGACACCGGCGGCGGCGGTGATGGCCAGGATGATCAGCGCGAACGCCTTGGTCGGGCTGAAGTCGAACTCCTCTGCCGCCTGCGGGATGTTGTCGAAGCCGGCGTAGGCCCACGGGGCGATGGCCACGATGGCCAGCGTGGCCGCGAACGGAGCCGAGCCCTCGGGGAAGGCGGGGCTGACGTTCGACCAGGTCGCGTCTCCAGCGAACAGCACGCCGATGGCGATCAGGGCGACGCCGGCGAGCATGACCATGCAGAAGATGAACTGCAGCCGCCCGCTCATGGAGGCTCCGAACGTGTTCAGGACCGCGAAGAGCAGGACGGCGGCGCTGGCCACCACGACCTCACCCATGTAGACGTCCCAGCCGGCCACCTTCCACAACGGCATCCACTGCACCAGGTCGGGAGTCAACGTGCGGAACAGCAGGGCGAGTGCAGAGGAGTTCAGCGCCACCACCGAGATGTAGCCCAAGGCCAGGAACCACCCGCAGATGAAGGCCTGGGTGCGTCCGAAGGCGACGTAGGTGTACGCATACTCGCCGCCGCTGACGGGGTAGGTGCGGATCAGCAGCCCGTAGCTCACGGCGATCAGGCACATGAGCGCAGCGCCGATGGTGATGCCGAGGATGGTGCCCAGCGGGCCGGCCGTCTCCATCCATCCGGTGGGCAGGATGAAGGCGCCCCATCCGACCGCCGAGCCGAGCGCGATCGCCCATACCCACTTGGGCTTCAGAGACTTGGCGAGCTCGGTGCGCTCCTGCTCGTGAGTACCTGTCGTGCCCGAGGTGTCCGCAGTGGCCATAGTGGTCTCTCCGATGTGCGGCAGATAATTCGGGCCAGCATAGTCCGACGCATGTGACTGCGGTAGGTATTCCTGAGCACTAGTGTGTCGCGTGATGTCAGTACAACCGGTCTGCGAGTACGTCGACATCGCCGGCTCGCGACTGCACGTCGCGATCCGTCTTGTCGGAGCCGACCTGCCCGCCGGGTCCCGCTTCACCCTGCGGCTGCAGCGACGCACCGGCACCCTGGTGGCCCAGTCCAGCGCAGAGGTCACCTGGAGGGTCAACGCGGTCGGCACCTGGAGCCGATGCGCCCTACGCTTCGAGCTCGCCTGCGACGCCCTGCCCGCCGGGTCCTTCCGGCTGCATCTCAGCGCGGAGCCCGATGCCGCTCCGCCGGCCCTCGTGCGACCCTCGACCGGGCTCCTGGCCACCTCACGACCGATGACGGTGGGCGGACGCAGAATGCAGCTCTTCCCCTCCGCCGGCCGGCCGGCGCTGTGGCTGCGGGTGGCCTCCGCACATCCGTTGAGCGGCATCGTGTGGTCGCTGCGCAACGCCGTGCGCGATCTCGCGTTCGCCGCTCATGGGCGTCGCTTCAGCTGGGTGCGCCTTGCCCGCGTGCTCAGTGCCCCGTTCGTTCCCTCGGGACCGATCTGGCTGATCGGCGAACGTCCGGAGACGGCCCGCGACAACGGGCGTGCCTTGTTCGTCCACCTTCGCCGGACGCGGCCACAGGCCTCCGTCTACTACCTCATCTCGGCGGACAGCCCGATGCGTGCGGCGGTGGAGCCGTTCGGTCAGGTGGTGACCCACTCCTCGTGGCGTCACCGGCTGCTCATGCTGCACGCCGACGTGCTGGCGAACGCGTACTCGATCAAGCACATGCTGCCGAGCCGCTGGCATCCGGGTGCCTACATGTGGCAGGCCACCTGGCGCATCGGAGCCCGCCGCGTCTACCTCAAGCACGGGGTCCACCTCAGCCCCTACGCGGTCAAGCGGGCCAACGGCGGGTACGACCTCATCGCCACCGTGGGGCCACGCGAGACCGCGGCGCTAGGACAGACCTCCGGCTACTCCGACCAGCTCGTCCAGACCGGGCTCGCCCGGTACGACGCCCTGTTGGTCGACGCGGAGCCGACGCGCACCGTGCTGTTCATGCCCACCTGGCGCCGTTACCTCGTCCCGACCTTGTTCGGCGGGGCCGACGACGCCATGGTTCCCTTCGCGGGGTCGGCCTACGCGACGTTCCTGGACGAGCTTCTCGGGAGCCCGCGGCTGGCCGCGATCCTGGAGGCGCACGACCTCACGCTGCAGATGGTCCCGCACTACAACCTGGCGTCAGTGCTGAGGCTGCCCGGCCGAGCCAGTCACCGGATCGAGGTCTTGGACGCCGCCACGGCCGACATCCCCGCGCTGCTGCGCTCGTGCCGGCTGTTGCTGACCGACTACTCCTCGGTCCAGTTCGACGTCGCCTACGTCGGCACGCCCGTCGTGTACTGCCAGTTCGACGAGGAGGAGTTCACCAGCGGCCACGGCGCCTTCTCCTGGTTCACCGCCGAGAGGGACGGGTTCGGGCCCGCGACCAGCGGCGTGCAGGGCGCGTTGGACGCCATCGACGCCTACGCCGAGTCCGGTTTCGAGCGCGAGACGCGGTACCAGGCCCGGGTCGACGCCGTCTTCGCCCACCGGGACCAGCAGAACTGTGACCGCCTCGTGGCCGCCATCGATGCCCTCGAAGGATGATGACCAGGACGCCCCCTAGGACGCCGGCTCGTGAAGCCGGTCGAGGATGCCGTGCAGGGCCCGTGCGCTGAGGTGGTGGTCGAGGAAGCTCCGGGCCCGGCGCTGTTGTCCTCGGTAGGCAGCCGGGTCGGCCGAGTGCCGCTCGATCCAGTCCTGGCACGAGCCCTCGTCGGTG
>NZ_DATFMA010000018.1:0-30037 GCF_035267225.1 Ornithinimicrobium sp.
CACCGTGCTGATGGCCTCCTCGCTGATCCCCGGCAACGAGAACGCGGTGTACAGGGTGATCAACGGCCTGACCAGGCTCGGCGCCAACGTAGTGCACAAGGGCAACGCGATGGTGCACGTCTCGGGGCACGCGAGCGCGGGGGAGCTGCTCTACTGCTACAACATCGTGCGCCCGAAGAACGTGATGCCGGTGCACGGGGAATGGCGGCACCTGCAGGCCAACGCCGACCTCGCGGTGGCCACGGGCGTCCCCCGCGAACGCGTGGTGCTGGCCGAGGACGGCGTCGTGGTGGACCTGGTCGACGGAGTGGCGCGCGTGGTCGGAGCGGTCGACTGCGGGGATGTGTACGTCGACGGTTCGTCGGTGGGCGGCACCACCGAGACGCTGCTGAAGGACCGGCGCATCCTGCGCGACGAAGGCTTCGTCACCATCATCGTGGTGCGCGACTCCTCGACGGGCAAGATCGCCGCGGGGCCGGAGATCCAGACGCGCGGCTTCGCCGAGGAGGAGCAGATCTTCGACAAGGTGCTCCCGCAGCTGAGTGAGGCGCTGGAGAAGGCGCGAAAGAACGGGGTGAGCGACACCCAACAGCTGCAGCAGGTCATCCGCCGCACCGTCGGCTCGTTCGTCGGCGGCAAGCTGCGGCGCCGGCCGATGATCATCCCGATCGTCATCGACTCCTGACCGACGAAGGAGACCTGCCCATGGTCGGCGATCCCGTTCAGGATTCGCGAGCGACGCTCCAGGCGTCGGCCGAGGGGATGGGCGATGGCCTGCGGCGTGGGCTCTGGGTTACCTTCCTCGACCCCTACGGCCTCGAGGTCGCCGCCGGCTGCGGCGCCGACTGGCTCGGGGTCGACCTACAGCACGGCACCGTGGAGATGCCTGAGCTGCCCGGGCTGCTCCGCGTCGCCGAGGCCGCCCGGCTGCCCATGCTGGCCCGCGTGGGGTCGCATGACTCCTTGGCCCTGGGTCGGGTCCTGGACACGGGAGTGAGCGGTGTCATCATCCCGATGGTGGACTCGGCCGACCAGGCCCGTGCTTTGGTCGCGGCGTGCCGCACGCCTCCCGACGGCACACGCAGCACCGGGGCCTGTCGAGCGGCGCTGGGGCTGTCCCAGGCATCCGAGGTGCCCTTGGTCTTTCTGATGATCGAGACCGCCGCCGGTCTGCAGCGTGCCGCCGACATCCTCGCCGTTCCCGGGGCCGACGGCGTCTTCTTCGGGCCCTATGACTTCTCCATCTCGGCCGGTCATCCGGGGCCGGGCTCGCCTGGGACCATCGAGGCCCTTCGGCACGTCATCAGCCTCGCCCGGGCTGCCGGCAAGCTCGCCGGCTTCATGGCCGGCCAACCCGAGCTCCTCGCCGTCGCGCCCGAAGCAGACCTCGTCGCCGTGGACACCGACGTCTCGGCTCTTCGCCTCGGGCTTGCGCGAGTATTCGAGCCGGACACATAGAGTGAGACGCAGACACGAGCGATAGATGGGAAGGGACGTGCACGCGGCACCGGACTTGAGCTTCTTGATCCCTCCTACCAGCGAGAACAGATGGACCGACCTGCTAGCAACTTTCATCGCTACCGACCCTGAGCCGATTTCAGAACTTGTCGAACGCGAAGTTGACGGGGTCGAACGGGAAGTGCTGGTGCGCTCGAACGTGAAGCGACGGCGGGGCGTAGCGGTGCGTCGAGCTGACCGACTCGATCTCTTACTCCGGCACAGCGGCCAACAGGTCGCCGCTGTTGAGGCAAAGCTGCTCGCGCCCTTGGGCCCCAAGCAGCTGGAACGCTATGAGGAGTCTTTTCCTGGGGTGCCTGGTTTTGTGTTGCACCTGGATAGGTTCCCGATGGTCGGGGCCGAGCTAAGGGACTGGCAGTCCCTGACGTGGGAGACCGTCCTGAACGCCTACACCAGGAGCCGGGACGAATGGGTGGCCTTAACTGCGAACGTTTGGCGAGAACGTCTGGGACAGTTGGTCCCCGAAGTGAACGGATCTACTCGGTGGAACAAGGTGCCAGTAGACGTGGCAGGCTTCGAGGTCGCTCTTCGGGCACGCCTGGCCTGGCTCCACGAGCAGTTCAGCAGAGAGAACCACGGCCTCGAGCACGACTTGGTGGTTGCATCAAACGGCGGGTCGTGGATACTCCGCTTCTGGCTCCCGGACCGAGGCGAGGGGCAGTTCATCACGGCTGAACTGTCCGAGCGGCTACCGGCCCCTGCCTGGAAACTAGATGAGGGTCTTCCCTTTGCCGATAGAGTCCAAGGCCCGCAGTTTCTGGTTGGCCTGAGGCAAGAAGGGGTGAAGACCTCTGCGTCGTTCAACTGGGACCTGCTACGGCGCTTGTTCACCGACACGGTCTTCAAGGTCAACCCCGAGGCTTCCGGTCATAGGGCAGTCGATGTAGTTGATGGCCGCTGCTGGAGCCGCCGCTCCGCGGCCCCACGCAGCAACGTGGACCGAGACAACCATGTTGCGATGCAGAAGGACGGTGCGCCGCCATGGCTTGGTCAGGGGTATGGGATGGCCCAAGCCAAGGCGGGAGGTGCGTGCGTCTTCGGAGCTCGATTCACGATGTCACCCGGCGTGAGCCTGGATGAGGTGCACCAGGAAACCAACCGCACAGTCCAGCTACTCCGCGACATGGCGCGCGCCGCAGGGTGATGGCGGTTGTTGGCGTTCTTGTGCATCGTCGGGCGCCAGTAGCCAGACACCCTGGGCAGCCCCCACCAGCGCCCCACGGAGCACTGTGAAATGCGACGTCGGATAGACCTCGCGGGCCTCGATGGCAGTCCGGGCAAGGTTCAGATGTTGCACTGCGGCGATGAGTGACTGACGGGCAACCTCGTAAGGCGGGTGCCACCTCCAGATGTGGGCGTCGACCTCGAGGTCGCTGATCCCCAGCTCGTCGAACACCAGCGGGGAATGCTGTGCGTGCCCCTCGTCACACAGTGCAGACAACGGAGCTGCCACAGATCGACATCTGGGACGCTGGTGCAACTCCTCTGGTCGCAGGGTGTGCTTAGGTGCTGTCAAGGGAAGCACTACCCGATGGCCAAGATAGTCGATGACATCGTCGACGCCATGATAACTCCGTTCTAGGTGTCACAACGTGTTTACGTCAGGTTGCGACCTGTGATCGCCGACCGAAATCGTCGAGATGGCAAAACATGAGCATTCCTCAAAAGCGGAAACAAGGAGGGTCTTACAGGCTTAGCAGTCGGCTGTGCAATTGAGGAAAGACCGCCTCCAACCTACGAGGTAGACGTAGGTTTCACACGCGTGCCTAAATGTACCCGAATACCATCGCGTTGCAACGAAATCTGGGGATCAGATGACAGGTGGGTTGGTTATGGAATAGCATTGTGCGAGATCGACCAGTCTGAGAACCGGTCCAATAGAGGCCCTAGTCCTGTGGTAGCAAACTGGCCAACAAAAGTCACTCGGAGCGACGATCGTGTAACCAGTCACACGCCGGCAGCAGTGATCTCGAGGGAGACAAGATGTCTGACAGAGTTCCTTTTGATGAGATTCCCGGGCCGAAGGGCAAGCCGTTCATCGGCAACCTGCTCGATCTCGACATGGACAGTCCCATCGAGAGTCTGATGGGGATGGCCGAAGAGCACGGCTCCATCTTCAAAATCAGCGTGGCCGGGCAGACTCGGGTCTTCGTGTCCGACCCTGGGATGGTCGACCAGATCTGCGACGACTCGACATTTCACAAGAAGCTGGCCGCGGGAATTAAGCAGGCCAGCGAGAGCGCCTTCGGCAGTGGATTGTTCACGACCGCCAACGACGACCCCATCTGGCAGAAGGCCCACAACATCCTGATGGCGCCCTTCAGCCAGGCGTCCATGCGCACATACGTGCCTGCGATGGTCGATATCGCCGACCAGTTGATGACCAGATATTCGCGACTGAACGATGACGACAACGTCGTCCACGTGACCGACGATATGACGTCGGTCACGCTCGACACGATTGCGCTCTGTGGCTTCGGGTATCGGTTCAACAGCCTGCACCGCGAGACCCCGCACCCGTTCGTGGGGGCGATGGTGCGGGGTCTGAGCACCGCGCAGGACCGGACCAAGCGGCTTCCGGCCGCGAACCGGGTGCGTATCCGGGAGCAGCGCCGCATCGCCGACGATCAGGAGTATATGACGACCTTGGTGCAGGGGCTCATAGACCGGCGCCGTGCCGAGGGGGAGGACGCTGACAACGCCGACCTGCTAGGGATCATGCTCACCGGGGTCGACCCGCGCAGCGGCGAAGGTCTGCCCGACTACAACATCGTTGCCCAGTGCATCACCTTCCTCATCGCCGGGCACGAAACCACCAGCGGGCTGCTGTCCTTCGCCCTCTACTTCCTCATGAACAACCCGGAGTACTTCGAAAGAGCACGCGCCGAGGTCGACGAGGTGCTCGGCACAACCGCCTCGCCCACGTACGAGCAGGTTCACTCCCTGACCTACATCACGCAAGTCCTGGAGGAGGCCCTGCGGCTCTGGCCGACGGCGCCGGTGCTCAACCGGGCCCCCAACGAGGACACGCTGCTCGGAGGCAGGTACGAGATCCCGGCCGAGGCGCTCGTCACCACCTTGATCCCGATGCTGCACCGCAGCACTGAAACGTTCGGGGAGAACGCCGCCGAGTTCGACCCTGACCACATGTCGCCCGAGAACAAGGCCGAGCTGCCGCCCCATGCCTACAAGCCGTTCGGCACGGGTATGCGGGCGTGCATCGGCCGTCAGTTCGCGCTCCAGGAGGCGGCACTCATCCTCGGCATGTTCGTGC
Source organism: Ornithinimicrobium sp. (assembly GCF_035267225.1). Lineage (GTDB taxonomy): Bacteria > Actinomycetota > Actinomycetes > Actinomycetales > Dermatophilaceae > Ornithinicoccus. Next base: position 4,793 of record NZ_DATFMA010000018.1, read on the forward strand.
AGCGCTTCGACATCGAGGACGCCCTGGGCTACGAGCTGAAGCTCAAGACCGCACTGACGATCAAGCCCGACGGGTTCTATGCCCGTATCGTGCCCCGCGAGGGGTTCGAGCTGGACCGCACCGGGCCTAGCTCGGCGGCGCAAGGTTCTGAAGACACAGAAGCCACCGCGGTCTCGACGCTACCCGGCGTCGAGCAGCACGACACCCCGCTGCGGGTGCTGTTCGGGTCAAACCTCGGGACCGCGGAGGGGATCGCGACGAAACTTGCAGCGGAGGGCACCGAGCGCGGGTATGACGTCACGTTGGCATCGCTGGACGAGCACGCCCGGCAGCTCGATAGCGACGGAGCGACGCTGGTGGTGAGCTCGTCTTACAACGGTCTACCGCCGGAGAACGCTCGCGGATTCACCGAATGGCTGCAAGAAGCCGGCACCCCGGACGATGCCTTCGCGGGCGGGAGTTTCGCCGTGTTCGGCTGCGGCGACCGCGATTGGGCCGCGACATACCAGAAGGTGCCGACCTTGCTGGACGCCGAGCTCGAGGCCCACGGCGGCACCCGGGTGCACCCCCGGGGTGAGGGCAACGTGGGTGGTGACTTCGACGGCGAGTACCGTGCCTGGCACAAGGGGCTGTGGGAGGACCTGGCGGAAGCCCTGGAGCTGCCGCAGAGCGCCGCAACGGTCTCGGACAGCGGCCCCCGGTTGACCGTGACGGCGGTCAACCCGCAGGCGAGCAACCCGGTCATCGTGTCCTACGAGGCCGCCGCCGCCGTTGTGCGGGTCAACCGTGAGCTGGAGCGGGGGCACAACGGTCATCCGCTCGACCGCTCGGTGCGGCATCTGGAGGTCGCGCTGCCCGCTGGCATGACCTATAGCACCGGTGACCACCTCGGTATCGTGCCGCGCAACGACCTCGGTCTGATCCGGCGAGTCATGGCCCGCTTCACCCTCGACGCCGGGATGTATCTGACGATCGTGGAGAAGGAGGGCACCCAGACACATCTGCCCACCGACGAACCGGTGCCACTGCTCTCCATCCTCGGCACCAGTGTCGAGCTGCAGGACCTGGCGAGCCGGGAGAGCATCGAGAAGTTGACGGCATACACCAAGGACCCCCAAGAGCGGGCCGCCCTGGAGTCGCTGGTCGGGGATGACGAAGAGTCGTCCAAACGGTACCGAGAGCAGATCGTCAAGCCCTACCGGTCAGTGCTCGACCTGCTCGAGGAACACCCCTCGTGCGCGCTGCCGTTCGAGGAGTACCTCGACATGCTGCCTCCGATCCGCCCGCGCTACTACTCGATTTCGTCCTCTCCTAAAGTCGACGCCGAGGCGCCCGCCGTGACCGCGGCGGTGGTCCGGGCACCCAACCGGGGGCGCGACGGGGTCTTCGCTGGGGTGGCGTCCAACTATCTGGCCGCGGTGGCCCCGGGCAACTCGGTGTTCGCCTTCACTCGCACACCGACTATCGCCTTCCACCCACCTGCCGACCCGACCGTCCCGATGATGGTGGTTGGCGCGGGCACCGGGCTGGCCCCGTTCCGCGGCTTCCTGCAAGAGCGGGCTGCGCTGAAGGCGGAGGGCGCCGAGACCGGACCCTCGCTGGTGTTCTTCGGTTGCCGAGAGCCGAACGACGACATCTATGCCGACGAGCTCGAACAGTTTGAGCAGGACGGTGTCGCTACCGTCCACACGGTGTACTCCAGCCAGCCGATCGAGGATCGACGCTACGTTCAACACGAGATCACGCGCCGGGCAGACGAAGTGTGGGACCTCGTCGAGCAAGGCGGGTACATCTATGTATGCGGCAATGCCAACACCATGGCGCCCGGGGTACGCGCCGCGTTGATGGACATCCACCGCGAGCGCACGGGCGGCACCGGGCAGGACGCCGAGTCGTGGCTGAGCGACCTTCGGGAGCAAGACCGGTTCGTCGAGGACATCTGGGGCGGCAGTGGCTGAACGCCGAGCGGGAGCCAAGTCATGACCTCGCTGTGGGCGACGTTGCTGCCGATCATCATCGGCAGCGCGCTCGTCCCCGTCCAAATCTTGATCGCGATGCTCCTGCTCCGCTCGAACGCGGGCCGGCGCACGGCCGTGGGGTATGTCGGTGGCCTGACAGTGGTTCGGCTGCTGCAGGGCCTGATTTTTGGGCTCATCTTGTCCGGCGGTGGTTCAACATCCTCCGATGATCACACGACCCGCACATCGATTATCCTGCTGGTCCTGGCGATCCTGTTCTTGGTATCGGGCGCGCGGAGCCTGATGAAGCACCCGGACCCGGACGACCCACCGCCGAAGTGGCTGACGATGACCGAGACAGTAGGGCCAGTGGGGGCATTCGGCTTCGGGGTGCTCACTCTCGTCCTCGCACCGAAGTTCTGGGTGTTCACCCTGGGCGCGATCGCGGCCATCCAGGCAGCAACTCTCGACCGCCCGATCGCCATCGGGGTGTTCCTATTGTTCGTCCTGCTGGCCGAGGGGTTCCAACTTGCGGTGGTTGGCCTTGCCTTTGTTGCGCCGGCACAATCAGCCGCGGTGCTCAGCGTTGTCGGCGACTGGCTGAAGGCCAACAACCGGATCATCATGATCGTGGTCAGCCTGGTCTTCGGCACCTGGTTCCTGGCCAAATCACTCCAAGGATTCGGCGTCCTTTGAGCCTCATGAATGTCTCGGACACAGCTGGTGTCGCGCCGGCATGCGAATCCCCTGGAGGCTATCCACAGCGACGCGGTGGTTTCCCAGAAGCGATTGAGAGGTTCTGTACCGCGGCGGGGTGGCATGGCTAGTCGTGCCGTGAGCCTAAGGTCGCGATGATTCGGAGTGTCGGCCGCGCCGGCCCATTCAAGATGACCGGCCTCGTGCTGTGGGAGGTCCGATCCGGTGTGCTCCTCATCGGCGCGGCCCTGCGTGCCAGGGTGAGTTGAGACCAGCGGTTCATAGCAAGTCGGTCCTCGCAGGGCGAGATCTGGATCAATCACCATGAGTAGTACGACTCTTACCTCTTCGCCCTCCCGGGTCACCGATGATGGGGCGATGAACAGTTCCCATCCCCGTGCTGGCGGGCGTGCGGAGACTCAGTGCCAGGCGCCACAAAGAGCGCACATCGGATCACCGTCGTGTGGTTTCCCGACGGGGTGCTCCGACCAGGCCTCGGTCCGCATACCCCGCTTGCCGACAGACGCGTCGTCGCCAGTGGCGGGATCGTCACATCGGCGCATGACTCGTGTCGATGCATCCGCGCTCATCCGTGTTCGCGATCAGATTCGAAACCGCTCTGATGGTGGCATTACCCCGGTCATGTAGCGATGTCACAGTGCCCTTATGACGCGTATCACGGCTGACATCTCTATGTCGCTCGACGGTTTCGTTACCGGGCCAGACCCCGGCCCGAAAAACGGTCTGGGCAATGGTGGTGAGGCACTGCACATTTGGGCCTTCTCCGACGATCCAGACGACCGGCATATCGTGAGCGAGTCCACCGCCCGTTCCGGCGCGGTCGTTCTCGGGCGCCACCTCTTCGATATTGTTGACGGACCAGGCGGCTGGAACGACGACGTTGGCTACGGGGCCCAAGAGGTTGGCAAGCCCGCCTTCATCGTCGTCACGAGCTCGCCGCCGGCGTCGGTGCGGCTGTCTGACCTAGATTGGACGTTCATCACTACTGGTGTGCAGGACGCCATCACCTCGGCGCGGCGACGCGCCGAGGATGCATCCGGTGCCAGCGGCGTGGATCTCGATGTCGTCCTTATGGGCGGTGGGACCGTCATCGGATCTGCCTTTGCGGCTGGCCTGCTCGACGTGCTGACGGTCCACCTCGCGCCAGTCGTCCTCGGGTGCGGGACACCACTGTTCACCAGCGACACCCCGCGCACCGCGCTGAAGCAGCTCAGCCTGATCCAGACACCGAACGCCACCCACCTCACCTGCGCCGTCGGTTGAAGCGCACTGACCGTCAGGCTCAAACCGCGCGGACAGCGCTGTCCGATTGACGAACCCCGAGTGGCGACACCCCTCGCCGCCCTGCACGATTCCAGGCTCACCGATGGGCCCTTGCCGTAAGGCCCGTCCGGGTCGGTAGCCGGGACGGGGACGTCATGCGCCACGAGATCAGGCCTGTGCGGGCGTAGCCCCTTCTGGGCGGGAGGACGCACTCGCTTGTCGGCAGGAGCGACTTACGGTCGGCGACGAATGAGTATTGGTTCGGGCCGCTGAGTGACGTGGCGGTCAGGTCGGGTCGGGGTGCTCCTGCAGGTAGCGGTCAGCCGCGTCCTCGCGGATTTGCATCGGCGTCAGGAAGCTTGCCTGCTGATCCGCTCTTCCAACGCTCCCTCGAGAAGCGTCACGAGCGCCTCAATGTGTACGTCGGAGGAGTCGGAGATCTCCTGGTCGGCCCCGTCGAGCGCCCGAGCGGCCAGTCCCGCCTTATTGTCGATGAGCTCGGCGATCCTCGTGTCGAGGGTCTGAGCGGCGATGATTCGCCACGCAGTGACCGGCTCGTCCTGCCCTATGCGGTGGACGCGGTCGATGGCCTGGGTTTGCTCGGCGTGGGTCCATGACAGTTCCGCGAGCACCAGGTTCGAGGCGACCTGCAGGTTGATGCCGACGCCGGCCGCGGTCAAAGAGCACACGACGACCGCGACGTCCGGGTCGTTGGTGAACGCGTCAATGTGCTTCTGCCGGACCGATGCCGTCTGGTCGCCACGGATGGAGGCGTACCGGATGCCCCGCTTGGCCAAGGTCGCCTCGGCGGTGTCCATGACATCGATGTGCTTGGCGAAGAACACGACTTTACCGGCGCTGCGGGCGAGCTGCGCGGCGTAGTCGGCCGCGGGGCTAGCCTTCGCCTGGCCGATGCGCCGCATCATCGTGAACACGTTGTCCTCGGACTTCTTCGTCGTCTTGTTCGCCCGCTCCCACGCGGCCACCTGGCGAACGAGGACGTGGTCAACGCCCTCCACGACGCCGCCGGCGGTCCGCGCCTGCAGCACCCGCTCATAGCGAGCGAGGAGGCGACCGGCCAGGCTCTGCTCGGCGGCTCGAATGGATCGCCCGGCCTCGTCGTCGATCTCGACCGGGACGTCGCTCACGCGGCGGGAGGGCAGGTCGGTGGCCACGTCCACCTTGCGTCGTCGCACGATGCCGCGGTCGATGACGGCCGCGCGAGCGGCGGCGGAGAAACCACGGTCGGCCGGTGTCAGACCGAGCTCCTCCAGCGCCGCCATCAGCTCACCGACCGGCTTGGTCTCATCGACCCAGCCGAGGAACTGCCAGATCGCCGTGAAGTCCTCGATGTCGTTGACCAGCGGTGTGCCGGTGAGGGCCATGAGCAGCGGATTGGCGGTCCGCGTGCGGATGCGCTCGGAGAGCTGCAGGACATTGCGGGACCGCTGCGACTTCGGGTTCTTGATGTAGTGCGCCTCGTCGACCACCATCCCGCGCAGACCCAGTTCCCCGAGCCACCCCACGTGCCGGTCGAGCACCTCGTAGTTCACGATGATGATGTCCGCGAAGCCGTCGATCGTCTCCCCGTCGCCGTGGACCACCGTGGCGGGGTGTCTGGGCGTCCACAAGGTCGCCTCGCGTGCCCAGTTCATCTTCACCACGTTCGGCACGACCACCAGCAACGGGTAGGCGCCCGCCGCCTGCGCGGCGAGCAGCGCCTGTGCCGTCTTGCCCAGGCCGGGTTCGTCGGCGAGCAGGAACGTCCGGTGTCCCGCTGCCGCGGCAGCGACCAACCTGCCCTGGTGCGGCATGAGTTCCAGCCCCCCGGCCCCCCGGGTGGTGACCGGCTCCGGCAGGTCCTTGCACGACAGCTCGCCGCCGCCCTCGAAAGACTTCAGCAGCGGGTCGATGAGTTCCCAGCCGGCGAGGCGACGAGGCTTGACGGCGAGCTTAGCGGCGGCGGAGTAGTCGGGTTCGAGGAAGGGGTTGGCGAGGCGGCGAGACACCACCGACCGGGGCACCACCTGGCGCTGCTCGGCAGCCGTGGGCTCGGCCGGCTCACGCGTTCGGGCGGGCTCTTCGGGTACCTGCATGCCGGCCGCCCTCAGGAGCTCGCGGCGCAGCGACCGCGCGTGGTCGGAGATGGCGGCGTCGTCGGCGAGCAGCCCAAGCAGGGAGGTGTCGCGGGCCGCCGTCGTCGCGAGGATGGTGGCGATACCGTCGAGGCGCTTCAGCTCCTCGGCGCGCCGGGTCACCGACTGCGCCTCGTCCGCCTTCACGCGGGCCCGTTCCTCGCGCATGAGAAGCCCCACCACCTGGAACTTGGTCCGGATCGAGGGCAGCACGCGACCACGCTGCACCTCGGACTCGACCTCCCGGACGGTCCTGGCGAGCACGGGGATGATGCCGTCATTGTCCTGGCGGGGGCGCCCTCGGGTGCGCGTGCGTGCGCCGTTCTGGCGCTGGGCTCCTCGAGCCACGGACTCCTCCTCACACCGTTCGGTCATTCGTATGCGCGGGACCGACCCCCCGCGCCGCATGCGCTCAGGGACGCGATGGGCGTCCGACCAGCCTCAATCTGGAAACATCCCGGGTGCGAACTGGTCCAGCGGATCTCAGCGAGATCGACGCGTCGGGCACGTTCAGCGCGATAACAGCACCAGGATACCGCGTGCCGCGCCCTATCTGGGCTAGGGAGTGAGGCACCTCCTCGACCGCGCCGGTGTCTCGAGACACCTGTGAGGACGACGCCCGACTCTCACTGACCTCAGCAACGCAGGCAGCCATTCCATCGCCCGTGGGTGCCCGCAGCACCCGTCGACTACCGGCCAGCGCCTGATGAGTGCTCGCCTCGGTCATGAGTGACCCCGCCGCGCGCCGGGTCGACCAGTCGTTCACAGTGGGCGTGTGGACAGATACGAACTGATCGTTGTCGGCAGCGGACCGGGTGGGATCGGAGCGGCCACGGCATACCGAGACGCTCACGGCCCTGGAAGAGTCCTGGTGCTGACGGCCGACGCCGACCCGCCCTACATGCGGCCGCCGTTGTCCAAGGAGTCTCTCGCGCAGGCCGAGTCACCGTCCCGGACGCCGCTGGCGGACGACCTGAACCACATCGAGATCCGGCTCGACACCCGGGTGACCGGGCTCGATCTCACCGCGCGCACGCTCACTGCCGGTCACGAGACGGTGGGATTCGACCGGCTCGTCCTGGCCACCGGGGCTCGGCCGGTGGCGTTGCCGGGCCTAGGGGAGGGGGTGGAGCATCACGAGCTGCGGACTCTGGCCGACCTGCAGGGCCTGCACGGCGCTGTCAGCCATGCGCGCTCGGCGGTCGTCGTCGGTTCCGGGTTCATCGGGTGCGAAGCGGCGGCCTCGCTGACACGGCGTGGGCTCGATGTCACCGTGGTCACCCAGGAGGAGGCGCCGCAGCGGGAACGGCTGGGTCAGCACGTCGCGGAGGCGATCAGCCGGTGGTTGGTGGACGACGGGGTCACTCTGCGGACCGGGCTCGAGGTGGCCTCTGTTGAGGCGCCGCGTCACGTAAAGCTGTCCGACGGCACGACCCTCGACCCCGATGTGCTGCTGGTGGTCGTGGGGGCCGAGCCGTGGAACGACCTCGTCAAGGACGGCGGCCTCACCCTGGAGCAAGGACGCGTGCGGGTCGACCAGCAGCTCCGGGCGACCGAGGCTGATGTGTACGCGGCGGGTGACATCGCCCTGGCCGACCACCCCCTCGCGGGGCGGCCGGTGGCGGTGGAGCACTGGGGTGACGCCGAAGAGATGGGCCGCATCGCCGGGCGGAACGCAGCCGGGGCGGGCGAGGCATGGTCCGCCGTCCCCGGCTTCTGGAGTGAGATCGGAGGGCACACCGTGAAGTACGCCGCCTGGGGAGACGGCTACGAGCGGCTCGAGGTCGTCGAGCACGGCGATGGCTTCACGGTCTGGTACGCGGACAGCAACGACGTGCTGGTCGGAGTGCTGACCTACGGAGTCGACGAGGACTACGAGCGGGGAGGTGAGCTCGTCGCTCAGGGCGCGAGCCTCGCCGAGGCGCTCGGCGCCGAGGAGGAGTCGTGAGCGGGCTCATGCGACCCGGCATGTGCTGCCGACCGTGCCGGGTGCGACCGGCTCAGGGCCGCGCGACCGTCCCGGCGAAGGGGTCGTGCTCGGGCCGCTCCACCGGGACGATGCGCTGACCGAGGGGCACGAAAGCCAGTGGCACCATCTTCCAGCACGCCACGCCGAAGGGGATGCCGATGACCGTCAGGCACAGCAGGAGCCCCGCGAGCAGGTGTGCCAGCGCCAGCTCCCAGCCGAGCACCAGGATCCACAGGACGTTGCCGATGATCGAGAAGATCCCGGCCTCCTGCCGGAACACCGTGCGTCGGCCGAACGGCCACAGCACGTAGTTGGCCAGCCGGAACGAGGCGATGCCGAACGGGATCGTGATGATGAGCACGCAGGCCACCACTCCGGCCACGACGTAGAGCACTGCCAACCACCAACCGGCGAGAAGCAGCCAGAGGATGTTGCCCAGGGTGCGCATGCTCCTACCGTAGAGGCAACGTCCGGGTGCTCGGAAAGCGGCGGCGCGGCGGGGGAGGGGGCGTCGGAGGACGACGCAGGCGCGGCCGTGCTCACACGAGCTGGGCGGTCGCGAGCGCCGTGAGTGCGACCAGCCAGCTGACGAAGCTCCCGATCAGGAAGTACTCGGTGACCTCGTAGACCTCCAAGGAGTCCTCCAGGCTGACGTCGTCCTGGCGGGAGTGCTGCAGCTCGGGGAACCGGATCAAGCCCTTGGCCGCGATCACCAGGCTCGCGGCCGTCACCTGGCCGGCAAGCCCCAAGCCCAGGATGACCAGGCGCTCCATCGGCCCGAGCAGGCGGCCCCCGCGCAGCCGGTCCGAGGGCTGGGGGAACCCGGGGTCGCGGATGGCTCCCACCCCGATCAGCACGAGGCGGACGATGACGTTGCCGGTGGCCACCTGCACCGCGAGCAGCCCGGCCAGGAGCAGCACCCGGTCGGCGTCCAAGACGCCTTCGGTGGCGGGTAGCCCCGACCACGTCAGCCACTCCTCGAGCAGACCGCCAGCGGGGGAGGCCCAGCCCGAGCCCAGGAGTAAGGCGGCGAACCCCGCTGCCAGTACGCCGAGAGGCAGCCGGGCGCCGCGGCGGCGGACCACGCTCTCACCCGCGGTGAGGGTCCAGCCGACCACGAGGGCCGCAGCGAGCCCGAGCAGGGCAAGGTCCGTTCCCCTGGTCACCCCGGACAGCAGCGCCATCCCGAGCAGGGTGACGAGCCCGGCCAGCCAGCCGAGGATGCGGGCCCGACGCGAGTCCTGCCACCCCCGGGTCCGGACGGCGTCGGCCACGGCGAGCCCCAGCAGGGTCAGGGCGACCACGCTCACGGCAGGCTCGCCAGGCGATCGGCGGCTGCCAGCACCATGGGCAGGCCGGCGCTGCGCCGCTGCTGCACCGCCTGGCGGCTGATGCCCAGCTCGCTGGCGATGTCGCTGTGTGTGCGGCCCTGCATGATCCCTCTCACGATGCTCCAGGTGCGTGCGTCCCAGGAGTCAACCAGCAGGTCCTGACACACCAGTGCCGCGTTCACCGCCTCCTGCACCGGGTCCGACTCCTGCGACGAGCGGTATGCCGTGCGCGTCGCCGACCAGCCCGTCTCCTGCTCGGCGGCCTTCACCGCATCGATGGCCGCGCGGGCCGACCACCAGCCAGGACCGTCCTGGGTCCCCGTCGCCTCGTCGAGCACGGTGACATCCCCCCGGCCGATGCCGAACCGCACACCGACCTCCGGCGACAGGCGCAGGCGCAGCGCGAACACCCCCGCCAGTGCTTCGCCGAGACGGACATACGTGCCCTGGAACTCGTCGCCGGCTGTCACCCGCAGGGCGTGTCGTCCCGGAACCTCGCGCGAGACCTCGTCGAGGGCGAGGGTGAGGACGTCGTGGAGCTGCTGACGGTCGGGGGCCGAGCGCGAGTCCCGGACGTCTCCGATCACGGTGACGACAGAAGTCATGTCACGATTTTGCCTTGCTTTTTCAGATAAGCAAGCATCTGGGTTGTCACGGCGAGCACTAGAGCGAGACCTGGTCCACGTCCGGGAGGTCCGCATGCTCTGCCCACACCTCGCGCACGATGCCCAAGGCCGCCTGCACGGCGGGGCGACCGTGGCTGGAGTCGCGGTGCACGGCCAGCACCCGCCTCGTCGGTGCCTCGACCAACGGGAGCGCCACGACATCTGCGGGGAGCTGTTCCCGGCCCAGCCGGGGAAGGAGGCACAGGCCGAACCCGCCAGCCGTCAAGGCGACCTTGCCGCGCTCGCTGTCCACCGCGGCGCCGACGCGGTAGCGCACGTCGCGTGACTCCAGTGTGCTCAGCAGCCAGTCACTGAACACCCCGGGTGAGTCGTCGATCCACACCTGGCCGTCGAGGTCCTCCAGGTCGACGCCGCCCTCCCGCATGACGAGCCGGTGGTCGTGCGGCGCCACCAGGTCGACGGGGTCGAGCCCGACCGGCCAGACGTGGACCCGGTCGCGCAGCGGAACGTGCCGGTCGGTCCAGTCGTGCACCACCGCCAGGTCCACCTCGCCGCGCCGGACTGCGGGCACGGACTCCTCGGGCGCCAGCTCTCGTACGGTCAGCTCCAGGTCGGGATGGCGCTGCTGCAGCCGGGCGGCCATCGGCGCCAGCAAGCCGTACACGGCGGTCGGGAAGCCCGAGACCACCAAGGTGCCGCCGACGTCCTGGCGCAGTCTCTCCAGCTCGGCCCGAGCGGACTCGTCCAGGTCTCGTAGCTGCTCAGCCATGCGTACCAGCACCGCGGCCGCGTCGGTGGGTTCCAACGAACGGCCGCGCCGCGCCATGACCGGTTGGCCGGTCTCGCGTTGCAGTCGGCCCAGCTGTTGGCTGACCGCCGAGGCGGTGATGCCGAGTCGGTCCGCCGCCGCCAGCACCGTGCCCTCCTCGACGACCGCTTGCAGCGTGGTCAGATGCTCTGGGTTAAACATGTAGCGCATCTTACATAAATAGAACAGTCGATGTGACTTGTCCTTATTAGTTGATGGGTCCATAGTGGAACACAGATGCACACAGCATTCCCTCGCGCTCGCCAAGGAGGCACCGCCATGCTCGCCCTCATCACCGTCATCACGCTCTCTGTCGTCGCCGTGTTTGCCATCGGCCACGCCATGTCCGCTCGACGCAGCCAGGACGCCGATGTCGTCGACCGCTTCGTCCTGGGCTACCGCACCCTGCTCCACCTCGGCGGCTCGATGCGCCCGGTCGAGCACCTGCGAAGCTGAGCAACGCTCGCCACAGAGACCCTCGGCGTCGTCCGAGCAGACCGACCAGGGTCGGCGCCCGTCCGGGCGCCGACCCTTCACCATTCCCTCGGAGAACGCCGTGGCAGGCACCGGGTTCTTCCTGACGGCACGATGTCCGTCCGTGAGCTCGCACTAGGCTGATCGACGTGCGCACCATCGTGGGGGTGGTCGGCGGGGCGTGGCTGCTGCTCGTGGCCGGTCTGCTCGGGCTGCGATGGGTTGAGGGCGGTGTCGTGGTCGTCGCCCTGCAGTGCGCCCTGCCGGTGGCCGGCGCCAGCCTCGTGCTTCTGCTGGTGGTGGCGCTCTGGGCTCGCCGGTGGCTCCTCACCGTGCTGACCGCCGTGTTGCTCGTACCCATGCTGATACTGGCCTGGCCGTGGTGGGTGCAGCCCGAGCTGCGTCCACCCGGTCGCGGTGACACCGTCGTGATGGCCAGCAACCTGCTCTTCGGGCAGGGTGAGATCGAGGCGGTCGAGCAGGCCGTCCGGCGTGTGGACGTCGATGCCCTGGTGCTGCTCGAGGTCACCCCGCAGGCCCTGCAGGAAGTCGAGGCGAGCGGCATCCCGCAGGCACTGCCCTACCGGAGCGGCGGGACGCGTCTGGACGCCGGCGGGACCGTGGTCTTCACCGCGCAGCCCCACAGCCCCGAACCGGGCACGCCCACCTTCTTCTTCGACCAGGTCGTCGTCCGGGTCGAGCCTGAGAGCGAGACCGGGCGGTCGTGGCTGTTGTTCGGCGCCCACCCCGTCCCGCCGACCCTGCCGCAGTGGTCCGAGGAGCTGCGTGCGCTCGGCGACTGGCAGCGAGCTCAGGGTCGGCAGACGCCGGTCGTCATGGCCGGTGACTTCAACGCCTCGTCGGGCCATCCCGCGCTCAGACGCCTCCAGACGGGGATGACCGATGCTCAGCAGCGGACCGCGCCCGGCTGGGTGAGGACCTGGCCGCGTGGCCGTCTCGTTCCCGCTTTCGTCGGCCTCGACCACGTTCTGGTGCGCGGGTGGGAGGTCGTTGACGCGGGGCAGGAGCGGATCCCCGGTTCCGACCACGACGCGGTGTGGGCCCGCCTGGGGTAGCCGCAGGCCGTCGCGCAGCCGGGGTAGCCCGCCTGTGGTGCGTGTGACGCGTGATACGCGGGTGATTCTGGCGTACGGTGCAACGGTGACCCCTACTGCGACGACGACCACGCGAAGCCGCTCCGGGGGGAGCAGTGCGGCGCCGCGCAAGAAGAGCTCGGGTGGCTCGAGCCGGGCAGGGCGCTCCACCGCGTCCCGCCGAAGCACCGACACGTTCCACCCCGAGGGTCCCTGGCTGTGGCGGGTGACGAAAGGGGCCTGGATGGCCGTCGCCGGCGTCGCGGGTGGGGCCGTGCGCAGTGTCTCCGGCAGCGCCCAGGACCTGGAGCCGGAGCACCGCCGCGACGGCCTCGGTCTCACCCTCCTCGCCTTGGCCTTCGTCGTGGCGCTGCGCGAGTGGTGGGGGCTGGACGGCCGGTTCGGCGACGCCATCCACGCCGTGGTGGCCGGGACCCTGGGCATGGTCGCGCTGGTGCTGCCGCTGGTGCTGGTGGGCTTCGGCATCCGGATGCTGCGTGCTCCCCGGGAGGACGTGGCGCATCACCGGATGGTGGTCGGCACTCTCGCCCTCACCTTCGCGGTCTGTGGGCTGACTCACCTGGCCGCCGGGGCACCGGACTTCGCCGAGGGCTACGCCGCCCTGCGCGCCGCGGGTGGGGTGCTCGGCTTCATGGTCGCCGCACCCCTCACCGCCGGCATCACGGTCTTCGGGGCCGTGACCATCCTCGTGCTGCTCACGGTCTTCGGGCTGCTCGTCCTCACCGCCACCCCGGTCCACCGCATCCCGCAACGGCTGGCCGAGGCCGAGGAGCATCTCTTCAACTCCAGTCGCTTCCGTCACGATGGCGCCGGGGGAGGACCGCGCGGCTCGCGGCGCCCCCGGGCACGCGCCTCCTCCTCTGACGGTGAACAGGCCTTCGACCAGGCCGCCCAGGTCGAGAAGAGCGCACGCCGGTCGTTGCGCAGTGGGGAAGCCAAGGCCGCCCCCGCTGACGGGGCCAAGAGTCGCGGGACCTCGGCGGGCGCCGGACGAGCCCGGCCGGCGTCGGGCAAGGACGGCGAGCGCACCGAACCCATCCCCGGTGCGCAGGAGTCGCATGAGGACGCCACCGAAGAACTGCAGGCGCCGCCGACCAACCCGCTGCCTCAGCGGGTCGAGCAGCTGATGCTGGCGGGGGACGTCACCTACACCTTGCCGGAGAACACGGTGCTGCAGGCGGGCAGCCCGCACAAGACTCGGTCCCAGGCCAACGACCACGTCGTGGACGCGCTGACCGGCGTCCTCGAGGACTTCGGGATCGACGCGCACGTCACGGGGTTCATGCGCGGCCCGACCGTCACCCGCTACGAGGTGGAGCTCGGGCCGGGGGTCAAGGTGGAGCGGATCACGGCGCTGAGCAAGAACATCGCCTACAGCGTCGCCTCCGCCGACGTGCGCATCCTGTCGCCCATCCCGGGCAAGAAGGCGGTCGGGGTCGAGATCCCGAACACCGACCGCGAGAACGTCAGCCTCGGCGACGTGCTGCGCAGCCAGGCGGCACGCAACAACGTGCACCCCATGGTCATGGGCGTGGGCAAGGACGTCGAGGGCGGGTACGTCATCGCCAACCTGGCCAAGATGCCGCACCTGCTGGTCGCCGGGGCCACCGGCTCGGGCAAGTCGAGCTTCATCAACTCGATGATCACCTCGGTGCTGATGCGGGCCACCCCGGACGAGGTCCGGATGATCCTGGTCGACCCCAAGCGGGTGGAGCTGACCGCCTACGAGGGCATCCCGCACCTGATCACCCCGATCATCACCAACCCGAAGAAGGCGGCCGAGGCGCTGGCGTGGGTGGTCAAGGAGATGGACCAGCGCTACGACGACCTGTCTGCGTTCGGGTTCAAGCACGTCGACGACTTCAACAAGGCCGTGCGGGCGGGCAGCATCTCGGCCCCACCCGGCTCAGAGCGGGTGCTCTCCCCCTACCCCTACCTGCTCGTGGTGGTGGACGAGCTCGCCGACTTGATGATGGTCGCGCCCCGCGACGTCGAGGACTCGGTGGTCCGGATCACGCAGCTGGCCCGTGCGGCGGGCATCCACCTCGTGCTGGCGACCCAGCGGCCGTCGGTGGACGTGGTGACGGGTTTGATCAAGGCGAACGTCCCCAGCCGGATGGCCTTCTCGACCAGCTCGGTCACCGACTCCCGCGTCGTGCTGGACCAGCCCGGCGCGGAGAAGCTCATCGGCCAGGGTGACGGGCTGTTCCTGCCCATGGGTGCGGCGAAGACCATGCGTGTGCAGGGTGCGTGGGTGACCGAGACCGAGATCACGGCTGTCGTCTCGCATGTCACCGGGCAGCTCAAGCCGGTCTACCGTGAGGACGTGACCGCGGCTGCGGCGAAGAAGCAGGTCGACGAGGACATCGGTGACGACCTCGACCTGCTGCTGCAGGCGGCCGAGCAGGTCATCACTACCCAGTTCGGGTCGACCTCGATGCTCCAGCGCAAGCTCCGGGTGGGCTTTGCCAAGGCGGGCCGGTTGATGGATCTCATGGAGTCGCGCGAGATCGTCGGGCCGTCGGAGGGAAGCAAGGCGCGCGACGTGCTGGTCAAGCCGGACGACCTCGCCGCCACGCTGGCTGCCCTGCAAGGTGACTCGCCGACCGGAGGCGTGGACGACCCGGGTCGGGACGCCGTGGCCGTGGACCCGGTCGAGTCGCAGTTCGACGAGCCCGACACCGACGACGAGGATTCCAGCACCGACGCCTGGGCGCTGACCGACCACCGCTGACTATCGTCGTCCCATGTTCACCTACGCAGGCGCGGCCGGTCGCAACCGGCTTCAGCGGTGGTGGGACGCCATCCGTGAGCACCCCTCCGGAGTGCTGCTGGCAGCCCAGCTCCTCGGGATCCTCGTCTTCCCCTTCACCGACGAGGCCGGCGCCGGGCGGACCGTCATCTCGATCTTCGGGCTCTTCGTGCTCGCCGTCGCGGTGATGGCCGTCAACCGCACCCCGTCGACCCGCGTGCTCGCCTACACGCTCGGCGCACCGGTGGTCGTCCTCACCCTGGCGGAGGCGGTCTGGAGCGACGTCGCGTGGATCTCCTTCGTCTCCAACTGCGCACACGCCGTCTTCTACTTCTATACGGCGGTGTCGCTCCTGCGGTACATGTTCGCCGATGCGTGGGTGAGCCGGGACGAGCTGCTGGCGACCGGGGCCACGTTCACCGTCCTGGTCTGGGCCTTCGCGTACACCTACGGGGCGGTGCAGATCATCCTGCCCGACTCCTTCTCGGTCGGCGGGGAGATCCGGCCGCTGAGCTGGTTCGAGCTGCTGTTCCTGTCCACCACCACGCTGACCGGCACCGGTCTGTCCGACATCGCGCCCAACACGTCGGACAGCCCCGACGTCCGGGCCGGCGCCAACTTTGCCCGCTCGGTGGTCATGCTGCAGATGCTGACCGGGATGAACTACGTCGCCCTCGTGATCGCGCGGCTGCTGGGGCTGACGCTCATCAAGTTCCGCCGATGACCTCTAGGCTGCCCCCTATGCCCACCGAGCCCAGCGTCGCCCTCGTGACCCTGGGCTGCACCCGCAACGAGGTCGACTCCGAGGAGCTCGCCGGGCGGCTGCAGCAACAGGGCTGGCGGCTGGTCGCCGACGCCGCCGACGCGGACGTGGCGGTGGTCAACACCTGCGGCTTCGTCGAGCAGGCCAAGAAGGACTCGATCGACACGCTGCTGGAGGCGGGTGAGCTGAAGGAGACCGGACGCACCCAGGCCGTCGTGGCGGTCGGGTGCCTGGCCGAACGCTACGGCGCTGACCTGGCCGCAGAGCTGCCGGAGGCGGACGCCGTGCTGGGTTTCGACTCCTACGCCGACATGTCGGAGCACCTGCGCACCATCCTCGACGGTGGGTCCGTGACGCCGCACGTCCCTCGCGACCGGCGCACGCTGCTGCCCCTGGCCCCGGCAGCGCGTCCCGGCGCCGGCGCCGTCTCCCTGCCCGGTCACGGCCAGGCGCCGCTGAGCCAGGTCGCGCCGGCGTCCGGGCCCCCGGTGCTGCGGGCGCGTCTCGGTGAGGCGCCCTGGGCGCCGCTGAAGATCGCCTCCGGTTGTGACCGGCGCTGCGCCTTCTGTGCGATCCCCACTTTTCGCGGGGCGTTCGTCTCGCGTCAGCCCGACGAGATCCTCACCGAGGCCCGGTGGCTGGCCGAGCGCGGAGTGCGCGAGCTCTTCCTGGTCAGCGAGAACACGACCTCCTACGGCAAGGACCTGGGCGACCTGACGCTGTTGGAGCGGCTGCTGCCCGAGCTAGCCGCCGTGTCGGGGATCGAGCGGGTCCGCGTGTCCTACCTGCAGCCTGCGGAGATCCGCCCCAGCCTGCTCGAGGTGATGGCGCACACCCCCGGGGTGGTCCCCTACTTCGACATCTCCTTCCAGCATGCGTCCGGGCCGCTGCTGCGGCGGATGCGGCGGTTCGGTGACCGCGAGTCCTTCCTGGGGTTGCTGGGCCAGGTGCGTGAGCGGCTGCCGGAGGCCGGGGTGCGCACCAACGTGATCGTCGGGTTCCCGGGGGAGACCGAGGAGGACGTGACCGAGCTCATGTCCTTCCTCGAGCAGGCCCGGTTGGACGTCGTCGGTGTGTTCGGCTACTCCGACGAGGACGGCACGGAGGCGCAGCAGCATGCCGGCAAGCACCCTGAGCACGTCATCGCCGAGCGGGTCAACCGGGTCAGTGCCTGGGTGGAGGAGCTGAGCGCCCAGCGGGCCGCCGACCGGATCGGCCAGTGCGTGAGCGTGCTCGTCGAGGAGTGGGACCCCGAGACCGGGGAGGTGTCGGGGCGGGCGGAGCAGCAGGGGCCGGACGTCGACGGCACCACCACGCTGCTCGCAGGCGGGCACCTCGAGGTGGGTGACCTCGTCCGGGCCGAGGTCTGCGACAGCGCCGGAGTCGACCTCATCGCCCGGGTGCTCGAGGGACGCCAGAACGGCGAGGATCGCACCAAGGCGGTGACCGGTGCCCGATGAGTGCCCCGTCCAGTTCATCGAAGCCCAGTGTGTGGAACGTGCCCAACGCGCTGACCGTGCTGCGGATCGCGCTCGTCCCGGTGTTCGTGGTCGTGTTCGTCGCCGACGACGGCGGCTCTTCCGCCATGCGGATCTGGGCCGCCGTCATCTTCGTCGTGGCCATCGCGACGGACTGGCTGGACGGCGACCTCGCGCGACGCCAGGGCCTGGTGACCGACTTCGGCAAGATCGCCGACCCGATTGCGGACAAAGCGCTGACCGGCGCAGCCCTGATCTGCCTGTCGCTCCTGGGCGAGCTGGCCTGGTGGGTGACCGTCGTGATCATGGTGCGCGAGATCGGCATCACGGTGTTGCGCTTCGTGATCATCCGTCGTGGCGTGATGCCGGCCAGCCGGGGCGGCAAGCTCAAGACGGCACTGCAGTCCGTCGGTCTGGTGCTGTTGATCCTTCCGCTGACCGGTCTGCTCCACCTGCTCGGACTCGTCGTCATGTACGCGGCCCTGGCGGTCACCGTGGTCACCGGCATCGACTACCTCGCGCAGGCGTGGCGGATCTGGCGCGGCTCGGATGTCGCGGCCTGAGCTCGACGACCCTGACCGTCTGGCGGTCGAGCTCGTCACCCGGTGCGCCCAGCGGGGGCTCACCCTGGGGGCGGCCGAGTCGCTGACCGGGGGCCTGCTCACCGAACGGCTCGTCCGAGTGCCGGGGGCCAGTGCGGTCGTGCGCGGCGCCGTGGTGGCCTATGCACCCGGGGTGAAGCGGGCCGTCCTCGGAGTGCCGGAGCGGGTGCTGCAGGAGCACGGTGCGGTCAGCCGGGCGTGCGCCGAGGCGATGGCCGCCGGGGCGAGGCGCGTCCTCGGCAGTGACCTTGCCATCGCGACCACCGGGGTGGCGGGCCCGGACCCCAGCGAGGGCCATCCGGTCGGCACGGTGCATCTCGCGGTGCAGATGCGTGACGCGGACGGGGAAGAAGTACATGCGCAGCGGGCGTTGATGTTGTGCGGCTCTCGGCCCGAGATCCGTGAGAAGACGGTGTGTGCGGCCTTGGTGTTGGCCTTACGGACACTGCCCGGGGCACCACCCTCGACGGAAGCCGGGGACCGCGGGGTACCGTAGGACCATCACCCCGCATCGGCGTGACGCACGAAGAGAGACGACGACCCGGTTCATGCTGATGACCGACGGCGAAGGAGGGACGGCCCATGGTGCTTCTGCGACGCGAGCTCGGTGACGTGCTGCGCGAGCAACGCCAAGGTCAGGGCCGGACCCTGCGCGAGGTCTCAGCCAGCGCCGCGGTCTCCTTGGGTTACCTGTCGGAGGTGGAGCGAGGCGAGAAAGAGGCATCCTCAGAGCTGCTCGCATCGATCTGCAAGGCGCTGGACATGTCCATGGGCGACATGCTCAGCAGTGTGTCGGACCGGGTGAGTCTCGCCGAGGCCTCCGAGCAGCAGATGAACGCCATGCTGGCAGGGGGCCTGGCCAAGCCGATCCACCGCGATGCGCTGACCCACCGCAGTGCCGTGGACGCGGACGTCTCGGTCACGCCCGCGGCCTGATCCGTTTCACTCGCGTCTCTCGCGGCCATGCCCGAGTGGCGACTGACGGGTCCCGTCGTCCGTGGGTGCCAGGCCAGCCTGGCACGAGGGGCAGTAGAACATGACACGCTCCTGCGGCTGGGTGCCGATCGTCGCCAGCCGGATGGTGCTCGCGCACCGTAGGCACGGCAGCCCCACCCTCCCGTGCACCCAGGCGTCGTCAAGATAGTCGCTGCGTCCGGTGATCGTGGTGCGGCCCAGCCGGCAGCTCTGGATGAGCAGTCGGCGTGCCGTGTCCACCAGAGCGGCCAGCTCGCTCTCGCCCACCTGTTCGACCGAGGCCCACGGGTTGACTCCGTGCAGGAACAGGGGCTCGGAGGCGAAGATCGTGCCGATCCCGGCGAGGTTGCGCTGGTCGAGCAGGGCCTCGGTGACGGTGCGCTCCGGCCGGCGCAGGAGGTTGGCCAGCGCGGTGCCCCCGTCGTAGGCAGGGTCGAGCAGATCGGGTCCGAGGTGCCCGACCACCCGGGACTCCTGGTCGGTGCGCACCAGGTCCACCATCCCCAGGGTCTCACCGGCCGCGGCGACGGACTCGGTCACGACGATGGCCCGGATGGTGTGGCGCTGGGATCGGCGCACCGACTCCCGACCCCGCCCGCGGTAGACCTTCCACCGACCCTCCATGCGGAGGTGGCTGTGCAGAGTGAGGCCGCCCTCCATCCGGTGCAGCAGGTGCTTGCCGCGTGAGACGACCTCGACCGTCCGACGGCCGCTGAGGTCCACGGTGGCCAAGGAGGGCACCCGCAGGTCGCTGGCGACGATCGGGTCGCCGACGAGCGCGGTGTGCAGCCGTCGCGCAGTCCGCCAGACGGCATCTCCTTCCGGCATGGTTCAGCGCCGCATCCGCAAGCCTTGCGGCGCGGTGTGGAACCCGGCGTCGCGCAGGGCGTGAGTCAGCGGATGGCCGCTCGACAAGACCGGGGCTCCGTCGATCTTGGCCACGGTGAGCGAGGTGAGAGTCCGATGGCGTACGTGGTCGGCGAGCACGGCGGCCACCGCGCCGAGCGCCTCCTCGTCGTCGGTGAACGTCAACGCGGTGCGCCCACCACGCTCGAGGTACAGCGCCAGCGCTCCGTCGACCAGCACCACCAGCGCGCCCGCCTTCCGGCCCGGCCGGTGGGCCGGCGCGGGCTCCGCAGCATCCTGGCTGGAGGACCCGGCTTCCGGGCCCTCCCGGAGCGGCCAGGTGACTGAGGCGCCGTAGGGATTGGCCGGGTCGGTGGCGGCCAGCAGCATGGCGTGCGGCTCGGGCTTCCCAGAGCCCCGCGCCAAAGTGTCCGACAGGGCTCGCATCCGGTCCACCGCCCCGGTGGACCCGAACTGGGCCGCCCCGAGATGCTCCACGAAGTAGCCCCGGCGCACCCGACCCGACTCCTCGGCCGAGGCGAGGACGCGGTATACACCGGCGTAGCCGCCTTCGATGCCCTCCGCCATGACGCTGCCGCGCGTCACGACGCCGTAGCGGTCCAGCAGCTGCTCGGCCGTGGCCACCGCGCGGACGGTGGTCTCAGCCTCCGGTTCGGGCAACAGGGACCACCGGCCCGCCGCAGCGGGCGGCCCCTGTCGGCTCGGCATCCGGGGCCGGTCCGCCCGGGATGCCCCCGTCAGGCCTGGGGAGGGCCGCGACCAGCGGGTCGACCGACTGGTGCGGGTCGCTGCGCGCCGCGACTTGTGCGCGTTCTTGCCTCCCGAGAGCAGCATGCGCAGCCCAGCGAGGGTGTCACCGGTCAGCCGGCCGGACCACACCAGCTGCCACATCGTCTCCACCAGGGCCGCGTCGTCGACAGGCCCGCCGGCGCTGACGGCATCGGCGAGGGCCCGGAAGAAGTAGGACCCGCCGTGCTCCAGGACCCGGAGGACCCGGGCAGCGTGCTCGGGGGCATCCGCGGCCGAACCGGCGGCGGCCGAGGCCGGAGCCAGCGTCAGGTGCGCCGACTCGGCCAGATGCAGAGACACCCACCCGTCGTCGCCGGGGAGTGAGGCGTGACCCTGCCAGAGGACCTCGCCGGCGGTCATCAGCTCGTCCAGCATGGCGGGGGAGTAGTCGCGGACCCGGGCCGGCAGCACCAGTGTCTCTACCGCGCTGGCCGGGAGCTGCACTCCGGCGAGCTGCTCGACCGCCCGGTGGACACCGTCGACGCCGCGCAGCTCGCCGACCGACTGCCAGCCGAGCAGGAACCGCGCGTAGGTGTCCTGGGTCACCGGCTCGACCTCCTGTCGCAGCGCCGCGAGGGAGCGGCGGCGCAGCATGCGCAGCACGTCCGCGTCGCACAGGTCCTCGGCGCCGCCTACCCCGTTCGTCGACCCCTCGAGAGGGCGCAGTGCCCCCTGCACCACGCGACCGGAGTCGATCAGGCGCCGCACCGCCTCGTGCGCCACGGCCCTCCCGATCCCGAGCCGGCTCGCGAGCTCGTCCAGCGTGAACGGTGTATGGGTACGGGCATAGCGCGTCACCAGATCCCCCAGGGGGTCCGCCACCGGCTCGGTGAAAACCGCAGGTACCCCGACCGGCAGGGCGACCCCCAGGGCGTCCCGGAGGCGGGCCGCGTCCTGGGCGTCCGCCCATCGCCGCTCGCCGGCGATGAGGACCTCGATCACCCGGCGTCGCTCGAGCAGGTCGCCCAGCCACGCCGGCACGTCGCCTCGCGAGTCGGCCACGACGCGCTGGGTGACCTCGTCGGTGGTGAGCGGGCCGAGCGTCCGCAGCAGGTCGACCACCTCAGCCGAGTCCCGGCACGCTCGGTCCGCGCTCAGGCGCTGGAGCTGCTCCGCGGTGTCCGCGATCACCTGGGGGTCCAGCAGGTCACGCAGCTGTGCACCCTCGCCGCGGCCGAGCAGCTCCGCCAGGAGGGCCGGGTCCAGCGACAGGGCGGCCGCGCGGCGCTCGGCCAGCGGGGAGTCACCCTCGTACAGGAACTGCGCGATGTACCCCATCAGCAGTGACCGGGCGAAGGGTGAGGCGCTCTGCGTCGTGAGGCTCACCATCGTGACGGTGCGCGCGGCCAGCTCACCCATGAGCCGCTGGAGCGCATCGACGTCGTAGACGTCCTGCACGCACTCCCGGACCGTCTCCAGGACGATCGGGAACGTGGGATAGCGGGAGGCCACCTCCAGGAGCTGAGCCGAGCGCTGGCGCTGTTGCCACAGCGGTTGGCGGCGCCCGGGGGAGCGCCGCGGAAGCAGCAGTGCCCGGGCGGCGCACTCGCGAAACCGCGCCGCGAACAACGCCGAGCCGCCGATCTCGGTGGTGACCAGGTCGTGCACCTCGTCCGGATCCAGCGTCAGTAGATCCAGCAGATCGGCGTCGAGGCTGCTCGAGCGGCCTCCCTCATCGTCGACGAGGTCGGGCAGCCGGAGTACGATCCCGTCGTCGGCGGCCATGGCTTGCACGTCGGCACCGAACCGCTCGCGCATCCTGGCCGCGACGCACAGGGCCCACGGCGCGTGCACGGGCGTGCCGTAGGGACTGTGCACCACCACGCGCCAGTCGCCGATCTCGTCCCGGAACCGCTCGACCACCAAGGTGCGGTCGTCCGGAACGCGTCCGGTCTCCTCGTGCTGCTCTCCGAGGTAGTCCAGCAGGTTAGTGACGGCGTGTCCGTCCAAGCCGCGAACGGCCAGCTCACGCTCGGCCTCGGCGCGAGGCTGCGCCGCGGTCTCGCGTACGAAGGTGCCGACGGCACGACCGAGCTCGGCGGGTCGTCCGATGGCGTCACCCTTCCAGAACGGCAGCCGCCCGATCTGGCCGGGCGCCGGTGTCACCAGGACCTGGTCTCGTGTGATGTCCTCCACCCGCCAGGAGGTGGTTCCGAGCGTGAACACGTCTCCGACGCGTGACTCGTAGACCATCTCCTCGTCGAGCTCACCCACCCGACGACCCGGACCGTCGCCGGTCGCCAGCATGACGGCGTAGAGGCCGCGGTCGGGGATGGTGCCCCCGGAGGTCACCGCCAGCAGCTGGGCGCCGCGACGGGCCGTGAGCGTGCCCGCCACCCGGTCCCACACCAGCCGGGGGCGCAGGTCGGCGAAGTCCTCGCCCGGGTAGCGGCCGGCGAGCATGTCCAGTGTGGCCTCGAACAAGGGTCGCGGCAGGGAGGAGAAGGACGCGCTGCGGCGGACGAGGTCGAACATCGCGTCGACCGGCCATTCGTCCAGGGCGGTCATGGCCACGACCTGCTGGGCCAGCACGTCGAGGGGGTTGCGAGGCACCTGCAGGGCCTCGATCTCGCCTTCCTGCATCCGCTGGACGACGACCGCGGTCTGGACGAGGTCCCCCCGGTGCTTGGGGTAGAACGTCCCGCGTGAGACGGCGCCCACCTGGTGCCCGGCCCGCCCCACCCGCTGCAGCCCGCTGGCGACGCTGGGTGGCGACTCGACCTGCACCACCAGGTCCACCGCGCCCATGTCGATGCCGAGCTCGAGAGAGCTGGTCGCCACCACGGCGGGCAGTCGCCCCGACTTCAGAGCGTCCTCGATCTCCGCCCGGTGCTCCTTGCTCACCGACCCGTGGTGTGCGCGCGCGAGGACGGCGGGGGCTGCCGCCGATGACCCCGACTGCGCCATCACCTGAGCGGGGGCAGGTGCACCCGGCCTCGAGTCTCGCGGTGTCTCATCGGTGGCGGCGCCGTCGTTGGGGTGGCCGTGCCGCTCGTCCCACTCCTCGTTGAGCCGGGAGGTGAGGCGCTCGGCCAGCCGGCGGGAGTTGGCGAAGACCAGGGTCGACGTCTGCTGGGAGACGAGGTCCACCACCTCGCGCTCCACGTGCGGCCAGATGGAGGCCCGTTCGGCAGGGTCCGGCGCTGGGTTCCAGAAGCCGTCCTGGTCATCCGGAAGCACCGGGCCGACACCGGCCTCGAAGCCGTCGTCGGGCGCCGGCGGCGCCCCCGGCGCCGAAGGTGCCGTGGCCTCGTCGGAAGGAGGGGCCTGCGTGGGCTCACCGGCTCTCGGCTGCACGTACCCGGGGTCGGTCATGTCGGCGACGGGAACGCTGACTCGCAGGTCCCACTGCTTGTGCGACGGGGGTTGGACCGTGCTCATCGGACGGCCGCCGGCGAGGTAACGGCCGACTTCGTCGACAGGTCGCACGGTCGCCGACAGGCCGATGCGCTGGGCGGGGTGGCTCAGCCGAGCGTCGAGGCGGTCCAGGGTGAGCGCGAGGTGCGCCCCTCGCTTGGTGCCGGCGACCGCATGGACCTCGTCGACGATGACCGTCTGCACGCCGGCCAGCGCCGTCCTCGCCGCCGAGGTGAGCAACAGGAAGAGGGACTCGGGTGTGGTGATGAGGATGTCGGCGCCCTGTTTGGCGAAGGCGCGCCGCTCGGTGGCGGTGGTGTCCCCGGAGCGGATGGCCACCGAGAGATCCTGCACTGGTGTCCCCAGGCGGTGAGCGGCGTGACGGATGCCGACGAGTGGGGAGCGCAGGTTGCGCTCCACGTCGACGGCGAGCGCTTTGAGCGGGGAGACGTACACCACGCGGCAGCGCGGTGCGTCGGGTATGGCCGGCGCCGCCCAGAGCCGGTCGATGGCCCAGAGGAAAGCAGAAAGGGTCTTCCCGGAGCCAGTGGGGGCGACGACCAGGGTGTGCTCGCCGCGGCTGATCGCATCCCAGGCTCCCACCTGCGCTGCGGTGGGACCGGGAAAGGACGCGTCGAACCAGGCGCGGGTAGGGGCGGAGAAGCGGTCGAGGACCTCGCTCAGGGCGTGGCGTCCTTACGCTGCGGCACTCGACGCTGGGGCTTGGAGACGACCTCGTTGCCGTAGGCGCCGGTGACCGGCGGCGGCTCCGGGCGCGGCATGTTCTTGACGTCGTGGTGCTTGGTGCGATGGGGCGGACGCCACACTTTCAACGCCATCAGGAGCTTCTGCCACCACGGCATGTCGGGCTCGATGCTCACCTGGATCCTGCCTTCCTCACGGGCCGAAAGCGGCATTCGCTGACGTCGTAGGCCATCTTCTCATTGCCAGGCGAGGGCGGACACCCCTGCTGCCGGGCGCGGTCCGCCAGTGGGCGTTCACCGTCGCTGGAGCATCCGGTGGCCG
Organism: Ornithinimicrobium sp.; assembly: GCF_035267225.1. Lineage (GTDB taxonomy): Bacteria > Actinomycetota > Actinomycetes > Actinomycetales > Dermatophilaceae > Ornithinicoccus. The sequence continues at coordinate 29,798 of NZ_DATFMA010000018.1, forward strand.
ACGGCCAGCACACCCACCGCGACGGCGGCCGCGACCACGGTGAAGGCCACGCGCTGCAGGTCGGCCCACAGCATCGGACTCGTCCCGCCGGAGGTCTGGAGGATCACGGCGGGAGTGAGGAACGTCGTATACACCCAGTACGGCTGGGTCGTGAGGGCCCAGACGGCGGCGACGGTGGTGCCCAGAGCGACCACGGAGACCAGCAGGGGGAAGCCGTCGAGCACGCCGGCCACCACAGCG
>NZ_DATFMA010000019.1:0-5982 GCF_035267225.1 Ornithinimicrobium sp.
CGGTGGGGGTCCATGAGGTGGACCTTGGCGCCGAGGGTCGTGAGCTCGGTGAGATAGATGGCGCGGTTCTCGTAGACCCAGTCGTGGATCATCGTCGACCCTTGGGCACAGGCGGCGATGATGGCGAAGAAGGGCAGGTTCTCGATGTTCAGCCCGGGAATGGGCAGCGGGTGGATCTTGTCCAGTGGCGCGTGCAGGGGGCCCGGCACAGTGGTCAGGTCGACCAGCCGCGTGACCCCGTTCGCCGAGGTGTACTCCGGGGTCATCTCGTAGCGCAGACCCATGGTGTCCAGGACGGCCAGCTCGATCTCCATGAACTCGATCGGGACCCGACGGATCGTGATCTCGCTGCCTGTCACCACACCCGCCGCGAGCAGGCTCATCGCCTCGATCGGGTCCTCGGAGGGGGAGTACTCGATGTCCATGTTGATCTCCTCCACCCCACGCACCGTCAGCGTCGTGGTGCCGAGCCCCTCGATCTGCACTCCCAGGGCCATGAGGAAGACGCACAGGTCCTGGACCATGTAGTTGGAGCTGGCGTTGCGGATGACGGTCTCACCGGTGTGCCGCGCCGCCGCCAGCAGCACGTTCTCGGTCACCGTGTCGCCGCGCTCGGTCAGCACGATCGGCCGTTGCGGCCAGCGGTTGCTCTCGATCGTCGCGTGGTACGCGCCGTCGGTCGCCACCACGTCGACTCCGAACTGCCGCAGAGCGATCATGTGCGGCTCGACCGTGCGCGTGCCGAGGTCGCAGCCCCCCGCGTAGGGCAGCTCGAAGCGCTCGAGCTCGTGCATCAGCGGACCCAGGAACATGATGATGGTCCGGGTGCGCCGGGCCGCGGCCTTGTCGATGCCGGCCAGGTCCAGCGTGCGCGGTGGCACGATCTCCAGGTCGGAGGAGTCCGGCATCCACCGGATCTTGAAGCCGATACTGGTCAGCACCTCGGTGATCCGGTTGACCTCCTCGATGCGCGCGAGATTGCGTAGCGTGGTGCGTCCCTTGTTGAGCATGGATGCGCAGAGCAGGGCGACCGCCGCGTTCTTGGAAGTGCGCACGTTGATCTCGCCGGCCAACCTCACCCCACCGGCGATGCGCAGGTTCTGCGGCACCGAGGTACCGACCGAGACGATCTCGGAGTCGAGGCTCTCACCGATGCGGGCCAGCATCTCCAGTGAGAGGTTCTGCTTGCCCTGCTCGATCCGGGCGACCGCACTCTGGCTGGTCCCCAGCAGAGAGGCCAGCTCGTGCTGGGTGAGGCTCTTGTGGCGGCGGGCATCGCGGATGAGGGTGCCGATGCGGGACAGGTAGGGCTCAGACACGGGCTCCAACCTAGATCACATATGAGATATTTCCCATTCAAGGCGTGTCGCGCCCGAGAGTGAGCCGAGCGCTTGCAGCACGACCGGGGCGACGATCTGCTGCTGCCACGGCCGGGCGCCGACCTCGGCCAGTGCGGCTTCCACCGAGGCCAGCTCCAGGGTCTGCGGCGGCTGCCACAGGACCCGGCGCAGTGCCTCCGGGGTGACCAGGTTCTCCACCGGGATGTCGTGCTGGTCGGACAACGCCTTCATCAGGGGTTTCGTGGCGTTGAGCCGGGCGGCGGCGTCGGGGTCGCGATCGGCCCAGGACCGAGCCGGCGGGGGTCCGGGGGTCGACACCCCGCGCTGCGGGAGCTCGTCCTCGGGGATCTCGGCCGCCGCGCTGATGGCCGCCAGCCATTCGGCGGCGTGCCGGCGAAGCCCCTGCTGTGCCCGCCGCTGGCGCGCCCCGTGGGGATCGGGCTTGACGGCCGGCAGATCGGCCCGGCGCCGGGGGGCGCGCAGGGCCAGGTCGACCAGCGTGGAGTCCGGCACGATGCGACCCGGCGCGACGTCGCGGTGCCGGGCGATCTCCTCCCGGGTGTTCCAGACCTCGCGCAGCGTCGCCAGGTGGCGCCGCGTGCGCAGCGCCCGGGTGCCCGAGACGCGGCGCCACGGGTCCGGCTTGGTCTTGGGGCCGGTGAACGAGGTGAGGGCGTCGAACTCCTGCTTCGCCCATGCCAGCTTGCCCTGCTCGGACAGGTCGCGGACCATCCGGTCGCGCAGCGGCACCAGCAGCTCGACGTCCAGCGCGGCGTAGAGCAACCAGGGTGTCGGCAGTGGCCGGGTCGACCAGTCCACCGCGGAATGCTCCTTGGCCAGAGTCAGCCCCAGGTAGTACTCCAGCACCGACGAGAGCCCCACCTTCGGCAGCCCGGCCAGCCGCGCTCCCAGCTCGGTGTCGAAGAGACGACGGGGCCGCATCCCGAGGGCGGCCAGGCAGGGGATGTCCTGGGTGGCCGCGTGCAGCACCCATTCGGTGTCGGCCAGGGCCCGGTCCACGCTGGACAGGTCCGGGCAGCCCAGGGGGTCGATGAGATGGGTGCCGCTGCCCTCGCGGCGCAGCTGCACCAGATACGCGTCCTGGCCGTAGCGGTAGCCGGACGCCCGCTCGGCATCGACCGCCACCGGGCCCGATCCCTGCGACAGCGAGTCCACCACGGCCGCGAGCCCCGCGGCGTCGTCGACGACATCGGGGACGCCGTCACCGGGGGCGGCCAGGACCTCGAAGACCTCGGGCTCGGCCTCGGGTTCGGTGGCGGAGGTGTCGCTCACGTGATCAGCGGCGCACGCCCGGTAGGGCCACGACGCCTTCCGGCAGCGGCGGCAGCCCGGCAAGGGTGCACAGCAGGTCGCCCCAGGCCTGTACGTGGCCACCGAGCTGAGCGGCCGTGTCCACCTCCGGTGTCCATGAGGCCCGGATCTCCAGCTCCACCACGGGATCACGCTCGGCCAGCGCCCCGAAGCTCTGCGAGCTCACGCTGGTGACCGTACCTGCCTCAGCGCTCCAGCCCAGGCCGCGAGCCTGCAGCGCCTCGGTCAGCCAGGACCACCCGACCTCGCCGGCCAGGGGGTCACTGCCTACCTCCGGCTCGATGGTGGTCTTCGCGTAGGTCACCGCGCGCCACTGGCCCTCCCAGGGCTCCGGGCCGGCGGGGTCGAAGAGCAGGACGAACCGACCCACGCCGAGTGGGTCCTCGGCGTTCACGGCGTGCGTGTCGTGCCCCGGGATGACCTCGCCCGCCAGGGCCACCGCGTGCGGGGCCAGGCGCGTCGGTGCCGGGACCTCTTCGATGACCAGCTCGGGTCTCATGGCCGAGGTGCGCAGCGCTTCCAGGGCGTCGTCGAACGTCGTCGCGTCACGGGTGCTGTCGACCTCCTTCGCCGGAGGGCGTGCGGGACGGATGCGGCTGACCACCTGCTCAGGGTAGGCCGCGGGCCCCGACCCGCAGCGGATCGCAACGCCGAAGGGCGTGCGAGGATCGCCCCGTGACGACGACCCCGGGGCCCGATGAGATCGTCAGCGACCTGGTGCGCGCCGCGCGCGGGCTACCCGTGCGGCGCACCCCGGTGTGGTTCATGCGGCAGGCCGGGCGGTCCCTGCCGGAGTACCGCGCTCTGCGCGAAGGGGTTGAGATGCTGACGGCGTGTCGCACCCCCGAGCTGGTCACGGAGATCACCCTGCAACCGGTGCGCAGACACGGTGTGGACGGGGCGATCCTGTTCAGCGACATCGTGGTGCCGCTGCACGCGGTCGGTGTGGAGGTCGATATCCGGGCGGGGGTAGGGCCGGTGATGGCGCGTCCGTTCCGCAGTCGTGCTGACCTGGCCCGCATCCCGGCCCTGACCGCCGAGATGATCCCCGACATCGCCGCCTCCGTCGCCGACATCACCGCCGAGCTCGGGCCGGTCCCACTGATCGGGTTCGCGGGGGCACCCTTCACGCTGGCCTCCTACCTCGTCGAAGGGGGGCCGTCGAAGAACCACGAGCGCACCAAGGCCCTCATGCACGGCGACCCGGGGCTCTGGCACGACCTGTGTGCCCGGCTGGCCGAGATCTCCGGTGCGTTCCTGGAGGTGCAGGTGGCCGCCGGCGCCAGCGCGGTGCAGCTGTTCGACTCGTGGGCCGGCTTCCTGTCCCGCCGGGACTACCGGGAGTTCGTGGAGCCGCACAGCGCCCGGGTGCTGCACCGGCTCGCCCGCACCGGGGTGCCGCGCATCCACTTCGGCGTCGGGACCGGCGAGCTGCTGGCCGACATGGCCGCCGCTGGGGCTGACGTGATCGGGGTCGACTACCGCACCGACCTGCCCAGCGCCGTGTCGCGCACCCAGGGCCAGTACCCCGTCCAGGGAAACCTGGACCCGGCGCTCCTGTTCGCCCCCTGGGACGTCATCGCAGACCAGGTGCGGCGGATCCTCGACGAGGGCGCCGCCGCGCCCGGCCACATCTTCAACCTGGGTCACGGAGTGCTCCCGCAGACCGACCCGGATGTGCTGACAAAGGTGGTGGAGCTGGTGCACGAGAAGGGCTCTTCAGCACCGCAAATGTGATCTGAACCACTTTTCCCGAGAACCCGGGCTATGCTGTGCGGTTGTCGGCGCCCCTGTCGGCGAAGTATCGAGACTCACGGTGAGGTAGACCGCATGTCTGATGATCAGCAGGAGCACAAGGACTCCTCGAATGGCTCCACGTCCCAGGAGCCCAAACACAGGGCCGCACGCAACGCCGGCCAGAAGGTGGCCGACGCCGGCCGCCGCACCAAGGACGTCGCCGACGACGTCAGCAGTGTCAGCTATCCGCACGGCATCCACCCCGCCCTGGTGCCGGGGGTGTCCATCGAGGACCAGCGCGTCCGCTACGGCACCGACAAGGTGGTCTTCGGCGCGACAGCCATCACCATCGTGGCCTTCATCGCCTGGGGTGTCACGAACACCGAGGGCCTGCAGGCCACGTCTGACACCGCCCTCGCCTGGGTGGTGAGCAACATCGGGTGGCTGTTCAACGTCTTCGCGATCATCGCGCTGATCTTCATGCTGATCGTCGGCTTCTCCCGGCTCGGCAAGATCAAGCTCGGCCTGGACGACGAGAAGCCCGAGTTCAACCGGTTGTCCTGGCTGGCCATGCTGTTCAGCGCCGGCATGGGCATCGGCCTGCTGTTCTTCGGCTCCTACGAGCCGATGACCTACTTCCTGACGCCGCCGCCCGGCACGGCTGAGCCCGAGACCATCGACGCCATGCACACCGCCTTGGCTCAGACCACGTTCCACTGGGGTCTGAACGCGTGGGCGATGTATGCCCTCGTGGGCGGCGCGGTCGCCTACGGCGCCTACCGCCGCGGTCGGGTGCCGCTGATGTCGAGCATCCTGGAGCCGATCTTCGGCCCGAAGCACGCCAAGGGCCCGGCGGGGAAGGTCATCGACATCTTCGCCATCATCGCCACGCTCTTCGGCACGGCGGTCAGCCTGGGTATCGGCGCCCTTCAGATCGGCCGCGGCATCGAGATCGTCTCCGGCATCGGACCGCTGGGCAACACGGCGATCATCGGGATCATCATGGTCCTGAGCATCGCGTTCATCGCCTCGGCGGTGTCCGGTGTGTCCAAGGGCATCCAGTGGCTGTCGAACATCAACATGGTGCTGGCCGCCCTGCTCGGTATCTTCATCTTCATCGGCGGCCCGACGCTGTTCCTGCTCAACTTCATCCCCTCCACGCTGCTGGAGTACATGCGCGACCTGCCGATGATGATGGGCCGCTCCGCCTCCCGCGGTGACGCGGCCGAGGAGTTCGTGAACGCCTGGACGGTCTTCTACTGGGCGTGGTGGATCTCCTGGACGCCCTTCGTCGGGATCTTCATCGCCCGCATCTCGCGGGGCCGCACGTTGCGCGAGTTCGTGACGGTGGTGCTGATCGCCCCGACGCTGGTCTGCTTCGTCGCCTTCGCGATCTCCGGTGGCACGGCCATGAAGCTGCAGTTCGACGGGACCGCCGACATCGGTGGCGCCGAGTCGCCGCAGGACATGCTGTTCCGGATGCTGGATGCCTTGCCCGCAGCCGGCATCACCTCGGTCGTGGTGATGTTCATGCTGGCGATCTTCTTCGTCACCAGCGCCGACTCCGGCTCGC
>NZ_DATFMA010000020.1:0-21539 GCF_035267225.1 Ornithinimicrobium sp.
CATGGCCCGGCTGCGCAGTGCGGTGCTGATCGGGATCGCGTTCGTCGCCTTGATCGGCAGCACCGTGCTCTCCGCGGTGGGCAGCAGCGCGCAGTCCTACGGGCTGCAGGTCCATGGTCTGATCTCGTTACTTCTGCTGGCCGCGTCCCTGGCCATGATCGGGGCCTTGTTCGCCCTGGGAATGCGCCACGCCACTCCGCGCTCGCTCGGCTGGTCCGACGTGCTCCCCGGCGCAGCCCTGGCGGCGGTGGGCTGGCAGGTCATGCAGAGCTTCGGTGCCACCTACGTCGGACTGGTGGTGAACCGGACCAACGACACCTACGGGGTCTTCGCGCTGGTCCTGGGACTGATGGGCTGGCTGCTCGTGGTCGCCAGCATCGTGGTCCTGGCCGTCGAGCTCAACGTCGTGCTGGCCAAACAGCTCTACCCCCGCTCCCTGCTCTCACCGTTCACCGAGCACACCGACCTGACCGAGGCCGACGAGCGCACCTTCAGCGAGGCCGCGGTGTCCACGCGTTTCAAGGAGCGCCAGGACGTCGAGGTGACGTTCTCCGACCGGGAGGGCCCGGTGGGTACCGAGCACAGCGAGAAACACCAGAACTCCGAGGACCGGCAGGAGCCGGGGGGCACGAGGGCCGCGGACCACGGGCAGACGTGAGCGCGAAGGCTCAGCTCGAGGGTGGTGGGGGCGGAGGAGTCCCCGGCGGCGGGTAGGAGCCGCCCGCGGGCGTCGTCGTCGCAGTGTTGCCACGAGAGCGCCCGACGAACCACAGGACTGCTCCCACGATGACCAGGACGAAGCCCAAGCCCGCGCCCACGAGTCCCAGCACCACGCCCAGGGTGCCCCCGCCGATCGCGGTGAAGTCGAGCGAGGGGCCGAGCAGCGTCTCACCCCCGGCACAGGTCACCGTGTAGGTGCCTGACCTCGGGGCCTCGAACGAGCCGACGTTGACGTAGTTGCCCTCGCCCGTCGAGCCGCTCAGCTCGGTCGAGCGGGTCAGCCTCAGCCGTTCACCCCCGGGACCCGTCACCTGGCACGCGGCGGTGGGATCGACCGAGGAGGTCTCCTGGTAGACCGTGGCCTGCTCGCCGCGTTCCAGCGTGATCGTCCCGGTCCCTCCGGGCATGGACGAAGCCGACTCGACGGCGGAGGTCACCGAGCCGAACGCCCGCACGCCTCCCCACACCGCTGCCGCCAGACCCACCACCAGCAGCAAGACCCCCACCACGAACAGCACCGCACCCCAGCGTTTCATGGCCTCACCGTAGGCCGGTTCGGCTCGTCACCGCCACCAGTGACCCCGGCTGGAACGAGCCGCGACAGGTGTGGTTGCCTGGCGACATGGCAACCGACCAGCTGACCTTCGACAACCCCGTGGACCGCCACCCGTCCCTGCAGCCGCCGAAGCAGGACCAGGGCACCCCGGGCCTGGACGCCGAGCTGGCGCCTCAGGCCGACCGGGGTGAGACGACCTACCGCGGAACCGGTCGGCTGGCGGGCCGGCGCGCCCTGATCACCGGCGGCGACTCGGGCATCGGAGGGGCGGTGGCGATCGCTTTCGCGCGCGAGGGCGCCGATGTCGCCATCAACTACCTTCCCTCGGAGGAGCAGGACGCCCAGGAGATCGTGCGGCTCATCGAGGCCGAGAACCGCACGGCCGTGGCGGTTCCCGGCGACATCAGTGACCGCCAGTTCTGTCGCGACCTGGTGCAAGCGGCCGTCGATGGCCTGGGCGGCCTGGACATTCTGGTCAACAACGCCGGCGTCCAGATCACCCAGCCCGAGCTCGCCGACATCGACGACGAGCAACTCGACACCGCGATGAAGACCAACGTGTACGCGATGTTCTGGATCACCAAGGCGGCCCTGCCACACCTGCCGCCCGGCTCCGCGATCATCCAGAGCTCGTCGGTGCAGGCCTACAGTCCCAGTGCTCACCTGGTGGACTACGCCACGACCAAGGCCGCCATGAACACCTTCACCAAGGGCCTGTCGAAGCAGTGCGCGCCGCTGGGGATCCGTGTCAACGCCGTCGCGCCGGGACCGGTCTGGACCCCGCTGCAGGTCGTCGCGGGGCAGCCCAAGGATGCGATCCCCGAGTTCGGTCTCGAGACCCCGCTGGGCCGCGCCGGGATGCCCGTCGAGCTGGCACCGGCGTATGTCTTCCTCGCGTCTCCGGAGTCCAGCTACGTGGTCGGCGAGACGCTGAACGTCAACGGAGGTCTGGACTCCCCGTAGTCATCTGCTCAGGCGTTGACGCCGCCGACGCTGAGCCCGAAGACCAGCAGTACGACGACGAAGATGATCCCCAGGACCATCAGGGCCAAAGCGACGGCGCCCAGCCAGAACCCCACCGTGCCGAGGGTGCCGTTGTTGGCCCGGCCTGCGGCGGTTGCGGCCTGGGCCTTGCGGCCGTAGATCACAGCGACGATGCCGAGCGGTGCGCAGGCCACCAGAGAGATGATGCCCGTCACCAGGGCGATGACACCGAGGTTGTTCTCGGCGTCGCTGGGCATCTGGCCGCCGTAGTAGCCGGGGGCGGCCTCGTAGCCAGAGGCGGGAGGAGCCGGCTCGCTGCTGCCGTACGCGCCCGAGCCGTAGCCGGGGGAGCCCTGCCCGGCGGGTTCGCTTCCCGGCCCGGGCTGGGAGGTGTAGGGGTTCTCGTCGTTCCCTCCGGGGGGAGGGGGAGGTGTGCTCATGCTCAGGCCTTTCGTCGTCGGTATGCCTCGGAGGCTGCACGCGCATGCAGCAGGGTCATCAGGTCAGCCGCGCCAGGTAGGGCTGGAAAGCAGCGACGTTGCGCATCGCTGCGAACAGCAGGAGGAGAGCGACTGCCGGCACGAAGACCGGCATCCGCTCCAGGAAGGTCGTGCTGCGGCCCTGCCGCGCCCGCCATACCCACACCACCCAGGCCCCGATCGCCAGCGGCAGCAGGAGCACCACCGCGGGGTTCAGACCCCACGCCGTGTCCCACTGTCCGTCGGTGAGCGCATGCACCGCGCGTAACCCACCGCACATGGGACACAGCAGGCCGGTGGCGGCCCGCAGCGGGCAGAACCCGTAGCTTCCGGAGACGTTGGGATCCCACAGGTGGACCAGCACGACCCCACCCACGGTCGCCGCTGCGGTGACCGTGGCCGTGCGGAGCGCCGTCTCCCCGTTGCCCACGCCCCCGATGTTACGGGCCGCGAGCGTGTCGGTGTCGTATGCCAGAGTGTCGACATGCTGAGGGGACGCCGTGCAGATCCGTGAGGGACGGCTGGTCCTCAGTGCGACCGACCTGACCAAGCACGTCGCCTGCCCTCACGTCACCACGCTGGACCTGGCCGCCCAAGAGCGTCGGCTGCAGGCCCCCGAGGGCGGGGTTGACGCGCAGCTGCAGCTCATCTTCGACAAGGGTCTGGAGCACGAGCGCGCCTATCGCGAGCTCCTCCTGAGCCAGGGCCGCCGGGTGGTCGACATCCCCGACGCGTCCCACGGGAGCCCCGAGGAGCGTGAAGGGCTCACCGTGGAGGCGATGCGGTCGGGGGCCGATGTGGTCTTCCAGGCGGCGCTCTTCGACGGGTCTTGGATGGGCTTCGCGGACTTCCTGCTCCGCGTCGAGCGTCCCGGTGCCCTGGGCGACTGGTCCTACGACATCGCCGACACCAAGCTCGCCCGTCGGCTCAAGGTGCCCGCCCTGCTGCAGATGGCCACCTATGCGGTGCGGCTGACCGAGCTGCAGGGAGTGCCCCCGGCGCAGCTGACCGTCGTCGCCGGCGACGGGGTCACGCACCCGTGGCGCTTGGTCGACGTCTCGGCGTACGCCTCCCGGGTGCGCCGGCGGCTGGAGTCCGCCGTCGCCGACCCTGTCGACACCGAGCCCGTGCCGACCGCCTACTGCTCGCAATGCCGCTGGCAGCCCCGGTGCAGCGCGCAGTGGGAGGACGAGGACGACCTCTGCCTGGTGGCCGGCCTGCGCAGCGGGCAGCGCGAGCGGTTGCTCGCCGCCGGTGTGGACACGCTCACCGCTCTGGCCGAGGTCGAGCCCGGGGCGCCGGCCCTGCAGTCCTCGTTGAGCGCGGCCACCCGCGGCCGAGTGCACCGTCAGGCGCAGCTGCAGCTGCACGAACGCCACACCGGCACCCCCGCCTACGAGCTGCTGGACGCCGGGCCCGGCGCCGGGCTGCAGCTGCTTCCTCCGCCGGACGAGGGCGACGTCTACCTCGACTTCGAAGGCGACCCGTTCGCGCCCGGAGGACAGGGGCTGGAGTACCTGGCTGGGTTGTGCGACCGCGACGAGCGCTTCCACACCTGGTGGGCCCATGACGCCGCAGGCGAGCGGCGGATGGTCGCCGACCTGCTCACCTGGCTGGTCCGCCGGTGGGAGCGCTTCCCCGGCATGCACGTCTACCACTACGCCGCGTACGAGCAGGCGGTGTTGAAACGGCTCACGGCGAGGGAGGCCGTGGCTGAGACCGAGCTGGACCTGCTGTTGCGCGGGGAGCGGTTCGTCGACCTGTACGCCGTGGTGCGGCAGGGGCTGCAGATCTCCAAGCGCTCCTACTCGCTCAAGAAGCTCGAGTCCTTCTACTGGTCCCGCGAGCGACCTGCCAGCCAGGACGGTGTCGATGACGCCATGTCGTCGGTGGTGGAGTACGAGCGGTGGGCGTCCTCACAGCCAGGAGACCCGCAGATCCTGGACCGCATCGCGGCCTACAACTACGACGACGTGCGCAGCACGCTCGGCCTGCACGGCTGGCTGGAGGATCGCCGGGACGAGCTCGCGGCAAGCGTGCCCGAGCCCCTCACGCGGCCCTCCGGCAAGGAGCCCGAACAGGCCCGGGACTCCGAGCGCATCGCCGCGGAGAACGCGCTGGCCGAACGGTTGCTCGAGGCCGGTGAGCCTCTCCTGGCGGGTTGCGTGGGTTGGCACCGGCGGGAGGACAAGCAGATGTGGTGGGAGTACTTCCGCACCGCCTGGATGAGCCCCGAGGAGCTCGTGGAGGACCGGGCGGCCCTGGGCGGGGTCACCGGCCCGGAACGGACGGGAGAAGTCGCTCGCTCACTGGTCTGGCGCTACCGGTTTCCTCCGCAGGAGGCTCGGGTCGGCCGTCAGCTCGACGATGTCGTCACGCGCGCGAGAGTGGGTGAGGTCGTGGCCGCCGACCTCGACGAGGGATGGGTCGAGGTCAAGCGGGGCAAGACCAAGTCACCCCTGACGGCAACCGGGCTGGTCACCAACGACTATGTCCGCAACGGCGTGCTGCGCGACGCCCTCGGCCGTCTCGGTGAGCAGGTGCTGGCAGACGAGCGGACGGCTGCCGTCTCGTTGTTGCGTCGCCGGGTCCCGGGTGACCTCCAGCCCGCCCCGGGCGAGAGCCCGGTCGATGTGGTGCGCCGCGTGGGGCTCGAGCTGTCGGGACAGGTGCTGGCGGTGCAGGGCCCGCCAGGGTCGGGCAAGACGTACGCCGGCCAGCTGCTGATCCAGGACCTGCTGGACGCCGGGCTACGGGTCGGGGTCACCGCGCCCTCCCATAGCGTCGTCGCCGAGCTGATGCGCAAGACCGGTCGTCCCGGGGTGCGCAAGGCACCCACGGAGGAGGTGCAGGTCGCTGCCGAACGTGACCAGCACGTCCGCCTCGTGGATGACAACGGGGAGGTCGAGGAGGCGCTGGCCACCGGGGAGGCGCAGCTGGCCGGAGGGACCGCATGGCTGTGGTCGCATGAGCGACTGATCTCCAGCGTCGACGTCCTCGTCATCGACGAGGCCGGCCAGTTCTCCTTGGCCAACGCGCTGGCGGTGGCCGGTGCGGCTCGCTCCCTGGTGCTCCTGGGCGATCCGCAGCAGCTGGCGGCCCCTTCGAACGGCGTGCACCCCTACGGCGCCGGCGTCTCCGTGCTGGAGCACATGCTGCAGGGCGCCGAGGTCATGCCACCGGGGCGTGGCGTCTTCCTGGACCGGACCTGGCGCATGCACCCCGACATCACTGCTTTCGTGTCCACGATGTCCTACGCCGACCAGCTCCAGGCCGGCCCAGGCCTCGAGCGCCAGCAGGTGCTCGGGGTCGAGCCGGCATCCCTGTGCGGGTCGGGGCTGCGCTGGCGGCCGGTTGCCCAGGAGGGGTACAGCAGCGAGAACGCGCTCGAGGCAGAGGTGGTCGCCGGGCTCGCCGCAGCTCTGCTCCAGGGGCGGTGGGCGGACTCCACAGGCCGGGAGCGGCCCATCGGTGTGGAGGACATCCTGGTGGTGGCCCCCTACAACGCGCACGTCGCAGCGGTGGCCGCGGCGGTGCCCGACGGGATACGGGTCGGTACGGTGGACAAGTTCCAGGGCCGGCAGGCTCCGGTCGTGATCTACACCCTGGCCTCCTCCAGCGCTGCCGACGCTCCCCGAGGTGTCGACTTCCTCTACGACATCCACCGTCTCAACGTGGCCGTCAGCAGGGCGCGGGCAATGTCCGTGGTCGTGGGCAGCCCGACCTTGCTCGAGGCGGAGGTGCGCTCGCCCGAGCAGCTGCGCGCGGTCAACGCCCTGTGTCGCTTTGCTGACGAGGCCGAGCTCGTCGAGCTGACCGACGTCGGCGCACCCGGCGGCTCACACTGGTGAGCGCGTCGAGCCCGGGCGTCGCGCCGATCGCAGACCCTCCCGGCGACGCGGCCCGTCGCCGCGACCTGCGCAGGATGCGCCGGGTGGCTACCGGCCTGCTGGGGCTGGCGGCGCTGATCTTCATGGCGACGCTGGGACGGGACGACGGATGGCTGGGCTACGTTCACGCCGGTGCCGAAGCCGCCATGGTCGGAGCGATCGCCGACTGGTTCGCGGTCACCGCGCTCTTCCGCCACCCGCTCGGCATCCCGATCCCCCACACCGCACTGGTCCCGCGGCGGAAGGACATGCTCGCGGCGGGTCTGGAGCAGTTCGTCACCGAGCATTTCCTCAGCCCGCAGACACTGCGCGAGCGCTATCTGGACCTCGACGTGGTTGCCCGGGTCGGTCGCTGGCTGCGCGACCCGGAGCACAGCGAGCGGGTGGTCGCCGAGGCAGCGCCCTGGGCGGCCACCGCGTTGGGGCGTGTCACCGAGCAGGACGCTCGAGCGGTACTGACCGGAACCGTCCTGCCCCGTCTCGACCAGGAGCCGGTGGCCCCCGTGGTGGGGCATCTGCTGGAAGGAGTCGTGCGGGACGGCGCCCATCGTGGCCTCGTCGACCTTGTGGCCGATGAGGCCCACGAATGGTTGCAGAGCCACCCGGACGACGTCGTGCGGCTCATCGGGTCGCGGGCTCCCTGGTGGTCCCCTGGCTGGGTCGACGACCGGGTCGCGCGGCGGGTGCACGCCGAGCTGGTGGGGTGGAGCGGTGAGGTCCGGGACGATCCCAGCCATCCGGCCCGGCAGACCCTGGACGACTATCTGGCGGGGCTGGCGCAGGATCTGCAGCACGACCCGTCGACGATGCGAGCCTGCGAGTCGGTGAAGAGTCGTCTCGTGCAGCACCCGCAGCTCGCCGACACCGCGCTCGGTCTGTGGACAACCGTGCAGCTCTCGCTCACGGAGGCGCTGCACGATGCTCCCGGGCCGCTGCGCACGCGGCTGGCGAGCGAGCTGGCGGATCTGGGAGGACGGCTGGCGGACGACGACGCGCTGCGGCACCGCCTGGACGCCTGGGCCGCGGACGCGGTGATGGCGCTGGTCGAGCAGTACGGCCCCGAGGTCACCGGCGTGATCACGGCCACCATCCGCCGTTGGGACGGGCAGCTGGCCGCCCGTCGCATCGAGCTGCACGTAGGGCGAGACCTGCAGTTCATCCGCATCAACGGAACTCTCGTCGGCGCGCTGGTCGGGTTGGTGCTCCATGCGGTGACCCAGCTGCTCTCCGGGTAGGCCTGTGGACAGCCCGGGGCCGGACCGACCCTGGTCCGGCAGGCTGGGGCCCATGAGCTTTCGCGACCTACCGGCCGACTGGCCGCGACGACCGCTGACCGACCCTCGACTGGCGCGTGACGTGCTCGACCTGTGCGTGAGCGACGTCGCGCGGCACCAGGGTGGTCTGTGTGTGCTGGCCCTGCGCCGTGACTTCAGCCTGGCGCAGCCGTTCTTCGTCCCTGGCCCGCTGCCCCGGCTCGAGCGGCACTCGATGCTGGCCGGGCTGGTGAGCAGGTACGCGCCGGTCCCTCCCGGAGGCGGCGTAGTGCTGGGCGTCGTTCACCCGGGCAGCGCAGTGAGTGATGCGGACCGTGCGGTGCACCAGGATTTGATCGAGGTCTGCCGAGACACCGGGGTCCGGCTCGTCAGCGCTCATCTGGTCACGACCACCGGGACCGATGACCTACCGCGGACGTGGGAGGCCGCCTGAGCCCGACCGGGGTCAGACCGTGGCCTAGGCTCGGTGAGCCGTCGGCCGGCTCCTGGGCCGAGCGCGGACGGGAACGAGGAGGTGGCCATGAGCGCGCCGAGCGACGTGTGCGGCACCGCCCTGACGCTCGGCTACCCGGACGCCCTCCCGGTGGTCGAAGCCAAGGCCGAGCTGCTCGCCGCGATCAGTGGCCACCAGGTGGTCATCGTCGCCGGCGAGACCGGCTCCGGGAAGACCACTCAGCTGCCGAAGATGTGCCTGGAGCTCGGGCGAGGCTCGAGCCGACTCATCGGGCATACCCAGCCGAGGCGCATCGCGGCCCGGGCCGTGGCCGAGCGGATCAGCGCGGAACTGGGCACCGACCTGGGCGGCACGGTCGCCTACCAGGTCCGCTTCACCGACACCACCGGCCCCGACACGGCCGTGAAGGTGATGACCGACGGCATCCTGCTCTCCGAGCTGCGGCACGATCGTCAGCTGCGTCGCTACGACACCCTCATCATCGACGAGGCCCACGAGCGCAGCCTCAACATCGACTTCATCCTCGGCTACCTCAAGCAGCTCCTGCCCCGGCGGCCCGACCTGAAGGTCATCATCACGTCGGCCACCATCGATGTGGAGCGTTTCGCGCGGCACTTCAGCGGTCCCGACGGTCGACCGGCGCCGGTGGTGGAGGTCTCGGGTCGCAGCTTCGCGGTGGAGACCCTCTACCGCCCCCTGGTCCGGGAAGCGGAGCCGGGTCCGGACGGCGCCGCCGGGCAGGACGAGGTGGACCAGGTGACCGGCATCTGCGAGGCGGTCGAGGAGCTGTGGACCCATCCACGCTCGTCGGACGGTGGGCCGCAGGACATCCTCGTGTTCTGCTCCGGGGAGCGGGAGATCCGCGATGCCTGCGAGGGAATCGAAGCCCTCGGCCTGCACGACACCGAGGTGCTGCCGCTGTACGGCCGGCTGTCCGCAGCCGAGCAGCACCGCGTCTTCTCCGCCCATTCCGGCCGCCGGATCGTGGTCTCCACCAACGTCGCCGAGACCTCCCTCACCGTGCCCGGCATCCGCTACGTGGTCGACACCGGTACCGCGCGCATCTCGCGGTACAGCGGTCGGCGCGGGGTGCAACGGCTTCCCATCGAGCCCATCTCCCGGGCCAGCGCGCGGCAGCGCTCTGGCCGGTGCGGTCGTCTGGCGGACGGCATCGCCGTCCGCCTGTACTCCGAGGAGGACTACGTGGCCCGCCCGGAGTTCACCGACCCCGAGATCCTGCGGACCAACCTGGCCAGCGTCGTGCTGACCATGACCGATCTCGGGCTCGGCCGCGTGGAGGACTTCCCGTTCCTGGACCCGCCCGACCGGCGCCAGGTGGCCGAGGGGGTCAGCCTGCTGCACGAGCTCCACGCGATCGACAAGCCGACCACCACCGGCGAGCGTCACGGACGGTTGACCCCGGACGGGCGCACGATTGCTCGCCTGCCCCTCGACCCCCGCCTGGCGCGCATGGTGATCGAGGCCGACCGCAACGGTGCGCTCCGCGAGATGCTGGTCATCGTCTCCGCGCTCTCGCTGCAGGACCCGAGGGAGCGCCCGAGCGAGTCGCGGGCCCAGGCCGACCAGGCGCACGCGCGGTTCGTCGCCGAGGGCAGCGACTTCCTCACCATGCTCAACCTCTGGCGCTACCTCGCACGGCAGCAGAAAGATCTGTCCGGCAGCGCCTTCCGGCGGATGTGCCGCCGGGAGTATCTGCACTACCTGCGGGTACGTGAATGGCAGGACCTGCATCGCCAGCTGCGCCGAGCGGTCACCTCGGCCGGGCTGACGGTGAACCGCTCCACAGCCTCGGCCGACCGAGTGCACCAGTCACTGGTCCCGGGCCTGCTCTCCCTCTTCGGACTGTACGACCGGAGCAAGCGCGACTACACCGGCCCCCGGGGCACCCGGTTCGCGATCCAGCCCGGCTCGGTGCTGCACCGCCGCAACCCCGAGTGGGTGATGACGGCCGAGCTGGTCGAGACCACACGTCTGTGGGCCCGGGTCAACGCCGCCACCGACCCGGCGTGGATCGAGAAGGCAGCCGCGCACCTGGTGAAGCGCTCCTACGCGGAGCCGCGGTGGTCGCGTCGGCGAGCCGGTGCTGTGGCCAGCGAGCGGGTCACGCTCTACGGGGTGCCACTGGTGGCGGGCCGCAGCGTCGCGCTCGGCAGCATCGACCCGGACCAGGCCCGCCAGCTGTTCTTGCGACATGCGCTCGTGGAGGGGGACTGGGACGCCCGGCACGAGTTCCTGGACGCCAACGAGGCCTTGACCCAGCAGGTCTCCCAGGTCGAGGAGAAGACTCGCCGGAGGGGGCTCGTCGCCGGCGAGGACGAGATGCTGCGCTTCTACGACGAGCGGGTCCCGGCGCATGTGGTCTCCGGGGCGCACTTCGACCGCTGGTGGAAGGAGGCCCGCCGCCAGACCCCGCAGCTGTTGCACCTGACCACACAGGATCTGCTGGCCGGGCACTCTCCCGGTCTCGAGGACTTCCCGGGCCAGTTCCAGGCCGGTGACCTGAACCTCGAGCTGAGCTACCGCTTCGAGCCCGGGTCCTCGCGTGACGGGGTCAGCGTGCACGTGCCGGTCGAGGTGCTGAACCGCCTCCGGCCCGAGCCGTTCGGGTGGTCGGTGCCCGGCTTCCGCGAGGAGCTGGTCATAGCGCTGCTGCGCTCGCTTCCCAAGCAGGTGCGCCGCCAGTTCGTGCCCGCCGCTGACCATGCGCGAACGGCACTGCGGGAGCTGGGACCCATGGGCCTGCCCGCCGCCGACCGTGACGGCCCACGGGAGCCGATCACGCGCGCCCTGGCTCGCGTCCTCACCCGGGCCGGGCCCGCCGTCGTGCGGGAGGAGGACTTCACCTGGTCCCGGGTTCCGGGCCACCTGAGGCCGACGTTCGTCGTCGAGCGCTCGGTGGGGAGCGGGCCAGGCCGTCGTGCGCAGCGCGAGGTCGAGGTGGTGGCCGAGGACAAGGACCTGGCAGCCCTGCAGTCCGAGCTGGAAGCAGTGGTGCGTTCGCGAGTGGAGCTCGCCGCCGCTCCGATCGAGCGCCGAGGAATCACCTCGTGGGACCTGGGAACCCTTCCCCAGACGTTCGACGGTGTGGTCGAGGGCCAGGTTCTGCGGGGCTACCCCGCTCTGCTGGACACCGGCAGCGCCGTCGACCTCGTCGTGCTGCCCCGCGCTCCCGAGGCGGACCGGGCCACCCATCGGGGGGTCCGGCGCCTGCTGCTGCTGGGCACCCCAGCGCCGTCGAAGCGGCTGCTGGGCCAGCTGAGCAACACCGACAAGCTGGCCCTGGGGACCGCAGCGTCGATCTCGGTGGCCGCCCTCATCGAGGACGCGGCCCAGGCGGTCGCCGACTCCATCCTGACGCAGCGCGGGTCACCCGGACGCCCAGTGCGCACGGCCGAGGCGTTCGAGGACAGCGCGCGGGAGATGCGTGCGCATCTGCTCCCGCGGCTTCGAGGGATGGTCCGCCACCTTGTCCAGGCGCTGCCGCTGGCGCGCTCGGTCGAGAGCCGGTTGGACGGTGCCCCCGACTCCGCGATGGTCACCGACCTGCGCGAGCAGCACGCCGCACTGGTCCACCCCGGCTTCGTGACCGAGATGGGGGAGGCGCGCCTGCCCCGACTCGCCGTCTACCTGCAGGCCATGTCCGAGCGGCTGGACAGGGGTGCCCGGCCCTCGCACCGGGACGCGGAGCGGATGGAGCAGGTGCACGTGGTGCAGCAGGAGTACGCGGACCTGCTGGCCCAGCTTCCGCGGTGGCGGCTCGAGGACGCGGATGTCGTGGACCTGCGGTGGCAGGTCGAAGAGCTGCGTGTCTCGTTGTTCGCCCCTCGCCTGGGGGCCGCCGGCCCGGTCTCGCCGCAGCGCATCTACGCGGCGATGGACCGCGTCCAGGGCTCGGGCTCCTAGGCTTGTCGGATGCTGCGCGTCGGTCTGTCCGGGGGTATCGGCTCCGGGAAGTCCACGGTCGCCAGCCGCCTCGCCGCCCGCGGCGCCTTCGTCGTCGACTCGGACCGGGTGGCCCGGGAGGTGCTGGCGCCCGGCACGCCGGGCCTGGCCCGGGTGCGCGACCGCTTCGGCTCGGCCGTCATCGACAGTGACGGCGCGCTGGACCGCCCGGCCCTGGGGGAGGTGGTCTTCGCCGACGAATCGGCGCGGGCCGACCTGGAGGCCATCACCCACCCCCTGATCGAGCGGCGCACGGCCGATCTCGTCGCGATGGCCGGTCCCGATGACGTCGTGGTCCACGACGTGCCGCTGCTGGTCGAGAAACGGATGGGTCCGGCCTACCATCTCGTGGTCGTCGTCCACGCGCCCGAACAGGAGCGACGACGAAGACTCACCGCGGAGCGCGGCATGAGCCCCGAGTCAGCTCGCTCGCGCATCCGCAGCCAGGCCGGGGACGCGGCCCGCCGGCGCGCTGCCGACGTGTGGCTGGACAACACCGCCACGGAAGAGAGCCTGACCGAGCAGGTGGACCGACTGTGGGACGAGCGGCTGGTCCCCTACGAGCGCAACGTACGGTTGCGCACGCCATCCCGGCAGCCGGAGCACCTCACCCTCGTCCCGGCTGACCCGCACTGGCCCGCCCGGGCCGCACGGCTCATCGCAAGGCTGCAGCATGCCTGGGGCGTGGATGCACCCGAGGCCGACATCGCGCACATCGGGAGCACGGCTATCGAGGGGATGCCGGCCACGGACGTCATCGACCTGCAGATGGTCGTAGCGGACGTGGGGTGCCTGCACGAGCCGGCTACCCGCGCGCGGCTGGATGCGGGCGGGTGGGTGCTCGAACCGGGTCCGTGGTGGGACGAGGGGCATGGCGACGACGCCGCTGCACAGTGGCGCACAGCCATGGTGCTCGGCACCGACCCGGGCCAGGTCGTCCACCTCCACGTCCGGCCCCGGGGCAGTCCCGCCGCACGGCGGGCGCTGCTGTTCCGCGACTGGATGAACGCATCGGTCGAGGCGCGAGCTGAGTACGCGGCACTGAAGGACGAGCTGCAGCAGCGACATCTCGACGTCACCTCGTACGCCCGGGCCAGAGAGCCGTGGTTCGCGGCCGCCTTCACCCGGGCGGAGGCGTGGGCCGAACGGACGCTGTGGGAGCCCGACGCCGGCTACTCCTGAGCAGGGGTCAGCCCGAGCTCGTGCGGCGGCGGCGTCGGGGTGCCCAGGAGGTGCTCGCTGAGGAAGGCGGTCACCACTGCGTACCAGACCTTGGCGTGCTGAGGCTTGAGCACCCAGTGGTTCTCGTGCGGGAAGTACAAGAACCGGTGGGCCGTCGTGCCGTCAGCCTCGGCCGGCAGCGCGGAGCCCGACAGTAGCTCGTACCACAGGCGCAGCCCCTCGCCGATCGGCACCCGGTAGTCCTTGTCGCCGTGTACGACCAGCATCGGAGTGCTGATCTGGTCGACGAAGCGATGCGGAGAGTTGTCGAGGGCCATCTGTTCGGTCATCTCCCGTGCCCAGTAGAAGGAGGCATCGGTGGTGGGCCCGAAGGCGTCGAGGGCCCAGAGTGAGGCGTGGGTCACGATGGCGTCGAACCGGTCCGTGTGCCCGGCGATCCAGTTGGCCATGTAGCCGCCGAACGAACCGCCCATGGCTGCCGTTCGCTCGGAGTCGACGTCCGCGCGCGCGACGGCGGCGTCGGTGAGCGCGAGGATGTCGGTATAGGGGGCCTCGCCCCAGGCACCCCAGCCGCGCTGCACGAACTCCTGACCGTAGCCGGTCGACAGCGCTGGGTCCGGCAACAGGACCGCGTAGCCTCGTGCGGCCATCACCCAGGGGTTCCACCTCCACGTCCAGGCGTTCCAGGAGGACAGCGGGCCACCGTGGACGAAGACCAGCAGCGGTGCCGGCCCGTTGCCTGAGCCCGGTAGCGCCAGCCACGCCCGCAGCTCCCTCCCGTCCTGTGCGGTCGCGGTGACCTCGGTGAGCTCCCCTGGGAGCTCCGGGCGCGCCACTGGGCCGGGCAAGGCCGTGACCTCTCCGCTGGCGACGTCGATCCGCACCACCTCGGAGGGAAAGGCGGGGCTGCTGCGCACGGCGTAGGCCACTGCGTCCTCTGCCTGCGGCGCTACGAGGACGCTGGAGTAGGTGGCGTCGTCCGTGGTGATCTGGCGTATGTCGCCGCTGTCGGCATCGACGCAGAACACGGGCCCCCGCCCCTGGTCGTCCGCCAGGACCAGCACTCCACTGCCGTCAGACAGCCAGGCGCCGGGAGTGCCCCACCGGTCCCAACCTTCGGCCACGGCGGTGCGCGCGCCGGTCTGGAGGTCCAGCAGAAACAGCGTTGGCGCGGGCGCCGACGACGGGGTGGTCTGCGGGCCCATGGAGACCAGGGCACGAGTGGAGTCAGGGCTGATGAGCGCGGCCTCGACGTCGAACCCTTCGATGTCGACGACGCGACTCTCCTCGCCCGAGACCACGTCGAAGCTCAGGAGCACGGTCCGCTGGGCGCCGCCGTGCTCGGGGACCGACGCGGTCGTCAGCACGAACCGGCCGCGAGAGCCGACCTGTGGCTCGTGCTCGACCAGAGCGGCCCCGAGGTGGCCCGACAGCGGTGACAGCCCGCCGTCGGCGCCGATGGTGAACAGCCGGGGCTGGGCGGGGCCCAGGTCGCGGTCCCAGAAGCGCACCGGATAGCCCTGGTGCAGGATCGCGTCCACGTCGCTCTCCTGCCGCTGGCGATGCAGCGCAGCATGCTGCCGCTCGTCGTGCGCCCCTGGCAGGACCGGGGCCACGACCACGGTGAGGTCGGCCGCGCTCGCGCAGCGAGCCAACGTCACCCCACCGGGCCGCACCACGAGGGGGTGCGCCTCGCCCCCCGCTGCGTCCAGCTGCCACAACGACGTGTCGCCCGCGCTGTCGTCCTCGGGTTCGCCGTTGCGCTGGGCCGGGCGCCTCTTCGAGCTGAAGAGCAGGTCGCCGGTGGAGGTGAAGACCGGTGCGGACTCGCCCTCGGTGCCGCGGGTGAGCCGGTGTGCGGGCCGGTGACCGGTGGGGTCGATCTCCCAGAGGGCGCTGACATAGTCCGTGCCCTCCGCGTTGACGACGGTGACCGTGGCGACCAGCCGCGAACCGTCGGGCGACACGGCGATGTCGCCGACCCTCGGATAGCCGACGAAGTCATCGAGGTCGTGGAAAGAGGTGCCGGCGGACGTAGCGGGACTCATGACCTTCTCTCTACCACCTGGACGGTGGCTCGGTCACCCGGAATCAGACGGCGGCGACGGTCGTTGACGATATCGACGGCGCCGCTTCGCAGGACGAAAGGACGCATGATGGACCACTCACCTCTGTTCCGCCTGGAGCCTGACACCCAGGTGCAGCCGCTGCACGCGCCCCTGCTGCACGTGGCGATCGACGGCTTCATCGACGCTGGTCACGTCCGCGCACAGATGACGCGTCACATCCTCGACACGCTGGAGCACCGGGTCGTCGCCTCCTTCGACATGGATGAGCTCATCGACTACCGCTCGCGCCGGCCGACGATGACCTTCGATACGGACCACTGGGCGGACTACGACGAGCCGTCCCTGGTGCTGTACCGGGTTCTGGACACCGCGGGGCAGCCTTTCCTGCTCCTGCACGGCGACGAGCCGGACCTGCGCTGGGAGGCCTTCGCGCGAGCCGTGCACCAGATCTGCCTCGCCTTCGGGGTGCGCACGGTGGTCTCGGCCCACGGCATCCCGATGGCGGTCCCGCACACCCGGCCCGTGGGGATGACCCGGTTCGCCAGTGACCAGGACCTCATCGATGGGAACGTGCCGATGTTCGGTCAGGTGAAGGTGCCGGCCAGCGCCGAGTCGCTGCTGCATCTGCGGCTGGGTCAAGAAGGTCTGAGCACGATGGGCCTGGCGGTCCACGTGCCCCACTACCTGGCTGAGTCCTCCTTCGGCGACGCCGCCGTTGCCGCCATGGACGCCTACCTGGGCTTGACCGAGCTGCAGATGCCTACCGCCGATCTGGTCGCCGCTGCGGGAGTGAACCGGGCGGAGATCACGGAACAGGTGGGTGCCGCGCCGGAGGTCGGCGAGGCCGTGGCGGAGCTGGAAAAGCGGTACGACCAGTTCCTCGAGGGCCAGCGTCAGCGGCACGTGCTGGCTCAGCAGGAGGCGGAGCTGCCCTCGGCTGACGAGATCGGCGCCGAGTTCGAGGAGTTCCTGCGCGAGAGCTCGGCGGAGGACCCTCCGACGGCATGAAGCCGTGGGCGCCGTCTACTCCGGCGGAGGCCCGGGGGCTCGCGTCATGCGGCGAACCGCGGGCACGGGTAGCCTCGGTCTCGGCGTTGACGCCGCCCCCTCTCGCCCTCAAGGAGCACTGATGACCCGATTCGGCACCGACAGCGAGACCCAGCAGGAGGCGGGCGCCGACACCGAGCACGAGTCGCTGCCGGCGCGGGTCTCCCTGGCTGCTTTCGGCAAGGTCGTGGACATCGGCCTAGAGGGCCGTGGGCCGCAGCACTCGGCCGCCGAGATCGTGGCCGAGGCGCTGGCCGAGCATCAAGACCGTGAGGCCGCCATCGACGACGTGGTCCGTCATCACCTCAAGCTGGCTGCCGCAGGCGGCTTCGTCACGGGCGTCGGGGGGTTGATCACCCTTCCCGTTGCGCTCCCGGCGAACGTGCTGAGCTTCTACGTGCTCGCCGCACGCATGGTGGGGTCGGTGGCCTCCTTGCGGGGCTACGACATCGACACGGAGGCCGCCCGTACGGCCGTGGTCCTGACCCTCATCGGCGCGGATGCCGACGAGCTGTTGCGCAAGGCCGGGGTGGTGGGCGGCGGCACGATGTCGTCCATCGCGGTCAACCGCTTGCCCCGGGCCGCAGCCATGGTCATCAACAAGGGTCTGGGTTTCCGGCTGGCGACCGGCCTCGGAGCGCGCGGGCTGGGCCGCCTGGGTCGTGCGGTGCCCTTGGCGGGCGGCGTGATCGGCGCCGGCCTCGACCTGTACCTGATGAAGAAGCTGGCCGACGCCGTGCGAGCAGAGTTCCCGTCGCGCTGACCAGCCGACCGTCCGGATCCGGGTCAGGCCCGCAGGTGCCCCGTCCACACCGCCGCCTCGTCCACAGGCGCGGTGCCGCCGTCACCGACAGCCCTCCAGGGTGGGCGGATGGACCCCTGCGCAACACCCTCGTCGCTGACTATCCACGGGCTCGAGCAGGCCATCGTGGCTCTGCCCTACCAGCTGGGGTATCACCCGCGCCGTTCGCTCGTCCTGACGTGTCTGGCCAGTAGGCCACCGGGCGGCGGAACCGGCTCGGTCCCTGCGGGGGAGCGGGTCTCGCTCACGGCGCGGGTCGACCTTCCGGAGGGGGGTGAGCACGCCGCCTTCGCGGCCGCTCTGGACCCGGCCCTGCGCCGGCCGGAGACCGCGGCGGTCATCATCGTGGTCTTTGCCGACGGACCGGTGGGTCGGCTCGAGACCTCGGCGCTCCTCGCCGCCGTGACCGCGCGCGCCCGGCGCTGGGGCGTCTCGGTCCGCGCAGCCGCCCACGTGAGCGGGCAGTGCTGGCGCCAGGCGACCCCTGACGGGTCTGGTGCCGGGCCCTGGCATCCCCTCCCACATCCGCGCGACGTGCCGGCCGTGGCGGAGTACGTCGTCGCCGGGCGGGCGCCCGCTCCCGACCGTCGAGGGGTGGAGCGGCTCCTGCGTCCGCGCGATACCGCGTTAGCGGCTCGGGTGTCCGACGCGTTGCGCGACCGCCGCGCCTACGGCTCGCCGGGGGAGGTCGCAGAGGTGACCGCGAGCCACGCCGGGCGCGTCGCTGCGGTGTTCGGTCAGCTGCTCTCCGGCCCCGAGACTCGGCCGAGTCCCGGGCCCGCGGATCTCGCCCGATGTGCGAGCTCACTGCACCATGTGCCGTGGCGCGACACCCTCCTGAGCCGGATGACGGGCGTCGACCGTGGCTCTGGAACCGTCCGCGCGCCCTGGCGACGAGCTGTGCAGCGGCATGTGGCCGGGGACCTCGTGCTGGACCGCGTGTCGGCCGAGCGGATCGCCGCCGCCGCCGCATACGCGCCCTCGCCGTGGGCCGCGCCGTGGCTGACGGTCACGGGCCTGGTGGCCTGGCACGCCGGTGACGGTGCCTTGGCGAATATCGCCGTCGAGGCGGCCCTGCGAGCGGACCCGCAGTACTCGCTCGCCGGTCTGCTGGACTCGATCGTGCGCAACGCCGTGCCCCCTCCACCCCGGCCCTCTCTGCGCCCCAGCGGTCCGGGAGCGTGCTGCGTGTAGCCTCTGCCCTCGACGCTCGCTGTCCCGTCCCCGCGAGCCAGGCAGGAGTAGAGCATGTCGATCGTCGTGGGATACGTCCCGACTCCCGAGGGGCAGGCGGCTCTTCACGCCGCCGCGGCGGAGGCCGTCCTCCACGGGGTCTCCCTGACCGTCGTGAGGACGCACAGCCGCGGTCATGAGCTCGGCCCGGAGGAGGGGAAGCGCTTCGAGACCGACCTCGCCGCCGCGCTCGACCAGGCAGGAGAGCGCGAGCTCACCCACGAAGTGCGAGCGCCGGTCATCTCGGCCGATCCGAGCGAGAACCTCATCGCCGTTGCCGAAGAGGTGCACGCCACGTGCATCGTCATCGGTCTGCGCCGTCGGTCCAAGGTGGGCAAGCTGTTCCTGGGTTCGAACGCGCAGCGTGTCCTGCTCGACGCACCCTGTCCCGTACTCGCCGTGAAAGCAGCGGGAACGGCCTGGTGAGGCGTGTGGGAACAGCATCCCAGCCGTCGTGGTTCTATAATGACGTGAGCCGCCGATTGGTCTGCTCGACCGATCGCACCACATGACCACACCCTCGCCATCGTCGACCTGCGTATGCCCGCGGGCTCGTGTGGCGACCGCCGTCCCGTGCCAGTCTCATGGCACAGAAAGAAGTCGGTGCAATCCGTGACTCCCGCAACGGCCAAGACCTCGACTCGAGACTCGACCCCGGATCTGCCCAAAGAGTTCGCGGCACCGGAGCTGCGAGAGCTGTTGGCCGAAGGTAAGGACCGCGGCTTCGTACTGCTGACGCAGGTCCGGCAGGCGCTGGAGACCACCGGCCTGGCCGAGAAGGGCAAGAAGGGCCAGACCACCGTGCTGCGCACCCTGAGCGACCACGCGATCGAGGTCCGCGAGGATGCGACCTCGGAGGCGCCGAGCGGCAAGAGGGCGAGCAGCGCCAAGAGAGCGCCCAAGAAGAAGCCCGTCGAAGCGTCAGCCGCCGCGGACGAGACCGAGGCGTCGGACTCGGAGGCCGATACGCCCGCGAAGACGCCCCGCCGTCGCTCCGCGGCGAAGAAGTCCACGAGCTCGAAGGATTCCACGAGCTCGCCGGGCTCCTCGGGCACCAAGACGGCCAAGGCCTCCACGACGACCACGAAGGCCAAGAGGACCACCAAGGCCAAGGCGACCACCCAGGCCAAGGCGACCACGGCGGAGGAAGCCGAGCCCGCCACCACCACGCCCACCACCAGCCGCGGCAAGCGTGCCGCAGCCAAGGGCGACGCCGCCGACCCGGAAGCCGTCGAGACCGTCGACGCATCAGCCGACGAGGTGGAGACCGAGGAAGAAGAGGACGCCGGCACGGGCGACGTGGTCGACGACGACAAGAGCGTCGGCGCCAAGACCCCCGCCACCTCGGGCGCCGCGCGAGAGGACGAGAGCTTCGTCCTGTCCTCTGGTGACGACGACGACGCCCCGGCGCAGCAGGTGGTCACCGCGGGAGCCACCGCGGACCCGGTGAAGGACTACCTGAAGCAGATCGGCAAGGTGGCACTGCTCAACGCCGAGCAGGAGGTCGAGCTGGCCAAGCGGATCGAGGCCGGCCTCTTCGCCGAGGAGCGCTTGAGCGCCGGGGACAAGCTCGATGCCAAGCTCAAGCGAGAGCTGTGGTGGATCGGTCAGGACGGCAGGAACGCCAAGAACCATCTCCTCGAGGCCAACCTCCGCCTGGTCGTCAGCCTGGCGAAGCGGTACACCGGACGCGGGATGCTGTTCCTCGACCTGATCCAGGAGGGCAACCTCGGACTGATCCGCGCGGTGGAGAAGTTCGACTACACCAAGGGCTACAAGTTCTCCACCTACGCGACCTGGTGGATCCGGCAGGCGATCACCAGGGCCATGGCCGACCAGGCGCGCACCATCCGTATTCCGGTGCACATGGTGGAGGTCATCAACAAGCTGGCGCGGGTGCAGCGCCAGATGCTGCAGGACCTCGGTCGCGAGCCGACCCCCGAGGAGCTCGCCGCCGAGCTGGACATGACCCCGGAGAAGGTGGTCGAGGTCCAGAAGTACGGCCGAGAGCCGATCTCGTTGCACACGCCGCTCGGCGAGGACGGTGACAGCGAGTTCGGTGACCTCATCGAAGACTCCGAGGCGGTCGTCCCGGCGGACGCGGTCTCCTTCACGCTTCTTCAGGAGCAGCTGCACTCCGTGCTGGACACCCTGTCCGAGCGTGAGGCGGGGGTGGTCTCGATGCGGTTCGGCCTCTCGGACGGCCAGCCCAAGACGCTGGACGAGATCGGCAAGGTCTACGGGGTGACCCGGGAGCGCATCAGGCAGATAGAGTCCAAGACGATGTCGAAGCTGCGGCACCCGTCGCGCTCGCAGGTCCTTCGCGACTACCTGGACTGATCGGCTACCTGGGCTCATCGCTGTCGGGCCAGCCGAGGCGTGTCCGGACCCAGGCGAGGACCCCGGCCCTGCCGCTGGTGGGCAGCAGCGTCGCCTTGGCCCGCCTGAGCCACGGCGAACCGGAGCGCACCGACTCCACCACGGTCTCGACGTCCGCACCCACGGTCCCTCGGGCCGAGTCGTCCCGCTCGGTCACCGTCGCATAGCGGGTCTGCTCCAAGCGCACGCTCACCCGGTGCAGAGCCGCTCGGCTCTCCTGGCTGAGCTGGGCGCGCTCGTCGTAGTGCGCCTCCATGGCTCGCGGGCTCTTGGGTCCGGGGTCGGGCACGCCGAGGTCGGCCAACGACCGGGTCAGCACCAGCCACTGGCTCTCCACGTAGTCGCGCTCGGACCGCGCTGTGCGGACTTCCTGCCCGCGGTACCACCGGCCGGCGAGTGGAAGCACGCCGAGCGCCAGTCCGGCCGCGACCGCGGTGCCCAGCAGCCAGCCCCACTGCACGAGCCAGGCGAGGAACGCGTCCCAGCGCGTAGAATCTGCATTCTGCG
>NZ_DATFMA010000021.1:0-4442 GCF_035267225.1 Ornithinimicrobium sp.
GCCATGGAGGACAGCTACCCCTTGGAGTGGGCGACCTCCATGCGCGGGCTGACCCGGAGGGACGAGGTGCGCGCTGGAACGGTGGCCGTCCCGGGCCATGGCGATGTGGTGGACTCCGAGTTCGTCGGCGCGCAGGTGGAGCAGCTGACCCATCTGGCGTCCTGTCTCACCGAGAGCCTGCACCACCGCGGGCGCGAGCTCGAGGGGCTGGTCGCGTGTGCGCGGGGGCTGGGCCTGCGGGAGGAGACGCTGCGTGCGGCGGCGATGCGCGCGCTGGAGACGGCGAAGCCGGCCTGACCGCCTCGGGGGTTATGGCCAGCGGGGCTCAGGCAGCGGAGTCAGCCTCGCTGAGGGTGTCGACCACATCGGCCAGACTGTCCTCATCGCCCACGTTCCCGGCGAAGACAAGGTAGGGGATGCCCTGGGCCGGACCGTCGACGGGCTCCCACAGCGACACCAGGCCCGGCAGCATGGGCCCCCGACACATGGCTCGTCCGATGGACAGACCGTGGCTGGCGACGTCGGAGGAGGTGATGCCCCCCTTGGCGACGACGAAGCGCAGTGGTGCCGTCTCGAGCACCGACTGCACCACCTGGACGACGGCCGCCGAGACGGCCCGGGCGATGTCCAGCGAGTCCGCGCCACTATCGCCGCTGACGAGCGTGCGCGAGGTCTGCACGACGACGTGCTCGGTCTGCAGGGCCCCGGTCACCTGCTGCACTACGCCGGCGAGGTGCGCCTCGCGCCCCTCGCCCAAGACCTCGTTCACGTCGATCTCCACCTCCGCCAACGCATGGCGTCGACGCAGCGCGCCCACCTGACGCGTGGTGAGGTCGACGTGGGAGCCGACGACGACGAGACCGTGGGCCGCATCCTGCGCGGGGCCCCCGGAGCGGATGCGGTCCACGTCGGGGGCAGTGAGCGGGTCGTGCGCCTCCTGCCCGACCAGTGCCCGGACGAAGGGCGGCCCGACGCGGTGGACGAAGCGGGACCCTCGGGCCTCGGCAGCCAGGATCCCGAGAGCCAGGACGCGCAGGTCGGCTTCGGTCACGATGTCGACGACGACCGGTGCCGCCTCGGACAGTGCAGCGAGCCGGTCGGCGACGGCGTCCGCTCCGGCGCGCACCTGATCCAGGGTGATGGCGGCCACGTCGCCGGCTGGGACGGCTCCGTCCGTCTTCTCGGCGACCCAGTCGCGAAGGTCGGACGCGGTGTACCCGAAGGTCTCGTCCCGGGCGAACTCGGTCTGACCGACCGGGAGGTAACCCTCGTCCTGCGACCCGGCGTAGTGCACCGAGCCGACGGTGATCCGCCCCGCGTCCCCGAACGCCGGCACGATGATGACCGCGTCGACGACCACCCCCGCGTCAGCGAGCTCACGCACCAGCACCTGCGGCTCCAGCGGATAGTGACCGCGCAGCGTGGAGTCGGACCGGGACACGAAGTCGACGGTCAGACCGAGGGCGTCCGCGGCCTCGCCAGCCGCCCGCACCACCTCGACGTTGCGCGCGGTGGCGTGCTCCTCGCTGAGGCTGCGCGAGTTGGTCATCACGTAGACCGCGGGACTGCCCGTCTGCATGGCCCACGCCAGGTCGTCCGGCTCCCAGCGGGTGAGCACCGGGAGCTCGGCCACCGACTGGGTGCCGGTCGGGTCGTCGTCGAGCACGACCAGGACCGTCGAGCGTCCTTCACGCGCCTGTTGCACCTCGGTCGCACTGACCGGGAGGGGATCGGGGTAGCCGGACAGCAGCTCGCTCGCGGCAACCGGGGTGGCTCCATCCATGGGCAGGACTCCCTCTCTTCGACGCGGTGTCGCTCACGATAGGGCCACGGACGCAGGCGCGCCCAAGGCGCCGTGTCCATTTGCACTCCACCGGGTCGAGTGCTAATCATGGTCCTAGCACTCGCAGTATGAGAGTGACAGAAAACGCCGACCGATCTCCTCGAGGGTCGAGCGCTGCACGGCGACGTGAGCCGTGGGGCGACGACCCGTCCGTCGCGGGCGAGGGACGGTCATCCGAACGCTTGACGTGTGTGGGAGGAACCACCCGAATGTCCAAGACCATTGCATTCGACGAAGAGGCTCGACGCGGGCTCGAGAAGGGGATGAACACCCTGGCCGACGCCGTCCGGGTGACCCTGGGCCCCCGTGGGCGCAACGTCGTGCTGGAGAAGAAGTGGGGAGCCCCCACGATCACCAACGACGGGGTCTCCATCGCCAAGGAGATCGAGCTCGAGGACCCCTACGAGAAGATCGGGGCCGAGCTCGTCAAGGAGGTCGCCAAGAAGACCGACGACGTCGCCGGTGACGGCACCACCACGGCGACCGTGCTGGCTCAGGCCATGGTGCGCGAGGGCCTGCGCAACGTGGCGGCCGGCGCCAACCCGATGTCCCTCAAGCGCGGCATCGAGGCAGCCGTGGGCGCCGTGAGCGACCAGCTGCTGAGTATGGCCACCGAGGTGGAGACCAAGGAGCAGATCGCGCAGTCCGCGTCGATCTCCGCCGCCGACCCCGAGATCGGCCAGATGATCGCCGAGGCGATGGACAAGGTCGGCAACGAGGGCGTCATCACCGTCGAGGAGTCGAACACCTTCGGCCTGGAGCTCGAGCTCACCGAGGGCATGCGTTTCGACAAGGGCTACATCTCGCCGTACTTCGTGACCGACACCGACAGCATGGAGGCCGTCCTCGACGACCCCTACGTGCTGATCATGAACTCCAAGATCGGTGCCATCAAGGATGTCGTGCCGATCCTGGACAAGGTCATCCAGTCCGGCAAGCCGCTGGCCATCATCGCCGAGGACGTCGAAGGCGAGGCGCTGGCGACGATGGTGCTGAACAAGCTGCGTGGCCACATCAAGGTGCTCGCCGTGAAGGCGCCGGGCTTCGGTGACCGTCGGAAGGCCATGCTCGGCGACATCGCTGTGCTGACCGGTGGACAGGTCATCAGCGAAGAGGTCGGGCTGAAGCTGGAGACGGCCGAGCTGGACATGCTGGGCCGCGCTCGTAAGGTCGTCTCGACCAAGGACGAGACCACGATCGTCGAGGGCGCCGGTGACGCCGACCAGATCTCCGGCCGGGTCAACCAGATCCGCAAGGAGATCGACAACTCCGACTCCGACTACGACCGGGAGAAGCTGCAGGAGCGCCTGGCCAAGCTGGCTGGTGGGGTGGCCGTCATCAAGGCCGGAGCCGCCACCGAGGTGGAGCTCAAGGAGCGCAAGCACCGCATCGAGGACGCCGTGCGCAACGCCAAGGCGGCCGTCGAGGAAGGCATCGTCGCCGGTGGTGGCGTGGCTCTGATCCAGGCGACCTCCGCGTTCGACTCGCTGTCCCTGACGGGCGACGAGGCGACCGGTGCCAACCTGGTGAAGGTGGCCGTGGAGGCGCCGCTGAAGCAGATCGCCGTGAACGGTGGTCTGGAGGGCGGCGTCGTGGCCGAGAAGGTGCGCAACCTGCCCAACGGCCACGGGCTGAACGCGGCCACGGGTGAGTACGGCGACATGCTCGGCTTCGGGGTGGCCGACCCGGTCAAGGTGACCCGGTCCGCGCTGCAGAACGCGGCCAGCATCGCTGCGCTGTTCCTGACCACGGAGGCCGTGATCGCTGACAAGCCGGAGAAGACCCCGGCCGCGCCGGGTGGCGACGGCGGCATGGGCGGTATGGGAGGCATGGACTTCTAGTCCCCTCCCCGGCTTTTCCCGCACCCCCAGCCACACGTCTTCACTTCGAGCCGCGAGCTCGCGGCTCGAAGTCGAAGATGTGGCTGGGGGTGCGGCATGTCGCGCACGTGCTCCACTGGGGCGACTAGGCTCAGCCGGTGTGACGGTCTGGGTCGATCCGCCGACCTGGCCCGCCCACGGCACCGTGTGGTCGCACGTCATCAGCGACACCTCGCTGGAGGAGCTGCACGACTTCGCGAGCCGGGCCGGCATACCGGCTCGGTCCTTCGAGGGCGACCACTACGACATCCCAGCGCAGCGGTATGCCGACGTGGTGGCGGCGGGGGCCAGCGCCACCAACGGGCGGGACCTCGCCCGGCGCCTGGCCCGCAGCGGGCTGCGCTTTCGCAAGCGCAAGGGGGAGCGACCCCTGGGTCGGTATGCCGACGCGCTCGTCGCCGTGGGCGCGCCGCACACCCTGGACGTGATCGCCTCGACACTGGAGCCGCCTGCGGACAGCGGCGCGGCCGTCGTCCTGGTCACCGACGGCGTCCGCCTCGTGATGGTGCGCAACCAAGCTCGGCAGGGCTGGTCACCACCGGGGGGCAAGCGCGAGCCGCCGGAGACGATCCGGCGGGCCGCGGTACGAGAGCTGGCCGAGGAGACCGGTCTCGTCGCCGCGGAGGATGAGCTGCGGCCGGTGGGCTACGAGCGCATCACCATCCCGCGAGGCCAGGCTCAGGGTGTCTGGAGCGACACCAGACCCAACTACATCGCCG
>NZ_DATFMA010000022.1:0-15783 GCF_035267225.1 Ornithinimicrobium sp.
GGTCGAGGGCTACCCCATGCCCGAGCTCAGCGGTGCCCCTCCCGGCGCCGTGGCCGACCCGAGCCTGCTCCAGGACGCCCGCTTCGCCTTCTGGGTCGGCTACGAGGACGGGCGTCCGGTGAGCCTGGGCACCTCCTTCGTCGACCACGGGATCGGCAGCTTCGCGCTCGGGGTCACCCGGCCCGCGGCCCGTCGTCGCGGCCACTGGCTCGGGCACGCGGTCGCGAGGTTGCAGCACACCCCCGACGTCTGGATGACGGGCGTCTTCAGCGACTTCAGCCGCCCCGGTGCCGAGAAGGTGGGCTTCGTCCCTCTGCTCCGACTCTCACTGTGGGCGCTGCCCCGGCCGTGACCGGCGCAGCATGACGCGAAGGTCAGGTCAGCTCAGGGGGTCAGGCCGAGGACTGCCGTCGCTGTACCGCTCGTGCTGTGCCGGCTGTGTAGGAGAGACCTCGTTCTGTCGGTGCAACCAGGTGGACGGCATACTGGGTACGTCGTGCCGCCCACCGGACAGGTCAGACATGAGCCGCCACGTGCGCCCCGTCTCCGCAAACCGGGGACTGCTGTGCGCCATGGCCGCAACCGTGGCACTGACGCTCGGCGCGTGCAGTGGCTCGTCCGAACCCGACGACACGGAGCAGACGCAGGACGAGCCGACCGCGCAGGACCGGCTCGACCAGGCGTACGCCGCCTTCACCGACGCCGGCTCGGTGTCCCTGCTGCTCGAGGGCACCGATCTGCCGGAGGACCGGAACACCTACGTCATCTCCGCCGACGGGGCGGGCACGATGGACCCGGCGGCCTTCGACGGCACCATCACCGCCAGACTGTCTGGAGTACAGGCCGACGTGCCCACCATTGCGGTCGACGATGCGCTCTACGTCAAGCTCCCCTTCGCCCCGGGCTTCATCGCCACCGACCCCGAGGAGCTTGGGGTGCCCGATCCCGCCCGGCTGTTCGACAGCGAGGTCGGGGTGGCCTCGCTGCTGCAGCAGACCGAGTCCCCCGAGTTCGGCGAGCAGCGCCGCGCCGGCCAGGAGATCGTGCAGGAGGTGACCGGAACCCTGCCCGGGGACCTGGTCGTCCGGGTGCTCGATGTGGGGTCGGGAGATGAGGGCTTCGAGGTGGTCTACGGCCTCATCGAACAGGGCTGGGAGGTGCGTACGGTGACCCTGACCGGCGAGTTCTACCCTCCGGCCACGTCCACCTACACCCTCACCCTGGACGACTACGGCGAACCGGTGACGGTCACCGCTCCGTGAGCCGGTGAGCGGGTGAGCCCATGAGCGCAGCGCCCGCCTCTGCCGGGGCGAACCCCGGACGGGGCCGGTCGCGCGTCCTGCTGGGCGTCGCAGCGCTCGCGGTCATGCTGGCCGCCGCCGACACGTATGTGGTGGTGCTGGCCCTGCCGGACATGATGGCCGGCGCCGGTCTGGGGATCGAGTCGCTGCAACGGGGCACGCCGATCATCTCCGGCTTCCTGCTCGGCTACATCGCGGTGCTGCCCCTCATCGGTCGGCTGGCCGACCTGGTGCCCCGGCAACGCATCCTCATCGCCTGCCTGGTGGTTTTCGCTGTCGGTTCGGCGATCACGGCGGTGGCCGTCGAGCTGCCGGTGATGGTGGCCGGTCGCCTCTTGCAGGGACTGGGCGGGGGAGGGCTGGTCCCCGCCACGCTCGCGTTGGTGGCCGACCTGTGGCCGCCGGGCAGGCGCGGCCTGCCGCTGGGCGTGGTCGGCGGCGTGCAGGAGTTCGGCGCCGTGCTCGGCCCGTTGCTGGGCGCCGCGGTGCTGCTGGTCGCCGACTGGCGAGGCATCTTCTGGCTCAACTTCGGCCTGGGCCTGCTGTTCTGCGCCGGGGTCGCGCTGGTCGGTGCGGGTATGCCGACTTCTCTGCCGGAGGGAGGGTCCCGGCGAAGTCGTGGGGCGCCTGGAGGTGGGGGCCCGGGCGCCGCCTCGCGTGCCCGCACGGTGGCCCTCGGTGCCCTGGCTACGGCGGCCGTGGTGCTCGGCGTGCTGACCCTGGTGCCGCCGGAGTCGCTGACCACGTCTGTGGCCTACGGCGGCCCGTTCGTCCCTCTGGTCGACGAGTCCACGTCGCGGGTGCTGACACCCGTCGGGCTGGTCACCCTCGGAGTGCTTCTGGTCCTGGCGGTGGTGGCCGCGTTGCGCTGGCTGCCGCTGCTGCGGCGGGCCGACCTGCTCGGGGCTGGCCTGGTCGGTGTCGCCCTCGGCAGTGTGGTGCTGACCTTCTCCTCCGCCGACCCGGAGGTCGAGGTGCTCGGGCCCTGGGGCCTGTGGCTACTGCCGGTCGGAGCGCTCGCCGCGGTCGGCTTTGTGATCCGCCAACGCACCGCTGCGGAACCCCTGGTCGGCACCCACGTGGTGCGTGGCCGGGTGTGGCCCGCGCTGGTGGTCAGCGTGCTCGTGGGGGCCGCCCTCGTCGCCGTTGTCGTCGACGTACCCCTCCTCGCCCGGCTGGACGGCCAGTCCACCCAGACCCAGGCGGCGCTCGTGCTCCTGCGGTTCCTGGTCGCGGTGCCGGTCGGGGCCGTCCTGGGCGGTGCCCTGCTGCGCTGGATCGCCCCCGGTCTTGTTGCGGCGCCCGGCCTGGCCCTGACCGCTGCGTCGCTGGCCGTGATGGCCACCTGGACCGTCGGGTCGCTGGCGGCTGGGCTCGGCACCACTCTGACCTTGGCTGCGGCAGGCCTCGGCGTCGGGATGGCCCTGGCGCCGACGAACGACGCTGCGCTCGCCGACGCCCCGGCCTCAGCGCACGGGACGGTGAGCTCGCTGGTCATCGTCTCCCGCATGGTCGGCATGGTCGTCGGCTTGGCGTCGCTGACCGCGGTCGGGCTACGGCGCTACTACGACGCCGTGGCCGTGCTGCCGGAGCCGGTCGAGGCGCAGGCGCTGCTCGAGACGGGTGTCGTGCAGGTGCAGACCGTGTTCGCCGGAGCGGCTCTGGCCGCCGCCGCGGCCGCCGTGGTGGCCTTGGGACTCGGCCTGCGGCGCTCTCCGGCCCAGACGCCCGCGCAGCAGCGTGCCGCGCGCAGATGAGCGCCTCGCGTGCCCGGCCGCGGGCGGTCGGCCGACCACGATTTCGTGCCACACTTCGGCCATGAGCACGTACCTGCACCTGGTCGGCGACGCTGAGGCTGACCGCCTGCTGAGCCAGAACCCCTTCGCCTTGCTGGTCGGGATGCTGCTCGACCAGCAGATCCCAATGGAAGTCGCCTTCGCCGGCCCGCGCAAGCTGGCCGAGCGGTTGGGCAGCGTCGACCCGGCCATGATCGCGCTGATGGACCCCGACGAGTTCGTCACGGTGTGCGCCACTCCGCCGGCCGTGCACCGCTTCCCTGCCTCCATGGGCCGCCGGGTGCACGACCTCGCGACGGCGGTGATGCGCGACTACCAGGGTGACACCGCCGGTATCTGGACCTGCGGCGAGCCCGACGGGCGCACCGTGCTCAAGCGGCTGAAGGCCTTGCCAGGGTTCGGCGACCAGAAGGCCAGGATCTTCGTGGCGCTGCTGGGCAAGCAGTGCGGTCTGCAGGCTGCGGGATGGCGCGAGGCCGCCGGTGACTACGGGCAGGACGGCACGACGATGTCCATCGCCGACGTCGTCGACGAGGACTCCCTGGACCGGGTGCGGCAGTGGAAGAAGGAGAAGAAAGCGGCTGCCAAGGCAGCACAACCCACCACCGCGTGACCAGCGTCTTCACTGAGCGCGGGATGCCCGCGCTCATCGCGTTCACGCTGACCGGCTTCGCGGGCTACGGCACTCTGCTGCCGACCGCGCCTCTCTGGGCTGTCGAGGGCGGGGCCACTGCGGCCGGGGCCGGTCTGGTCAACGGCGTGCTCCTGCTGTTCACCGTGCTCACCCAGCTGTTCGTTCCCGGGATGCTGCGTCGCTTCGGCTGGGCACGCGTCATGGGCGCCGGCATGGTGTTCATGGGTCTGCCCGCTCTGGGCCACGTCGTCAGCAACGACCTTGGCCCCATCCTCCTGCTCTCGGCCGTGCGTGGCGTGGGGTTCGGCATCCTGACGGTCACCGGAAGCGCCGCGGTGGCCGAGCTCGTCGACCCGGCGCGCCGCGGCGCGGCGATCGGCGCCTACGGTCTTGCCGTCGCTCTCCCGAACCTCGTGCTCCTGCCCCTCGGCCCGTGGATCGCGCAGACGTGGGGTTTCGGATGGGTGTTCGCCATCGCGGCGCTCCCGGTGGCTGGGTTACCGGCGGTGGTCAGGCTCGCACGCCACCTCCCCGAGCCGCCGGTCAAGGGCCGGCCGATGCTCGATGCCACGGGTGCTGCCTCGGACGAAGCAGACGACATGGGGGCGGGAAGGGCCGGGGTGCTCTTGCTGCGGCCCACGGTCCTGTTGCTCGGCGTCACCCTGTGCGGCGGTGCGCTCACGACCTTCGCGCCACAGATGACCGACAACACGGTCGCGTCCACCCTCGCGCTGTTCGCGATCGGCGCGACCGCTGCGCTGGCCCGGTGGGGGGCTGGCGGCCTCGCCGACCGCTTCGGTGCGCACCCCTTCATCTGGCCGCTGACCCTGCTGACGGTGCTCGGGATGCTGCTGTGCGCATGGGTGGTCAGTGGGGACGGCTCCTCACGCTGGGCCGCGGCCGGCTTCGTCGCCGCGGCGGCGCTGGTGGGGATCAGCTACGGCGCACTACAGAACCTGACGCTCGTCCTCGCGTTCTCGGTGGTGACCCGGCGGCACACTCAGCTCGCCAGCGCCGTGTGGAACGTCGGCTTCGACGCCGGCACCGGTCTGGGATCCGTGCTGGTGGGCCTGCTCGCGGCCGGGTACGACTTCTCCACCGCGCTGGTCGCTGCCGCGGCTGTCAGCGCCCTCACCATCCCCGTCGCGCTCGTCCGGCCTACCCACTCACGTCGATGACTCGGTCGACACTTCCGCGCGGGGTTGCGCTCCGATGCTCGCTGCGCTGCGCGTCGATGCTCACCCCGCTGTCAGGTCGATGACAACGGGGGCATGGTCGCTGGCTCCCTTGCCCTTGCGCTCCTCGCGGTCGATGAACGCGCCTCCGACCCGTGCGGCGAGCGCGGCGGAGGCCAGGCAGAAGTCGATCCGCATGCCCCGTTTCTTCGGGAACGCCAGCTGGGTGTAGTCCCAGTAGGTGTAGGTGCCCGGCCCGGGAGCATGCGGGCGCACCACGTCGCTGTAGCCCGCGTCCAGGACCGCCCGGAAGGCGGCCCGCTCCGGCTCACTGACGTGTGACTTGTCGCGGTAGTAGTCCATCGACCAGACGTCGTCGTCCTGGGGAGCGATGTTCCAGTCGCCCATCAGCGCGATCTGAGCTTGTGGATCGGCCGTGAGCCATCCCGCCGAGCACGCCGCCAGCTGCTCGAGCCACGCCAGCTTGTAGACCATGTGCGGGTCCTCGAGGCCGCGGCCGTTGGGCACGTACAGCGACCAGACGCGCACCCCGGCGCACAGCGCCGACATCGCCCGGGCCTCGGCCGCCTGGCTGTCCCCCCACAACGGCATTCCGTCGAAGCCGGGCTGGACGTCCTCCAACCCCACCCGGGAGGCGATCGCCACCCCGTTCCACTGGTTGAAACCGACGTGGGCCACCTCGTACCCGGCCGCCTCGAAGGCCAGGAGTGGCAGCTGGTCGTCGCGGCACTTCGTCTCCTGGATGGCCAGCACGTCCACGTCGTGCCGCTCGAGGAAGGCGACCACCCGGTCGACGCGAGCCCGGATGCTGTTGACGTTCCACGAAGCGATGCGCACAGCCCCCACTGTAGGTGTGTCCACCCCCGGCCCGGCCGCTACGGTGACGCGATGGGAACTGCTCTGGTCACCGGCGCCTCGGCCGGCCTGGGTCGCGCGTTCGCGATCGAGCTGGCCGCCCGCGGCCATGACGTGGTGCTGGTCGCCCGCGACGAGGGTCGGCTGCAGCAGATCGCCGACGAGCTGCGCCGTCGCCACGGCGTCCACGCGGAGGCGTTGGGCGCCGACCTCGCCGACCGCGGCCAGCTGCAACGCGTGGCCGACCGCGTCGGCGACGCCGCCCGCCCGGTCGACCTGGTGGTGAACAACGCCGGCTTCGGGATCAAGGCCGGCTTCGTCAACGGCGACATCGCCGAGGAGGAGCGCGCTCTCGACGTCATGGTCCGTGCGGTGATGGTGCTCAGCCACGCCGCGGCCGAGCCGATGCGCCGCCGGGGACACGGAGCCATCCTCAACGTCTCGTCGGTCGCCTCGTTCGCGACCGTCGGCACCTACTCGGCCGACAAAGCCTGGACGACCGTCTTCTCCGAGGGGCTGTCCTCGGACCTGGCCGGGAGCGGCGTGACGGTCACGGCGTTGTGCCCCGGCTTCATCCGGACCGAGTTCCACGACCGGGCCCAGATGAACATGGGCTGGCTGCCCGAGGGGATGTGGCTGGACGCCCACCGGGTCGCCCTGGACGCCCTCCACGACGTCGCGGCCGGACATGTCGTCTCGGTGCCCTCGCTGCAGTACCGGCTCCTGGTCGGTCTGGCCCGCTCGGTTCCGCGCCCGGTAGTGCGGCGAGTGTCGCGACGGGTGAGCACGGTCCGACGTTGACCCCTAGGGTGTCCGTCATGCATGAGATCAGATGGGGCATCGCCGGACCCGGGCGGATCGCGCAGGCCGTGGTCAGGGACTTCGAGCACGTCGAGGGCGCCCGGGTCGTGGCGGTGGGCTCACGCTCTACGGACCGCGCGCGGTCCTTCGCCGACGACTTCGGCATCGAGCGCGCACACGGCAGCTACCGGGCCCTCATCGAGGACCCGGAGGTCGACGTGCTCTACATCGCCACCCCGCATCCGCAGCACGTGGCCATCGCCACCGCCGCGCTCGAGGCCGGCAAGGCCGTGCTGGTGGAGAAGGCCCTCACCGCCACGGTCGAGGGTGCGCAGAAGCTCATCGAGACTGCCCAGCAGCGACAGGTCTTCGCCATGGAGGCGATGTGGACCCGCTTCCAGCCTGCGGTCGTGGCCACCCGTGACCTCATCACCGACGGGGCGATCGGCGAGGTGCGTACCGTGCAGGCCGATCTGGGGGTGCAGCGTGACTTCGACGCCGGTGACCGGCTGTTCAGCAAGGAGCTGGCCGGCGGGGCCATGCTGGATCTCGGTGTGTACGTCGTGTCGTTCGCGCAGCACTTCCTCGGCACCCCCGACCGGATGGAGGTCACCGGCTCGCTCGCCTCCACCGGGGTCGACCTCGACGCGGCCATGCTGCTGGCCTACGATGACGGCCGCGCCGGACTGGTGAGCTGCTCGCTGCGCGGGCCCTCGCCCGGCACGGCCCGGATCGTCGGCACCGACGGGTGGATCGACGTCGCCTCACGCTTCCACCACCCCCATCAGGTCACGCTGACCCGCCCGGACGAGGAGCCGCGCGTCATCGACGCTCCGCCTCTGGGCACCGGATACAGCCATGAGCTGATCGAGGTCAGCGACTGCCTTCGGGCCGGGAGGACCGAGTCCGCCGTCATGCCGCTGGAGGACTCACTCGCCGTGCAGCGCGTGTTGAACGAGGCCTGCGAGCGTCTGGGCGTCCACCACGAGGACGACCTCGACCTCGACCTCGGCTGAGCACCACCGCAGTCGCCGACGGGCTAGGGTCGGGGACCGTGAGCACCGCCCGGGACGAGCTGTTGTCGATCATCCGAGACCAGGCTGTGGTGCACGGCGCCGTGACCCTGTCCTCCGGCGCCCAGGCCGACTACTACGTGGACCTGCGCCGGGTCACTCTCGACGGAGTCGCGGCGCCCCTGGTGGGGCAGGTGATGAACGCGCTGGTGCACGATCTCGACTTCGACGCCGTGGGAGGGCTCACCATGGGCGCCGACCCGGTGGCTGCGGCCATGTTGCACGCCTCCGCCGCCGACGGGCGGCGTCGTGATGCGTTCGTGGTGCGCAAGTCGGGCAAGGCCTACGGGATGCAGCAGCAGATCGAAGGACCGAGCGTCAGCGGGCGCCGGGTGCTGGTGGTGGAGGACACCTCCACCACCGGCGGCTCCCCGCTCACGGCGGTGTCGGCCTGCCGCACCGCGGGGGCCGAGGTGGTCGCGGTGGCGGTGATCGCCGACCGCGACAGCGGGGCGGCCGCCGCGATCCGTGAGCACGGGCTGAAGTACCGCGCGGCCTACAGCCTGCAGGACCTGGGTCTGGCCTGAGCGCGCATGGTCTCGACCCGCATCGCCCTCGAGCGCGGGTCCACGGTGCCGCTGTACCGCCAGCTGAGACTGTCCCTGGAGCACGAGATCGCCACGGGAGCGCTGGACCCCAACCTGCCCCTCCCCTCCTCGCGCGCGCTGGCCCGCGAGCTCGGGCTCTCACGCAACACCGTGAACGCCGCCTACGCCGAGCTGGAGGCGGAGGGCTTCGTAGAGGCCCGTCCGCGACGCGGCCTGGTGGTCAACCGCGACATGGTGGGGGAGGCGCTGCGGGGGGAGAGTGCGACTGACGAGGGCACGGTCGACTGGGGGCGTCA
Source organism: Ornithinimicrobium sp. (assembly GCF_035267225.1). Lineage (GTDB taxonomy): Bacteria > Actinomycetota > Actinomycetes > Actinomycetales > Dermatophilaceae > Ornithinicoccus. Next base: position 8,501 of record NZ_DATFMA010000022.1, read on the forward strand.
TCTGAGGCCGCGGCTGCACTCGGGCATGGCGGAGATCGAGAAGGTGCGTGACTGGCGCCACTATCCCTACCCGTTCGTCGGCGGTCAGGTCGACCACGCGACCTTCCCGGTGCTGCCGTGGACCCGCGCCCTGCGGGAAGCGCTGCGCCCTCCGCACCAGCACTACAGCCTGCGCGACGGGGTGGATGCCGACGACCCCGAGCTGCTGCAGCAGCTGTGCCGCAGTGTGCTCCCGGCCCGCGGTATCCAGGTGGAGCCGGAGCAGGTGCTCGTGACGCTCGGATCGCAGCAGGGGCTGGACCTCCTCGCGCGAGCCGTGCTGCGCCCGGGCTCCCGCGTCGGCGTCGAGGAGCCGGGCTATCCGGACACCCGGCACGTGCTCGGGCTGGCCGGTGCGGAGATGGTCTCGTTGCCGGTGGACGAGGCGGGGGTCCAGCCCCCCGAGGTTCCGCTCGGGCTGGACCTGGTCGCCTTGACCCCCAGCCACCACAGTCCGACCAACGTCACCCTCTCGGCGGCGCGTCGCCGCCAGATTCTGCGCCGCGCCGCCCTCGACGACTTCCTGGTCGTCGAGGACGACTACGAGAGTGAGCTGCGCTACGCCGGCAGCCCGACGCCAGCGCTGCGGGCCATGCCCGACAGTGAGCGGGTGGTCTACCTGGGGACCTTCTCCAAGTTCATCGCCCCCGGTCTGCGGCTGGGCTACCTCGTCGCCGCGCCGGAGGTGGTCACCGAGCTGCGCTACCTACGGCGCTACATCCTGCGCCACCCGTCGGGCCACCTGCAGCGGGCGATGGCCCTGTTCATCGCCGACGGCCACTACCACCGCACCATCCGGCGCCGGCGAGCGAGCCTGTCGCAGCGCTGGTCCCGGCTGACGGAGTCACTGGACCGCCACCTCGGCTGGCCGATCCCGGCGCCGCCGGGCGGTGGCAGCCTGTGGGTGCCCGGCCCGGTCGAGCTCGACGCCGCGGAGGTGGTGAGGCACGCGCTGCGGGCCGGCGTCGTCGTCGAGCGCGGAGACACCTACTTCCGTGACCCGCAGGGTCAGCGCAACCACCTCAGGCTCGGGTTCGCGGCTATCGACGTGCGGACCATCGACCCCGGCGTCCGGGTTCTGGCGAAGGTCATCGAGCGCCATCTCAGCCGCTGAGGGCCCCCTACTGGTACCAGCGAATTGGTGCGGTCTGGCTCTGGTGACAGTCCAGATCGCTCCTCCACAGTGGAGGAACCGTTCTGCACTGAAGGAGGTCCGGGTTGGTAACCCTCGACGTCACCGACGTACGCGCCCGAGCGCGACAGCACCTGTTCCCGCACTTCACCCGCGGCACGGTCTGGCGCGACGAGGACCTCCCGGTCATCGTCCGCGGTCAGGGCTGCCACCTGTACGACGACCGCGGGCGGCGCTGGCTCGACGGCCTCGCCGGCCTGTTCTGCGTGAACCTCGGGCATGGCCGCCAGGACATCCCGGCCACGGCGTTCAAGCAGATGGGGCAGCTGGCCTACTGGACCAACTGGGGCGCCGCGCACCCCGCCGCCGTGGAGGCGGCGACCCTCATCGCGGAGCTGGCCCCCGGCGACCTCGAGAAGGTGTTCTTCGTCAACTCCGGATCCGAGGCCGTGGAGTCGGCGATCAAGTTCGCCCGCCAGTACCACCGCAGCCAGGGCCAGCCCCAGCGCACCAAGATCATCTCGCGCGAGATGTCCTACCACGGCACGACGCTGGGCGCGCTGGCCGTGACCGGCATCCCGAAGTTCAAGGCGCCGTTCGGCCCGCTCATGCCCGGGGTGCGGCACGTGCCCCACACCTTGGGTGAGGTGGTGCCCGAGGGAGGCAGCGCCGCGGATCTGCCCAGCGTGCGGCGCATCGTCGAGGTCATCGAGGAGGAGGGGCCCGAGACCGTCGCCGCGATCTTCGCCGAGCCGGTGCAGAACTCACGGGGAGCCCTGGTGCCGCCCCGGGGCTACTGGCAGGAGCTGCGCTCGATCTGTGACCGCTACGGCATCCTGCTGGTCGCCGACGAGGTCATCACCGGCTTCGGGCGCACCGGGCAGTGGTTCGGCAGCACCAGGTACGAGGTGGTACCCGACCTGCTGACCTTCGCCAAGGGGTCCACCTCGGGGTACGCCCCCATGGGCGGGGTGCTCGTGCGTGCCGCGCTGGGTGAGGCGCTGCTGGACTCGCCGCAGGCGGGGATGTTCACCCACGGAGCGACCTGGGGCGGGCACCCGGTGTCCACTGCCGTCGCGGCCGCGAACATCAGCGCCATGCGCGACGAGGGCGTCCTGGACCACGTGCGCCGGATGGAGCCCCCCTTCCAGGCCGGGCTGGACGAGATCGTGGCCGGCCACGACTGCGTGAAGGAGTGGCGGGGAACGGGGTACTTCTACGCCCTGGAGCTCACCGCCGACCGTCGCACCGGCCGGCCGCTGACCGAGCAGGAGGGTGTCGAGCTGGTCCGGGAGGTCATGCCCCGGGCGATGCGTGAGGTGGGCCTCATCACGCGGCCGGACGACCGTGGGGCGGTGTTGCTGATGCTGTGTCCGCCACTGATCGCCGACGCCGCGGTGCTCGACGAGCTTCTGGCCGGGGTCGACGCGGTGATGGATGCCGCCGGGGCGTACCTGGCCGGAACGGCCCGACGCGGGTTGACGCCGCACGGACTCGCCGGGTTCGCCGCTGACCACCCCGTCACCCGCGGGCCGTCTCGGCGCCGCCTCCAGACCGACACCACCGGGCCGCAGATGGCCGGAAAGGGAGCACGATGAGCCAGACGACACAGTTCCTCGCCCACGTCGACCTCGAGGAAGAGCAGGGGCAGCCGGCGGAGGTGACCCAGGGCGTGCGGCGGATGACCCCGTCCGAGGCCTTCGTGGAGACGATGGCCGCCTACGGTGTTCGCGACATCTTCGGGATCATGGGCTCGGCCTTCATGGACGCGATGGACATCTTCGCGCCCGCCGGCATCCGGCTGGTACCCGTCGTGCACGAGCAGGGCGCGGCGCACATGGCCGACGGATACTCGCGGGTGTCGGGCCGGCACGGGGTGGTCGTCGGTCAGAACGGCCCGGGGGTGACGAACTGCGTCACGGCCATCGCCGCGGCGTACTGGGCGCACAGCCCCGTGGTGATGATCACCCCGGAGACCGGCACGATGGGCGTGGGGCTGGGCGGCTTCCAGGAGGCCAACCAGCTGCCGATGTTCGAGGAGTTCACCAAGTACCAGGCGCATGTGAACAACCCCAAGCGGATGGCCGAGCTCACCGGTCGTGCGTTCGACCGCGCTCTGAGCGAGATGGGCCCGACCCAGCTCAACATCCCCCGGGACTACTTCTACGGTGAGATCGAGACCGAGATCCCCCAGCCGATGGACCTCGACCGTGGGCCTGGTGGCTCTCGCAGCCTCGAGGAGGCGGCCGACCTCCTGGCCACCGCGCGCTTCCCCGTGGTGGTCTCCGGCGGGGGTGTCGTCATGGCCGACGGGGTGGCCGAGTGCGTCGCCCTGGCCGAGCGCCTCGGGGCGCCGGTGGTCAACAGCTACCTGCACAACGACTCCTTCCCGGCCTCGCACCCGCAATGGTGCGGGCCGTTGGGTTACCAGGGGTCCAAAGCGGCGATGAAGCTCATCTCGCAGGCCGACGTCGTGCTCGTCGTCGGCTCGAGGCTGGGTCCGTTCGGCACTCTGCCGCAGCACGGCCTGGACTACTGGCCCAAGGACGCGGCGATCATCCAGATCGACGCCGACCGCACGATGCTGGGCCTGGTCAAGAAGATCTCGGTGGGGATCTGCGGCGACGCTCGCGACGCGGCCGTGGCCCTCACCGACCGGCTGGCCGGTCGGGTACTCGCCTGCGACGCCACGCGCGAGGAGCGGGCGGCCGCGATGCGCGCCGAGCAGCAGGCCTGGGAGTCCGAGCTGGACGAGTGGACGCACGAGCTCGACGACTACAGCCTGGACGTGATCGCCGAGGCCGACGCCGAGGAGGGCAGTTGGCTGCATCCGCGCCAGGTGCTCCGCGAGCTGGAGAAGGCGCTCCCTGCCCGGGTCATGGTCTCCACCGACATCGGCAACATCAACTCCGTGGCCAACTCCTACCTGCGCTTCGACGAGCCCCGCTCGTTCCTGGCCCCGATGTCGTTCGGCAACTGCGGCTACGCCCTGCCCACGATCATCGGCGCCAAGGCGGCGGCGCCCGAGCGCCCGGCAGTCGCCTACGCCGGTGACGGTGCGTGGGGGATGAGCATGGGTGAGGTGATGACTGCGGTGCGCCACGACATCCCCGTCACCGCTGTGGTCTTCCACAACCGCCAGTGGGGCGCCGAGAAGAAGAACCAGGTCGACTTCTACGACCGGCGTTTCGTGGCCGAGGAGCTGGTGAGCGAGAGCTTCGCCGGGATCGCCCGGGCTATGGGTGCCGAAGGCATCGTCGTCGACCAGCTCGACCAGGTCGGCCCGGCCCTGCAGCAGGCCATCGACATGCAGATGCTGCAGGGCAAGACGTGCGTCATCGAGATCATGTGCACCCGGGAGCTGGGTGACCCGTTCCGTAAGGACGCGCTGTCCAAGCCGGTGCGGCTGTTGGAGAAGTACCGGGACTATGTCTGAGCGGTGACGCCTCGCGGCGGCGACGCGCGGCGCGCTCGGCGCCACGGTCGTCGCCGTGGCACTCGGTCAGCCGACTCGACCGTAGCCGGTGACCCCCGAGAACATCCGCCTCTTCTGCACCGGCAGCCCGGCCCGCCCACTGTCGTAGATGTAGCCGTTGCCGGCGTAGATGGCCACGTGCCACGTCCCCCAGAACACCAGATCTCCGACGCGCGGGGAGCTGACGGGCCTCGCGACCGCTCGTTGCTGGGCCACCACTCGGGGCAGCGACACGCCGACCTTGCCGTAGACGTACTGCACGAACCCGGAACAGTCGAACCCGGCCGGAGAGGCCCCGCCCCAGAGATACATGGTGCCCACGTGCCGCCGAGCCTCCGCGATGACACTGCTCGTGGACGCGCCCGTGCTGGCTCGCGACACCGACCTGGACGACGAGGAGGAGGATCCGCTGAGGATGGAGCCGGAGATGTAGCGGCCTCCGGACATCCTGATCCATCCGTTGCTGGTGGCGGTGCCGCTCACCCGGCTCCCGCGAGAAAGGGTGCTCACCACGCCGTGACGCGTCCCAGGGCCCGAGCGGACGTTGCCCAGGCTGGCAGTGACGTAGCGGGTCACCGTGCCGGAGGAGCGGGTCGAGGTGCCCGAGGTGCTGGTGGGGGTGCGGTGGGATCCGCTGAGGATGGAGCCGGAGATGTAGCGGCCTCCGGACATCCTGATCCATCCGTTGCTCAGGCGGGTGCCGCTGACGCGTTGGCCGCGGCGCATCTGGGAGACCACGCGGTACCCGGTGCTGGGGCCGGAGCGCACGTTGGCGATCCCGACGGCCACGTAGCGGGTCACCCGAGTGCTCGGCAGCAACATGGCCTCGGCGTGGGGAGCGGCTGGAGGCTGCACCGCGGTCGGTGCCATCGTGCGCGCGGTGGGCGCGGCATCCGCCGGCGCGGCCTGTGCCTGGCCCGCCGAACCGAAGGGGAGGGCCGCCGCAGCCAACAACAGCGCGGGTCGGCGTGTGTCGTACCGATGACGGGACGCCCCTCCCCGAGGGCGACATGTCGTCGCGAGCTCGTCACTCATAGACCAATCCATTTCGCCGGCAGTGTGGGACGAGGCCGAGTGAAGCCGATCGTGCAGGCTCGATCAACCCCCTAAACCCGCAGGTCAAGGCGACACGGCGAGAAACTTGAAAGTAGTTTTTGTGATTTGGGTCACAAACGTGTGATGTTCCTGCTGGTCAGAGGGGCGAGAGGTAACAATGTGGTAACTGTGCCCATTGCGAGGCATGTGACGAAGATTTTGCTGGCTCTTGACCTCCCTCTCCGGCTTCCCGCGCAGGGCTCACAGAGGAGCAGCCCCGCCGGACGGTCCGACGGGGCTGCGCGGGGCTTCGGTCAGCGTCGCTTGCGGTCCCAGTGCGCGAAACCGGCCTCTTTCGCTGACTCCTCGCTGTCGAACCACACATCGGGGGAGTAGTCGGCGTACACCGGGGAGTCCTGCGTGTGGAACAGCATCGAGCCGGCGTTGCCCTTGATCTCGTAGCCCTCCGGGTGCGACCCGTCCTCGGCCGGCATGGCCGAGCCTGGCCCGTAGGGGCCCTCGACCACGAAGACCTCGTCGGAGTCCTCGGCATCCGGCTCGGTCTCGGGCTCTCGTGCCGGCTCGACGTCCTCATCGTGCTCGACGTCCTCAGTGTGCTCAGCGTCCACGGTCTCGTCGTGGACGGGTTCCTCTTCGGTGGCCGTGTCGTCGTGGGCCGGTTCCTCCTCGGAACGGGCCTCGTCGTGCTCGAGCGGCGACGACTCCTGGGCAGGCTCATGGTCTACGTCGACCGGGTCTGCCTCTCCGACCGGAGCAGCGGAGGTGGTCAGGCCGGACTCATCGTCCGGTGAAGCCTGCTCGAGGTGCTCGTCAGACTCATAGCGCGCGTGGTGCTCTTCGTGCTCGTCGTGGTGCTCTCCGTGCCCGTCGCCGTGCTCGTCATCCGGTGCGACGTGGTCGGGCTCCGGGTCGTGCTGGTCGTCCTCACCGGCAGTGCTGCGGGCCGACATCGCCGTGGCGCCGCCGATCGCGCCGGATGCGCTGCCCCCGGCGGTCTCGTCATCCTGGTCGACGCTGTCGGGCTCCTCGTCGCCTCCGGTGGCGTCCGGGTCCATGGCCGAGGGATGCACGTCGGCCGGTGCGTCCTCGGCGACCAGCGGCTCCTCGGTCCGCACCGGTTCGTCGGTGTTCGCCGACTGATCGGTCTGGTCCGGCTCCTCGATGATCACCGCCTCCTCGACGACGACCGCCTCCTCGACGGCGACCGGGCGCTCGGCGTCCTGCTCCTCATCGACATGGTCCGTCGGCTCCACCGGCGCGACCACGACGGCCTCGGCTTCCACTGCCTCCACCACGACCGCGTCGGTGGCCTGGTCCCCCTCGCTCCCACCGTCGCTCGTGTCGTCGGCGGAAAGCAGCTCCGCCTGGACGGGCTCGGCCTGGGCCGGCCCGTCCGGCTCCTCGCCGGAGCCTTCCGCCACCTCCACGGTCTCGACGACCACCACCTCAGGGGTGTCGACGGTCGCGATCTCGCCAGGCTGCGATGGCTCCTGCACTTCGGAGAACCCGGCCGCCCGCGAGTCCTCGGGGATGTCGTCGTGGTCCTGGTGGTCCTGGTGGTCCTCGTGGTCCTCGTGGTCC